>JAGOKC010000008.1 GCA_017994835.1 Aquabacterium sp. | reverse complement strand
GACAAGGACAAGGACAAGGACAAGGAAGAGCCCACTATCATCCCTGCATGAAACATCCAGCCATCGCTGCCACCCTTGTCCTCACCATGCTGACCTCTGCCCACGCAGAGACCGTTGGCTGCGTCACCACAGCCTGGAAATTCTGGGGGGCCAACCACAAGGTGTGTGTGGAAGCCTTTGCCGACCCCAAAGTGCCAGGCGTCACCTGCCACGTCAGTCAAGCGCGCACGGGCGGCGTCAAAGGTAGCCTCGGCCTTGCTGAAGACCCCAGCCAGTTCTCACTGGCGTGTCGCCAGACCGGCCCCATCACACTGCCCGCCAAATTGCCCGACAACGAAACCGTTTTCAGTGAAGACACCTCCATCCTGTTCAAGGAAACCCGTGTCGTGCGCCTGTGGGATGCCCCGCACCGCACATTGGTCTATCTGGGCATCAGCCGCAAGCTGATCGAAGGGGCTCCGGCCAACAGCATCTCCACCGTGCCCGTCATGCCCTGGCGTTGACACCTGCAGCCATGATCCGCCGCATCGCATCTCACCTCGCTCTGGTGTTGAGCCTCGCCCTGACGGCGTGCAGCAACCTGCCTGCATCGGCACCTGGCGCGGACCCGGCCCCCCCGGTTCGCAACGTCATCTTCATGATGAGCGATGGCACCCCTCACGAAGCCTGGGCACTCACGCGCTGGGTCACAGGCAAGCGACTGGCCTCCGACGACATCCTCACCGGTGCCGTGCAAACCTACGGAGCTGACTCCATCATCACCGACTCGGCACCGGGCGCAAGCGCCTTTGCCACGGGGCGCAAAGGCAGCAACAAAGGCATTGCCGTTGCCCCCTGGCGGGTCACCATCGCTGGCGTGTCCGAGTCAGCCCAACCTTACGCCCCCCTGCCCACCGTGCTCGAAGGCGCGCGCCTGAGCGGTCGGGCCACTGGCCTGGTGGCCACCTCCAATATCCAGCACGCCTCACCGGCCGCCTTCAGCGCGCACACCCACGATCGTGGCCGCTACAACGACATCGGTGAGCAGCAGGTCTATCAGCATCTTGACGTTGTCCTGGGCGGTGGTGAGCAACACCTCCTGCCCATGGCCGACGGTCGGGGGGTGCGTCAGGACAACGAAGATCTGACCGAGGTTCTGCGTGCCAAGGGCTACACCTACGTTCGCACCCGCGCGCAGCTGCATGCCACCTCCGGGCCCAAAGTGTTCGGCATGTTTGCGCCCGATGACATGGCCTTCGACCTTGACCGTGCTCACTTCGCGCCAGATCAACCCTCGCTGGCCGAAATGACCCACAGGGCCATCGACCTGCTCTCGCGCAGCGAGAAAGGTCGCAAACAAGGCTTCTTCCTGTTTGTTGAAGCCTCGAAAGTGGACTGGGCTGCACACGGCAACGACCCCTCCGGCGTGATCAGCGACCTCGCTGCCTACGACGCAGCCGTCAAGGTGGCGCTCGACTTCGCTCGTGCTGACGGCCAGACCCTCATCATCAGCACCTCCGACCACGGCAACGGTGGCCTGAGCATCGGGCGACGCGATGCCACTCAGTACGCCAGCACCGACGACGACAGCCTGGTGGCCCCGCTGCGACGCACCCAGCTCACTGGCGAAGGTCTGGCTCGTTTGCTGGCACTCGACAAGTCCGAGGTGCGCATCAAAGACACCCTGAAGCAGCATTGGGGCATCCAGGACGTGAGTGCCGCAGAAGTGCAGGCCATCCAGAGCACACCGCCGCAAACCTGGCTGCAGTCGGTACTGGGCCCCATGCTGTCACGGCGATCCGGCTTGGGTTGGACCACTGGCAACCACACAGGCGGGGATCCTTTTCTCTACAGCTACGGCCCTGGCCGCGTCATCGGGCTGTGGGACAACGCCGCCTTGGGCCGGCACATGGCTGCCTTGATGGGACTGGATCTGCAGGCCTTGCAGGCACGCCTGTTTGTCGATGCCATCCCGGAACTTGAGGCGATGGGCTTGCGCGCCGCAGTTGACCATGCCCAAATGGCCAACCCTGTCTTGCGGGTGCGCAATGACCAGGGTGAACAGGTCAGCTTGCCCATTCACAAAAATCAACTCCACACTGCCGACCAGCTGCACGAACTCGAAGGCCTGGTGGTGCTGGCCGACCAGACTGGCAAGGTGTACATACCCCGTCAGGCTGTCGCCTTGATCAAAGCCAAGCTGATGCGTTGAACATCGGTTTGTGCAATGTCAAACATCCCATACCCGTATGCCAGCAGAGCGGATTAAACTCATCGCGGACAACTTCAAACGAGACATCTGATGGATGCATTTGTATGGGACCAGGACTTCATCACCGGTTTGTCCCAGGTCGATGAACAGCATCACAACCTGGTTGATCTGTTCAATGAACTGAACACATCTCTATTCTCTCAAAGCACCGACCAAGAAGGCGTGCTCAGCGACACCTTTGCTCGCATCGTTGACTACACGCGCTTCCATTTTCGTGACGAAGAAGACCTGATGCATGCGGAGGGCGTGGACAGCCGCCACATCCAGATGCACCACGCCACTCACGAACAATTCGTGCAACAGATTCAGGCGATGTGGGAGCGCAGAGGTGCGGTGTCCCAGCCCGTGGAAAACCTGGTGGGTTTTCTGACCACATGGTTGAGCCTGCACATTCTGGGGATTGATCAATCGCTGGCGCGACAGATACAGATGATTCACAGCGGTGTGAGCGCTCAAGAGGCCTTTGAGCGCGAGGCCCACGCGCGCGACAACGGCACCAAGGCTGTACTCAAGCTGGTTGCCAACCTGTACCACGTGCTTTCGCGTCAAAACACCGAGTTGGCGCAAGCCAATCAAACACTTGAAGATCGCGTTGCCCAACGCACAGAGCAGCTTGAGGCGGCCAACCAAAAACTGCAGAAGGCGTACGTGCAGCTGGAGGCCCATTCACGCATGGATGGCCTGCTGCAAATTGCCAACCGCAAGTACTTCGATGTTCGGCTGAAAGAAGCGTGGGCCAGCGCCTTGCGTCGCAAAGAACCGCTGGGTTTGCTCATGATCGACGTGGACCATTTCAAGCGCTACAACGACAGCTACGGTCATCCCGCTGGCGATGCATGCCTGCAGGCTGTGGCCCAGGCGGTGCAAGGCGCGATGCTGCGCGAAACCGATCTGGTGGCCCGCTACGGTGGCGAAGAGCTGGCGGTGATCCTGCCCGACACGGACGCTGCAGGGGTTGTGGCTGTGGCCAAGCGTGTGGTAGCAGCCGTTGCCGCCCAGGCGATTCCGCACCGCGCATCCGACGCGGCCACTGTGGTGACGGTGAGCGTGGGTGCAGCCAGTGATCAACCCGCCGACAAGCATCACGAAGGACGACTGGTTGAACAGGCTGACGCGGCTCTGTACAGCGCCAAAGCATCTGGACGAAACCGCTGGGCTGTCTGACGGGCTTGCAGGGCGGTGCGTCGCCGAGTGGACGCGGCAATGAAAAAAGGCTCAGCAAGTTAACTTGCCAAGCCTTTGAATTGCCTGATATTTCTGGCTCCCCGACCTGGGCTCGAACCAGGGACCTACGGATTAACAGTCCGGCGCTCTACCAACTGAGCTATCGGGGATCATGCGATGTCGGGCTTTGCAAATTGGCGCGCAAAGCCGTCTTGAATTTTTTGGCTCCCCGACCTGGGCTCGAACCAGGGACCTACGGATTAACAGTCCGGCGCTCTACCAACTGAGCTATCGGGGAACAGGTTGACCTCTGCTGAGTAACAATCACTGAGCATCAATCAACCGAGAACGACACTATAGCATCTTTTGTGCGCACGCCTCAAGGCGCTGTCGTCCTGCGTCAACGCATGCTGTTTAAAAATCAATCTGAGCCGAAGCGGTGAGGGTTCGCTCAGGCATCTGGAACAGATACGTGTGGCCGCCGAACATCAAGGGTGCTTCTCGCCACGCACGTTTGTTGAAAGCGTTGACCATGCCCAGTCGCCAGGTGATGCCGCGCTGCGCTGACAAAGTCTGTACGGCGCGCACACTCAGGTCCACACGTGTCCACGAGGGCAGGCGCACGGTATTCGCCACATCCACCCATCGCTGGCCTTCATGCACCACGTCCGCCTGCACCGTCGTCACCCAAGGGGCACGGAAACTGTAGCTGCCAGACAGCTTGATGGCACGCTCGGGCACGTTCACCGGGTCCTTGCCACTCACACCGTCAAGTTGACTGCGGCGACGTTCTGCATTGATGAACATGACGCTGCCACCCAGCCCCCAGGCACCCATGCGTCCTTGCCAGAAACCTTCCACACCACGGTGGCGGGCATCGCCATCAATCTGGTAGGCGTTGCCCACCTCTTCCACGTATGGACGGCGAATGTCAAACAGGTTGGCCCCCCATTGCACGTTCACCGAGCCCTGCGCGTACTGACTTTTGACGCCCAATTCGGCCTGACGACTCTTGAGCGTCGGCAGAATCTGCCCCGCGTTGTCTGGTGGGTTCGACAAGCGTCGTGGTGCCGCTTTGGACTCCATCCCTTCGCCCCAGCTGACATAGGCCTGCGTTTTGGGCGCGAACGTCCAACCCAATGCCGCCCACGGGGTGTTCAGGGTCTGTTCGATGCGAATGTCCTTGTCGCCATCGGTTTCAACACTGTGGCGGTTCAGGCGAGTGTGGCGCATGCCCAGCCACGCTGTCCAGGACGGGGCCAACTGGACCGTGTCCTGAATGGACAGCTCCGTGGTGCGCTCCCAGCGGTTGGGGCTGGGAGCACCCATGTCAGGCGCAGCTGGCAGTGCGGCATAGGGGTTCGCCAGGTTCAACGTGCCAGAGTAGTTGTACGCCTGTGGCTTCAGATCCGTGCCATACAGCGAGCGCAGCAACGCCATCCTCAGTTCGTGCCGCATGCCTGCCAGGGTCACCACCCCGCTCAACTCTCCCTTCAGCGAACGCATCAGGCGTTTCTCATTGTCAGAGCGGTAGTCGTAGAGGTCCAGATCACCGTTCGGGCAAGCCGCATAGAAGTAGGTGTCGCTGCCCGCGTCGTAGCATCCATACGGAAACGCCATGTGGTCGTTCGTGCGCAAATGCTGTTCGCCATAGGTCACCACCGACCTCCAGCTGGCGTCGAGCTTTTGCGTCCAGCGCACGGTCCCGGTTGTGCCGGTCATCTCCACCGGTTGCGACCAGGGCTGGTTGTTCAAATTCAGATGGCGGGAATACGCCCGAGCCGAGGGCAGGGCAGTTCCGATCAAGCTCATGCCCGCCAAGGTGGGCTGACTGCGATCGCTGTGCTCGATCTCGGCCTCGATCAAGGTATTCGGGCTCAAGCGCCAATCGCCCGCCAATGCCAGCAAGCGGCTGTGTCCCTCAGTGTTGTCGAAATGCGTGTTCAGCTTCGCCACGGCCGCATTGACGCGCAACCCGAACTCACCTTGCAAACCAAAGCGGTCACCCCAGTCAATTTGCGCACTGGCTTCCCCGGCATTGTCCAGCGATACACCCGCGCTGCGAACGCGACCCTCTGGCCGCTTCACCAGCATGTTCACCAGCCCACCGGGTGCGCTCACGCCCGATTGCAGGCCGCTGGTACCCTTGAGCACTTCCAGGCTGGCCTTGTTCTCCAGCGGAAAGCGCGTTTCTGCGCTCACCGGCAAGCCCTCACGGCGATAGTTGTAGCCGTTGTCCAGCGTGAAGCCACGCACCGACAGGTAATCCCAGTACCCAACCGAGTTGTACGAGTCCGTCACGCTCGCATCGAGCTTGGTCAAGTCTGCCAGGCGCGTCACTTGCGTGTCCTTCAGCATTTCTTGGCTGAAGGTTTGCGCCTGGACGGGTTGTTGCCATGCCGGGCCATCACCTAGTCCGGCAATGCTGGCCTTGGCCTGACGTTTGACCGCAGCGGTCACGCCAACCGAAGGCAGGATGGAGGCCTCGTCAGCAGTGCTTTGAGCCTGTGCACCCATGCTGAAGCACACGCTACAGACGGCCGCAGCGAGTGGCGACAAGCTCGGGTGACGAAGGGGATGGGGGGATGAAAAACGACGCATTCTGTGCAGCTCCACGGCAAAGACAGATGAGGCGTCTCGGTGGGGCTGCAGCGAGCGCAGACACACCTGGGGCGGTGTGTCCGTGATCGGCTTGCGCTTCCCTACGCGAGGATGACCTCGTTCAGGTTCAAAGGGACTCTCTCAGCGTGTGCCGATCAGCAGATCGACAACGCACCCCTAGCGAAGGCCGCATTTTATGCTCACATTGAACCCGGGTTGGGCATGCGGCATGAAAGGGTGATGTCAGCGTGTGGGTTGCACGCCCAAGCGCTGGTGCAGCAGCGGGCTTGTGGTGGTGTAGAGCAGGTGGGGCGGTGCCTCGGGATGGAGCGCCGCCGCTGCCGCGTGGGCGGCCAGCGTCGCCTCATGGAAGCCGCACAGCAACAGGCGTTTTTTGCCAGGGTAGATGTTGATGTCGCCCACGGCGTACACGCCCGCCGTGCTGCTCTCAAACGTGGCGGCAGACACGCTCACCTGCTTGCGCTCCAGTGTCAGACCCCATTGACTGAGCGGGCCCAGCTTGGGGCTCATGCCCTGACGAACCAGCAACCTGTCCAATTGCAATTCGCGGCTCATGCTGTCAGGCCCAAGCAAGGTCAGGCTGACGACCTTGCCGTCTTGCACATCCACACCCGAGGGCATGCCCACGACCAATTGCAGTCTTTGGGCTGCCAACAACTTGCGTATCGCCGCATCCAGGGTTGCATCGGCCTGAAACTGGTCACGTCGATGCAGCAGGGTCAGTGTGGCGGGGCGTTCGCCATCGGGCAGGTTGGACAATGTCAGCGCGGCGCTCAGGGCCTCGTCGCCTCCTCCGGCGATCACCACGCGCTGACCAGCCCAGGCAGCCGGCGCGGCGTCATCAAGGTGGTAGTGGAGGTTGCATGCCCCGTCCAGGGAGGGCAGATTGAGTGTGCGCGGCACAAAGGCACCAGCACCTGCCGCCACAAAAACGGTACGGGCGCACAAACGCACGCCGTGGTCGGTTTCGACCACGAAACCGCCATCGGGCTGCGCTCGCAACTGACTGACGAGTTGCCCCAGATGCAGATTGGCACATTGACCTGATACTGCATCCACGGGCAGAAATGGCCGTGCCTGCGTCAGCAACTGCTGGGCAAGCTCACGACCTGAGCACATTGGCAGGCCAGGAACGTCGTAAATAGGCTTGTCGGGGTACAGCGCCACGCACTGGCCGCCAACTTCAGGCAGCACGTCGATGAGGTGGGTTTTCAAACCCAGCAAACCGAGCTGGAAAACCTGAAACAGGCCCACCGGACCGGCCCCGATGACCACGGCATCGGTGTTCGTCATCAAGGGCTGGGTCACGGCAAGGTCAGCGGATCAGATCACCCAGCTTGTTGGGGGTGTCTTTCCAGTTGTCCGCGTCAGGCAGGGCGTCCTTGCGCTTCGTGATGCTGGGCCAGTTCTTGGCCAGATCCGCGTTGATTTGAATGAACTGCTGCTGGTTGCCCGGCACATCTTCTTCGGGAAGGATGGCGTTGACAGGGCACTCTGGGATGCACACGGCGCAGTCAATGCACTCGTCAGGATCAATCACCAGGAAGTTGGGGCCTTCGCGGAAGCAGTCCACCGGGCACACGTCCACACAGTCCGTGTATTTGCATTTGATGCAGGCTTCGGTGACGACGTGGGTCATGTCAGGTCTCTTGTAACGGTTAAAGGGTAATTTTCGATTTTAACGGGCTGCAACGCTTTCAGGCGCTACGACCTTCACCGCATAAGGCGATATGGGTCAAAGGTTGTTCAGGAATATCGGTGGCACCGGTGCCCACAATCACCAGTGTCGGCCGACCCGCGTGAATCTCGCTGGCTCTGCCCAGTGTGCCAACCGTGTGCATCGAGTGACGCATGTCAGGCCATCCTGCGCGTGACACGACACTGACTGTGGTCTCTGCGGGCCAACTCGCCTCCAGCAAACCTTTAGACAAAGGTTCGAGTTGGCGGCCCGCCATATAAAACACTTCCGTGTCTGCGCGCTGACCGGGGCCCAAACCACATTGCAGATCCCCCGTACGCGTCATGGCGGTGGTGAAAGCCACGCTGCGGCCTGTGCCCCGCCGTGTCAAAGGTCGCTGGGTCGCGGCCGCAGCGGCCAAAGCCGACGTCACACCCGGTACCACCTCGCAGGGAATGCCAGCGTCGTATAGCACGTGTAATTCTTCTTCGAGGCGGCCGAACAGGCTGGGGTCTCCCCCTTTGAGTCGAACCACCAGTCCGTTCTCGCCATGAATCGCGCCCACGGCCAGTGACTGCTCAACCAGCAACTGGTTGATGCGGGTTTGACCGTTGAAGTCGCTGCCCTCTTTGCCTGAAAAACCGCGCTTGCCCACGTCAATCCAGGAGGCTTGCGGAGCCAGGTCGCGCAGCGCTTCGTCGGACAGCGCGTCGTACAGCACCACGTGTGCCTGCGCGAGGATACGGCTGCCCCGGACCGTGATCAGATCAGCCTGCCCAGGCCCGGCCCCAATGAAGACAATTTTCGCGTTAACCAGAGAGCAGGGCTGAGTCATGATGGTAGGCAGGCTTGAACTGAGTCTGAATCAGGCAGCCTTGACCAGCAATGCACCGCTGGTGCGGTTCGTGGTCGGATCCACCACGATCAAGGCGCCACCGACCCGATTGTCCACGTAAGCTTCAACCGGCAAAGCCTGTTGTGTCTGAATCTGCACAGTTCCGATCTCGTTAACCGACAATTCGCTCGCTTCTTGATCTGACAAGGTGTGAATGTCGAGTTTGTTGACGATCGTGGTGATGCGGGCCTGAACCCAGCGGTTGCCGTGACGCACCCAGTATTTGCGTCCCACCACGGCTGGTTCGGTGTCTAACCACGCCAGCGTGGCATTGAACTCGGCAGTAGGCTGGATGCTGCCAGGCGTGTGAATCCAGTCGCCGCGCGAGATGTCCACCTGACGATCCAGCACGATCCCCGCAGACTGACCAGCTTCGCATTGATCGACCACCAAAGCAGCGTGACGCACTTCGGCGACGATGGCGGTTTCACCCGAGGGGAACATCTGCACTTCGTCGCCAGCTTTCACGCATCCGTGGGCAATGCGGCCCCAGAAGGCGCGGTATTGATGGCCTGTCCCCGAGGCAGATGCGTCGCCTTCACCCACGCTGTCGCGGGTGACGTACTGAACCGGATGCAGCAAGGCACCGTCATGGCGTTCATCGGTCACAGGCAGTTGCTCGAGCACCTGCAGCAGCGTGGGGCCGCTGTACCAGGGCCAATTCGCGCTGGGCGTGGTCACATTGTCGCCGCGCAGGGCCGACACGGGGATCACGCCCCTGACCTCGAACCCGGCATGCGCTGCAAACGCTTCCAGTGAGGCCTTGACGTTGTTGAAGGCGGTCTCGGTGTCGTCCTCGATGGCGTCGAGCTTGTTGATCGCAAAAACGATCGAGGGCACACGCAACAGGTGGGCCAACAGGCTGTGACGGCGGGTCTGGGCCAGCAGCGGCACGTGCATTGCTTCGGTGCGGGATTTCCAGTCGATCTTGGTGATGTCCACCAGCACCACGGCGGCGTCCGAGCCCGCAGCAGCGGTCACCATGTTGCGGGTGTACTGCTCGTGACCGGGGGCATCAGCGATGATGAACTTGCGGGCTTTGGTCGCAAAGTAGCGGTAAGCCACATCAATGGTGATGCCTTGCTCGCGCTCGGCTTCCAGGCCGTCGGTCAGCAGCGACAGGTCGATGGGGGCACCGGCGGCGCGCTTTTCGAGCGCATCCAGCTGGTCGGCCAGAATGGCTCGGCTGTCAAACAGCAGACGACCGATCAGGGTGCTCTTGCCATCGTCCACGCTGCCAGCAGTCAGAAAGCGCAAGGCCTTGTGCGCCAGTTCTTCTGTGGCCTCGTTGTGAATCACGGTGTTCATCAGAAATATCCTTCCTTCTTGCGGCGCTCCATCGAGGCCTCGGACGTGCGGTCATCCATGCGGGTCGCGCCACGCTCACTCACGGTCACGAGCAGGGTCTCGGCGACGATGTCGGCGGCACTGGCAGCGGTTGATTCGACCGGGCAGGTGCAGGTCATGTCACCCACGGTGCGGAAACGAACCTCAACGGTCTCGACCACTTCCCCAGCTTGAGTCGGGGTGACGTCGGTCAACGGCACCAACAACCCTTTGCGACGGATCACCTGACGGGGGTGCTTGAAATACAGCTGCGGCAAGGGGATGCCCTCGCGTGCGATGTACAGCCACACATCCAGCTCGGTCCAGTTGCTGATCGGGAAGGCACGGAAATGCTCGCCCGGTTTGATGCGGGTGTTGAACAGGTTCCACAGCTCGGGGCGTTGCTCCTTGGGTTGCCATTGGCCGAAGCTGTCACGGTGCGAGAAAATGCGCTCCTTGGCGCGGGCCTTCTCTTCGTCACGACGGGCACCGCCGATCAGGCAGTCAAAGCGGCCGTCTTCGATGGCTTCCAGCAAGGTCACGGTCTGGTGGCCGTTGCGCGACTCAAGGGGGTGGGCCAGACGCACGGTGCCGCGCTTGATGGACTCTTCCATGTGGGCCACAACCAGGCGTTCGCCGATTTCAGCCACACGCTGTTCGCGGAAGGCGATCACTTCCGGGAAGTTATGGCCGGTGTCCACGTGCAGCAGCGGGAAGGGCAGTTTGCCTTCCAGCTTGCCTTGCGCGTTCTTCATCTTGAAGGCTTTTTCGGCCAGGTGCAGCACCACGCACGAGTCCTTGCCGCTGGAAAACAGCAGGGCAGGGCGCTCGAAACTGGCGGCCACTTCACGCAGGATGAAGATGGCTTCTTCTTCCAGGGCGTCCAGGTGGCGGTGGTCCACATCCGCCAGCAATTGATTCACATTACTCATCTTGTTTTCTTTCAAATCTGTTGGCCTTTTGACACCATCAGCCATCGTCGTGCTGCGCGATCCGGGCGACGCTTAAGCGTCGCCGTGCTGCTTGACATGCAAGCCGCATTCCTTGGCCTTCTCGTCTTCCCACCACCAGCGGCCGGCGCGGAAGTCCTCGCCCACGGCGATGGCGCGCGTACAAGGCGCACAACCGATGCTGGGCATGAACTGGTCATGCAGCGGGTTGTAGGGCACATGGTTGACGGACACGTAGTGCCACACATCGCCCCAGGTCCACTCGATCAACGGGTTGAACTTGGTACGGCCCTTGTCGTCCAGTTCGCGCGCAGCCATCTCGCCACGGTTGTTGGACTGTTCGCGGCGCAGACCCGTGATCCAGGCGCTGCGATCGGCCAGCATGCGGCCCAGCGGCTCCAGCTTGCGGATGCCGCAGCAGGCCTTGCGCAGGTCGATGCTTTCGTACATGGCCTTGTCGCCGTGCTGCATCACGAATGTGATCGCGGCCTCGGCCTCCGGCTTGTACACCTCGACATGCAGACCCGCGTCGGCATAGTGCGTCTCGATGGTGCCAATCAAGGCAGTCGTTTCCGGATGCAGCATGCCGGTCTCCAGCGTGCCAATGGCAATGGGCAACTGGTAACGGGCGATCAGGTCGGTGACGATCATGTCTTCCACGCCCAGACTGGTGGCCTGCACGACCTTGCCTGGGTGCTCAAAAGCTGCGGCCTTGAGCAACTCGATGGTGGCGTGCACCTTGGCTGCGTAGTCCGCACTTGGGTGGTTGTAGAGCGTGATGGCTGAACCAGCCGGTGCGTCTGCACCGATGGGTGATGATGGGGGCAGTGAGGACGATGCGCTCATGGTGCTTCAGACTGTGCGAGCGAAGCGCGGTTGAGTGACGTGTGCATCGCCTTGATAGTGGCCCACGGGGGTGAACATTTTGAGCGCGCGCTCTGCAATGTCGCGGTTTTGATCTGCGCGCAACACCACCGAGCTGAAACCAGTACGCGCAAGCAAGGGGGCCATGTCTGCCACCACATCACCACCTGCCCGAACCTCACCGCTGAAACGGTAGCGGGTACGCAGCAAGCGAGCCTGGCTGTAGGCTCGGCCATCGGTCCATTTCGGAAACTGCAATTCGATCAGAGCCAATCGCGGCAGGTCTTCGGCCAGATCCTCGACGTCGTGATCATTCGGGAACGACACCCCGACGGCCAGATCGACAGGCCAGGTGTGGCGCACCGCGTGCCACTGCGCCAGCGTGAGCAACAGGTGGGCGGCAGGCTTGGGATGCGAGATGGGGCCATCTTCGCCCGCAAGCTTGCGCCAGGGATCGTTGCGTGGAACGACAAATTCAAGCGTGAGTCCGGACATGGTGTGCTGGGAAATTGAAGAGGGTGACTCAGGCGGCCTTGGCCGTCGTATGGCGCACGGCATTGCCTGCTGCCTTGAAGGGGTCGATGCCGACACGGCGCACCGTTTCCAGGAAAGTCTCCTTGCCCGTGCGGATGCTGCGGTAGGTCTCGATCAGCGCCTCAACCACATCGGCGACCTCGTCTGATGCAAACGAAGGGCCAATGACCTTGCCCGGCGTGGCATTGGGCGAACCATGCGATCCATCCGCCCCTCCCAGCGTCACCTGATACCACTCGCTGCCATCCTTGTCCACGCCCAGAATGCCAATGTGGCCGCTGTGATGGTGGCCGCAAGAATTGATGCAACCGCTGATGTGAAGATTGATGTCGCCAATGTCGTAGAGCTCATCGAGATCCTGGTAACGCTCAATCAGCGCATTGGCAATCGGGATCGAGCGTGCATTGGCCAGGGCGCAAAAATCACCCCCTGGGCAGGCAATCATGTCGCTGAGCAGGCCAATATTGGGCACTGCAAACGAAGCCGCCTTGGCCTGTTCCCACAGTGCCAGCAAGTCTGACTCGCGCACCCAGGGCAGCAGCAGATTCTGGTCGTATCGCACGCGAACTTCACCGCAACTGAAGCGATCGGCCAGATCGGCCGCTGCATCCATTTGCGCGTCGGTGGTGTCGCCAGGGGCCTGTCCTACCCGCTTGAGTGACAGTGTCACTGCGCGGTAGCCTTTGACCCGGTGCGCCACCGTGTTGCGCTCCAGCCATTTCAAGAAAGCCACCGGCGCATCGGCGGGAGGCAACCAGACCGAACCCGCCACGTCCTCGACACTGATGGGCTGCACAAAGCAAGCAGCCACACGGTCAAACTCCGCCTGTGGAATCAGGTGGTCCCGACCGCCCACATCGCGGTTGAGAATAGCGTCGAACTCCTCTTCGACATCCTTGGCGAACTGTTCACCCAGTGCCTTGACGAGGATCTTGATGCGCGCCTTGAAAGAGTTGTCACGACGCCCATGGCGGTTATAGACCCGCATGATGGCTTCGATATAGACCAGAATTTCCTGCCAGGGCAGGAACTCTCGCACCACGGTACCGATGATCGGGGTGCGCCCCATGCCGCCGCCCACGATGACGCGAAAACCCACTTCACCCGCATCATTCTTGAGGACATGCAGACCAATGTCGTACCAATTTGATGCGACGCGATCTTCCGTTGCGCCGGTCACTGCAATTTTGAATTTACGCGGCAGGAAAGCGAATTCCGGATGCAGGCTCGACCACTGGCGAATCACCTCGCAGTACGGGCGCGGATCGACCACTTCATCCGGCGCAATGCCCGCAAGGTAGTCGGTCGAGATGTTGCGGATGCAGTTGCCCGACGTCTGGATGCCGTGCATGTCCACATCAGCGAGCAAATCCATCACATCTGCGGCACGTTCAAGCGGAATCCAGTTGTACTGGCAGTTGTGGCGGGTGGTGAAGTGCGCGTAGCCCTTGTCAAATTCGCGTGCAATGTGAGCCAGTTGTCGCAACTGACGGCTCGACAACTCCCCGTAAGGGACCGCCACGCGTGTCATGGGCGCATGACGCTGGATGTACCAGCCGTTTTGCAAACGCAATGCGCGAAACTCCTCATCAGCCAGTTGCCCGTCAAGATGGCGGGTCAGCTGGTCGCGGAACTGCGCGGCACGCTGGTGCACAAACTGTTTGTCGAATTCGGTGTACTGGTACATGTTTGGTCAATAAAAAAGGGCCATCTCGACGAGGTACAACAACCTCAGTAGAGCGCCCGGTACAAATTGTAGGCACTGATCAGCGCAATCACGCTGCCAACGATGCCCAGCAGGGACTTTGTATGCAGATGTTTGGTGAGGTAGGCGGCAAACGGCGCAGCAAACAAGCCCCCCACCACCAGGCCCGCTACCGTGGGCCAGGGTGTTTCGTCAATCAACATGGCGAACACCGACGCACTGATGAACGTCAGAAAAAACTCAGCCAGGTTCACCGACCCGATGGTGGTACGCGGGTCCTGTCCGGTGCCGACCAGGGTGGTCGTGACCACCGGCCCCCAGCCGCCACCGCCTACCGCATCGACATAGCCTCCCAGCAGACCCAGCTTGGCCACATGACGGGGCGCTTCTTTGCGAACCTGGATGGTGCGGAAAATCTTGCTGACGATGTACAACCCCATCAGAAACAGATACACCGAAATGAAAGGCTTGATGATGGCGGCATCGACCGAGGACACCGTCCAGGCCCCTAGCGAGGCACCCAACATCCCCGGAATCAGCAGGCGAAGAAACAAGCTGCGGTTCACATTGCCCAACTTCACATGCGCAATACCTGACACCCCAGTCGTGAACACCTCGGCGATGTGGACGCTTGCGCTGGCCACAGCAGGCGTGGAACCGGTTGCCAGCAGGAAGCTCGCTGATGTGATGCCGTAGGCCATGCCCAGTGCGCCATCCACGGTTTGCGCCAGCAACCCGACCGCCACCGCTTTCCAGAAAGCGTCACCCGTCAAAGTCTGTGTGATCAACTCCCAGCCCGTTGCCTGATGCGTGCCATTGAACAGACGGGTTGCCAGAAACGCCACCACCGCAACCAACAGAAAAGACACAGCCCACACGGCAACACGCAACACTGGGTGACGTGAGGGGTGGCTGATATCGTCTTCAACCGGCGGCAGACCCAACGCCCGGTGTTCGGCGTTGATGGGGTTGTCGCTCAGGTCAAGGTTACGGATCTTCATGAAGCGGAGTCAAACAGATGGGGTCACAATCGGCTGGATCGGATCCTATAGAGTGACCATATACATGAGAAGAACATTTTTGGAACGTGCTTATTTCCAAATTTCATATAAGACATTGACGCGCCGAATCTGGCTGCTGACTCTGCTCTTTGGCCTTGCCGGGTGCGGGCACATCCTCCCCGGACAGCCCCCGGCATCAACGCCTGTGACCACGGCACCCACCGTGCCGCCTGCACCCGTTGTCGCACCCCCGAAACCTGCGCCTCGACCGCCCCGCATCGGCTTGGCGCTTGGTGGCGGGGCCGCTCGTGGTTTCGCTCACATTGGCGTTCTGCAAGTGCTGGAAGAAAACGGCATCAAGCCTGACGTCGTCGTGGGCACCTCGGCTGGCAGTGTCGTGGCGGCGCTGTACGCTGCTGGCAAGTCACCGACCGAGTTGGGGCGCATGGCCATGACCCTTGATGAGTCCACCATCACCGACTGGGTGTTTCCGGGGCGCTCCCTGCTCAAGGGTGAGGCGCTGGCCAGGTTTGTACGCGCTCAGACGGGTGGGCGACCGATCGAGGCGTTGCGCCCACCGCTGGGCGTGGTCGCCACCGACCTGAAAACCGGTCAACCCATCCTGTTTCGACGTGGTGATGTCGGCATGGCCGTGCGCGCATCCAGTGCTGTGCCGGCGGTGTTCTCGCCCGTCACCATCGGCGGGCGCGAGTACATCGATGGCGGGGCTGTTTCACCCGTTCCCGTGCGCTACGCCCGTCAAATGGGGGCGGATGTGATCATCGCTGTGGACATCTCCGCCATCCCTGAAGGACAAGCCACCAAGGGTGCCGTGGACATCCTGCTGCAAACCTTCAACATCATGGGGCACGCCATCAGCCAGTGGGAAATGGCCGAGGCCGATGTGGTCATGCGGCCCAAGCTCGAAGGGGTGGGCAGCACCGATTTTGGTGCCCGTCGCCTCTCCATCATGGCTGGCCGCGAAGCGGCCCTGACCATGCTGCCCAAGTTGCGTGAGCGCATACAGGCCAAAACGCGCTAACTGTGGTGTTCAGCGGGGAGTGCCGAAAGGCTCGCCCTGCAAGCGCGCGCCCGGCTTGATCCCGCGCTTGCTGAACCAGCCCGTGTTCATCTCCAGAACGAAGCGCACCGGGCCTGCCGAACAGTGGTTGTCCAGACTCTTCGGCTTCATTTCGGCCAGATTCACCACCGTGCCATCGTCAGTCAGGAACGCTGTCTGCAAAGGGATCAAGGTGTTCTTCATCCAGAAACACTGCACCCCCGGCCGCTCAAACACAAACAGCATGCCCTCGTTGTTGCCCATGCTGGCGCGGTGCATCAGCCCGATCTGACGTTGCTCGTCCGTCACTGCCATCTCTGCCTTGATGTTGTGCATGCCTGCACGCAATGGCATCACCGGCAGTCTTTGTGCCTGTGCCTGGGCTGCGGTGACCCACACCATGCTTGCCAGAAGCGCCGTGAATGCACTCCGGGGATGCGAGAAATCCATCATCAGGGCTAACCCTTTGTTTCGGTTTACAGTTCAAAGCCGGACATTCAAGGCTTACTCTTGATGTGGCGTAGCTTTCTCCACGCGCGCTGTCCGTCCCGTACTTTAGCAGTGAGCCCATGAACCAAGTCGTGACCGAAACCAGCATTCCCGGTGCTGCTGTCCTCACGCCTGCCCAGCAGGCGGGTCTCGATGATCCTGATCTGTTGCAACAGTGCGTGGTCGAAATTCCGCTGGGCAGTTCGCAAAGACGCATTGGTCTGGGCCTCTCCGGCATGTACTGCGCGGCATGCGCCATCACCATCGAAGATGCGCTGCGCAAAGTGCCTGGCGTGTCAGACGTGCAGGTGCAAGCCACCTCCCAGCGTGCCCGCATTTTGGTGGATCCAACTGCCGTCAAGCTGTCCGAGCTGGTCAGCGCCGTTCAGAAGGCTGGATACCGGGCCTGGCCCGATGCTGCTGCGCGCGCCGGACACGAACGCCTACGCGAGCGGCGTGTGCTCCTGTGGCGTCTGTCGGTGGCCGCCTTTTGCATGATGCAAGTCATGATGATCACCTGGCCCCAGTACGTTGCGGGTCAGGACGTCATACCGCGCGATCTGTGGAACCTCATGAACTGGGCGTGCTGGGTCCTCAGCCTGCCGGTCATGCTGTTTTCTTGCGGACCCTTCCTGCGCGGAGCCTGGCATGCAGCCCTGCAGGGCAGGGTGTCGATGGACACCCCCGTTTCCCTGGGCATCGTTGGCACCTTTGTCGTCAGCACCGGGGTGACCTTTGGCAACCAGGATGTTTTCGGTCACGAAGCCTATTTTGACTCCCTGACCATGTTCGTCACCTTCTTGCTGGCAGGGCGTTGGCTTGAATCGCGCGCGCGCGAGCAGGTCACCCAGTCGCTCGAAGCCATGTGCGTGCGCCTGCCCGAGGCCGTCGAGCGGGCCGTGAATGCCGATGAAAACCTCTCGACCGTGGCGAGTGAGTCCACGCCCTTGTCGTCCCTGCGGCATGGGGATCGCGTGCGGGTGGCTGTGGGGCAGGCGTTCCCGGCAGATGGTCAGATCCTGCAAGGTGAAACCGAGGTTGATGAATCCCTGCTCACCGGGGAGTCGCGTGCCGTACCGCGTCGCGTCGGGCAAATGGTCGTGGCCGGCAGCCTCAACATGACTTCGCCAGTCTGGATGGCCATTGAACGACTGGGCCCCGACACCCGCTACCAGCAGATCGTGTCCCTGGTGCACCAGGCCATGAGCGAGAAACCCGGTTGGATGCGCTTCGCCGACCGCATGGCAGCACCTTTCTTGTGGGCCGTCATCTGCCTGGCCGGGCTGGGTGCACTGGTATGGCAATGGATTGACCCGTCCAAATCGATCTGGGTGGCAGTGTCGGTGCTGGTGGTGACCTGCCCGTGCGCGTTGTCCCTGGCCGCGCCCTCTGCCCTGTTGAGTGCGGCTGGGGCCATGGCCCGCAAAGGCTTGTTGGTGCGGCGACTTGACGCCCTTGAAGCGCTGGCTCAAATCGACCGGGTGTACTTTGATAAAACCGGCACCCTCACCGAAGGTGAACTTGCTGTCGTGTCACTCGTCACAGCGACAGGGCGCGTTTCTGCAGCCCAGGGGCTGCCACCATCGCAGATCGCACGCTGGGGTCTTGCCGCTGCGCTGGCGTCCTACTCTCAACACCCTTTGTCGCGTTCCTTGGTCAAAGCGGCGCAAGACGCCGGTGGTTGGCCTGCAACCACCTGGCTTGATGTGCGAGAGCAAGCAGGCAAGGGCGTTCAGGCTACTGACGCGCAGGGGCGCGTTTGGCGACTGGGTCTGCAGGCGTGGGTCATGCCGACGCCCGCTGAATCCAGGGCGGCGTGGCCACTTGACGACGATGCCCGCGTCTGGATGGCTGCCATGGATGAAAACGGCGTTCTGGTGACCGACACCGTCACCGGGTTCGTGTTCGATGAGGTTTTTCGCCAGGAGGCGCGACCCACAGTGCAACGTCTTAGGGAGCTCGGTTGCCAGTCTGCGTTACTGTCCGGCGATCAGGCGGCGCGTGTGTACGACGCAGCACGCCACCTGGGTCAAGGACAGGATCTGATCGTGGCGCAAGCCCAGGCCACCCCGGAAGACAAGCTCAACGTCATCGCCCGCATCCAGGCTGAAGGTCACCGCGTCGCTGTGGTGGGCGATGGCATCAACGATGCGCCCGTGCTTGCCAAGGCCGATGTCTCGGTGGCGCTGGACCAGGGGGCAGCCTTGGCACAGTCGCAAGCCGACCTCATCATCCTGGGCGGGCGTCTTCTGGGTTTACCGGAAGCTGTTGTGATCAGCCGACAGGCGATGCGCATCGTGCGCCAGAACCTGGCCTGGGCCGCTTTGTACAACGCCGCCTGCATTCCGTTGGCGCTGGCGGGGTTGCTGCCGCCTTGGCTGGCCGGGCTTGGGATGGCCTTGAGTTCACTCGGGGTCGTGCTCAATGCCCTTAGACTCGGTCGCTCCCGTTCTTGAAGCGGAATTCACATCATGGAAATTCTCTACGTTCTCATTCCCGTCTCGGTTTTGCTGGTCCTGGCCATCCTGGCGGTGCTGGGCTGGTCTGTTCACAACGGACAATTTGAGGACGTAGAGCAAGAAGGATTGCGCATCCTGCAAGATGAGCAAAATGATCAGGTTTAGTTTGCGACTGATCAAAAGAGATCATCTTTGCAGCACAATCTAGGGTGTCATAAAGGAGAATAAAAAATGGCAACCTCCCACTCTGCCACGTACAACGACAAGGTTGTACGGCAGTTCGCCATTGCCGCCGTCGTGTGGGGCGTCGTTGGCATGACTGTCGGCGTTCTGATCGCGTCGCAGTTGGCGTGGCCGGAACTCAATTTCGGTATCCCCTGGCTGTCCTATGGTCGCCTGCGTCCGCTGCACACCAACGCAGTGATTTTCGCGTTTGGCGGCTGCGCCCTGTTTGCCACGTCCTACCACGTGGTGCAGCGCACCTGCCAGACACGCCTGTTTGCCGGGCCCCTGGCTGCCTTCACCTTCTGGGGTTGGCAACTGGTCATCCTGCTGGCCGTGATCTCCCTGCCGATGGGTTACACCTCAGGCAAGGAATACGCCGAGCTGGAATGGCCCATTGACATCCTTATCACGCTGGTGTGGGTGGCATATGCCATTGTGTTTTTTGGCACCATTGGGCAGCGCAAAATCCGTCACATCTACGTGGCGAACTGGTTCTACGGTGCCTACATCATTGCCGTGGCCCTGCTGCACATCGTCAACAGCGCTGAAATCCCAGTCTCCCTGACCAAGTCCTACTCGGCCTACGCCGGTGTGCAGGACGCCATGGTTCAGTGGTGGTACGGACACAATGCCGTGGGCTTCTTCCTGACGGCTGGCTTCCTGGGCATGATGTACTACTACATCCCCAAGCAGGCCGAACGCCCCGTTTACTCCTACCGCTTGTCGATCGTCCACTTCTGGGCCTTGATCTTCACCTACATGTGGGCCGGCCCTCACCACCTGCATTACACGGCCTTGCCCGACTGGACCCAGTCCGTCGGCATGGTGTTCTCCTTGATCCTGCTGGCACCTTCTTGGGGTGGCATGATCAACGGCATCATGACCTTGTCGGGTGCCTGGCACAAGCTGCGTGATGACGCCATCCTCAAGTTCCTGATCGTGGCCCTGTCGTTCTACGGCATGTCCACCTTTGAAGGTCCGATGATGTCGATCAAGACCGTCAATGCCCTGTCGCACTACACCGACTGGACGGTCGGGCACGTTCACTCCGGTGCGTTGGGCTGGGTGGGTTTGATCACGATGGGATCGCTCTACTACCTGATTCCGCGCATGTTCGGTCGCACCACGATGTACTCCGTTGGTGCCATCTCGGTGCACTTCTGGGCGGCCACCATCGGCATCGTTCTGTACATCGCCGCGATGTGGATTGCCGGCGTGATGCAGGGTCTGATGTGGCGTGCGGTCAACCCTGACGGCACCCTGGTTTACAGCTTTGTCGAAAGCGTCAAGGCAACCTATCCCTTCTACGTGATCCGCGTTGCAGGTGGCCTGCTCTATCTGGGCGGCATGATCCTGATGCTGTGGAACACCGTGATGACGGCCATGGCCGGTCGCGCAGTCAACGATGCGCCGATCGCTCAGCCCGCACATGCCTGAGGAGAACAACAACATGGCTGATCACAACCACAAGCCCAAGCTCTTCTCTCACGAGAAGATTGAAACCAGCAACTTCCTGATGATCGTGCTGACCTTGCTGGTCGTCTCGGTTGGTGCCCTCGTCGAGATCGTGCCGCTGTACTTCCAGCGCAGCACCACTCAGGCCCTGGATGGCGT
Source organism: Aquabacterium sp. (assembly GCA_017994835.1). Lineage (GTDB taxonomy): Bacteria > Pseudomonadota > Gammaproteobacteria > Burkholderiales > Burkholderiaceae_C > Aquabacterium. The sequence goes on along the minus strand of JAGOKC010000008.1, from coordinate 22,971 downwards.
CAAACCGTACACCGCCTTGCAACTGGCTGGGCGCGACGTTTACATCCGTGAGGGCTGCTACGGCTGCCACTCCCAGATGGTGCGTCCTTTCCGCGCCGAAACGCTGCGCTACGGGCATTACTCGATGGCCGGTGAGTTCGTGTACGACCACCCCTTCCAATGGGGTTCCAAGCGCACTGGCCCAGACCTCCACCGCGTGGGTGGCAAGTACTCCGACGAGTGGCATGTCGTGCACTTGACCAACCCACGTGATGTGGTGCCCGAGTCCAACATGCCTGCCTATCCCTGGTTGGCAGCGGCCAAGCTCGAAGACGGTCCCAAGATCGCCCCTCGCATGCAAGCGCTGCGCAAGGTGGGCGTGCCTTACACAGACGCCGAGATCAAGGTGGCCGACGACGAGGTCAAAGGCAAGACTGAACTCGAAGCCGTGATTGCCTACCTGCAGGTACTCGGCACCGCAGTGAAATAAGGAGCGACGCACATGGACATCATCGCTGCCAGAACCATTTTCACCGTGGTGTGTCTGTGCGTTTTCGTGGGCATTGTTGCGTGGGCTTATTCGCACCGCAACAAAGCTCAGTTTGAAGAGGCAGGTCGCCTGCCTCTTGCAGAAGATTGATTGGAGGCTCAGACATGAGCGACTTCATTTCCAGTGGATGGTCCTGGTACGTCATCGGGATCGTGGTGTTCGGCCTGGTTTTTTGCGCTTTTGTGCTGATCGGTGCCGCCAGACACAAGGTCGTCTATGACGCACAAGGCAATGTGGACAAAACGACCGGGCACGTCTGGGACGGCGACCTGCGTGAATTGAACAACCCGCTGCCCCGCTGGTGGCTGTTCTTGTTCATTTTCACCTTGGTGTTCGCCGTGGGTTATCTGACCTTGTTCCCCGGGTTGGGTAACAAGCAAGGGACGCTAAACTGGTCTTCCAAGCAACAGCTTCAAGACGAGATCGCCCAGGCCAAGGTCGAAGAAGAGAAGATCTACGAGGCCTTCCGTCAGGTTGCCGCCGAAGACCTCTCTCGCAACCCTCAAGCCATGGCCATTGGTGAGCGCCTGTTCCTGAACAACTGCGCGGCTTGCCATGGCTCAGACGCCAAGGGCTCCAAAGGCTTCCCCAATCTGACCGATAACGACTGGCTGCATGGCGGGGACCCTGTCAAGATCAGCGAGACTTTGCATTTGGGTCGTCAGGGCATGATGCCTCCAATGGCTGCAGCTGTGGGCGGTCCTGAAGATGTGCGTCAGGTTGCAAACTACGTGTTGAGCCTGTCGGGCAGTGGTCACAACTCCATCCTGGCCGAGCTGGGCAAGGACAAGTTCAAGGCCGCCTGTGCTGCCTGCCATGGCGCAGACGGCAAGGGCATGCAAGCCGTGGGTGCGCCCAACCTGACTGACAAAATCTGGCTTCATGGTTGGGGCGAGGACGCCATCATCCGCATGATCAACAACGGCAAAAACAACGTTATGCCCGCGCAGGCCGGTCGTTTGACGGAAGACCAGATCAAGGTGCTCACGGCCTATGTCTGGGGGCTTTCACGTCCTACCCGGACCGCTCAGACTCAGTGAGCACCATGCATCTTGAACTGCATCGGGTTCTCCCTTGATGCTGGTCAGGATTAGCAGTCAATTTAGCGGTGGAGCCTGGCTCGTGATACCTTGTGGGGTATCTGGTCCAGCCTCCCCGCTTTTTCATTTGCGCCATGACCGACCCACACAGCAACTCTCAAACACGCCAGCGCGTGATTCCCATCAAGGCCATTGAGCCTGCACCGGGCGTAGCCAAGGTGGTGGGCCACGAGGAGGTCGTTTCACTCTACAAAAAGAGCGAGAAGATCTATGCCCGCGAGGTGGTGGGGTGGTTTACCAACTGGCGTTGGGTCATGGTCTGGTTGACTCAGTTGGTGTACTACGTGACGCCATGGCTTGACTGGAACGGACGGCAGGCGGTGCTCTTTGATCTGGACACACGGCGCTTTTACCTGTTCAACCTGGTCCTTTACCCACAGGATCTTGTCTATCTGACGGCCTTGCTGGTCATTTCAGCTTACGGACTGTTCCTGTTCACTGCGGTGGCAGGGCGTCTGTGGTGTGGCTATGCCTGTCCACAGACGGTTTACAGCGAAATGTTCATGTGGATCGAGAACAAGATCGAGGGCAGTCGGGCCCGACGCATGAAAACGGACAAGTCGCCCATGACGGTGGACAAGTTTGCGCGCAAGTCCGCAAAGCACACCGTCTGGATCGCGCTGGCGCTCTGGACGGGTTACACCTTTGTCGGCTATTTCTCGCCCATCCGCGACCTCTGGCAATCGGTGATCTCGTTTGGTCTGGGCCCGTGGGAGACCTTCTGGATACTGTTCTACGGCTTTGCCACCTACGGCAACGCCGGGTTCATGCGCGAGCAGGTCTGCAAGTACATGTGCCCTTACGCGCGCTTCCAGAGTGCCATGTTTGACCGCGACACCCTCATCATCAGCTATGACGAAAAGCGTGGTGAACCCAGAGGTGCCCGCGCACGAAAGACCGACGCACAGGCGCTGGGGCAGGGCGATTGCATTGATTGCACCCTTTGCGTGCAGGTTTGCCCAACAGGCATCGACATCCGTGAGGGGTTGCAATACGAATGCATCGGTTGTGCCGCCTGCATTGACGTGTGCGACACCGTGATGGACAAGATGGGCAGTCCCCGTGGCTTGATTCGCTACTCCACCCAGAATGCCATGGAAAAAGGGTGGGGAAGTGCTGAAATGTGGGCACGCGTCAAGCGTCCCCGTGTTCTGCTCTACACCAGCATCCTCGCCGTCGTGCTGGTTGTCTTTGTCAGCAGCCTCTACAGTCGCCCGCCATTCCGGGTGGACATTGTGCGGGACCGTGGTGCACTGGCGCGTGTGGTCGAGGACGGCTACATCGAGAACGTTTATCGCGTGCAACTGATGAACGCCAGCGAACGCGCACAGCGCTATCGTGTGGGCGTGGAGCAACTCAGCCAGGCCAAAGTGCAAGGTGGTGAGAGCGTGGTTCTTGGTCCGGCCGAGGCACGCTGGGTGCCTGTCTCGGTGAGGATCCCGCCCGAGGTCGGTGCGCGGTTGGGATCAGGGGCCGTGGGCATCACCATCGTGGTTGAACAACTTCGGCAAGCAAATACCGCACAGGTTGATGTGCGCGAAAAAACCACTTTCCTGGTTCCCCGTTGACCCCATCCAGAACTGGACACGAGATGACACAAGCACACACAACACAAGATGGGTCTGGCGCACCGCTTGACAACCCGCCCTGGTATCGCCTGCCCATCGTCTGGATGGTCATTGGCGGTCCTGCCATCGTGGTGGTGGCCTCACTCATCACGGTCGGCGTGGCCGTCAACAACGTCGATCCTGTGCTCGACACCTCGGCAGTGCCGACGCAGAAAGAAGCGCCAGCTTCGAAGGCGAGAAACCACGCTAACGAAGAGGCGACCGTCACCACTGCAACACAGCGGTGAGTGGCGGGCGTCAGCCCTTCACATTGTTGACCAGGGCGCGCAATCCGGCTTCGTTGGTGATGCGGATGTCGCGCTGTTTGACTTCAAGCAGTCCTTCTTCCTGAAATTTCGAGAAGGTACGGCTCACGGTTTCGAGCTTGAGACCCAGGTAGCTGCCGATTTCTTCGCGGGTCATGCGCAGCACCAGGGCGGATGCCGAAAAACCCCGTGCATGCAGGCGTTGCGTCAAATTGAGCAAAAACGCGGCCAATCGTTCTTCGGCGCGCATGCTGCCGAGCAACAGCATCACGCCGTGATCACGCACAATTTCGCGGCTCATGATTTTGTGGAACTGGTGCTGCAGATCAGAGAACTCACGTGACAGCTCTTCCAGTTGCCCGTAGGGAATCACGCAAACCTGCGAGTCTTCCAGCGCAATGGCATCGCAGGCGTGCCGGTCGGTGCTGATGCCATCCAGCCCCAGCAATTCTCCTGCCATCTGAAACCCGGTGACCTGATCTCGGCCATCTTCCGAGGACACACGTGTCTTGAAAAAACCAGTGCGCACGGCGTAAACGGAACGGAACGGCTCACCGCTGTGAAACAGTGCGTCACCGCGCTTGACCGTACGACGTGCCGCAACCAGTGTGTCCAACTGGCGCAACTGAGGCGGTGTCAACCCGACAGGCAAACACAGTTCACGAAGGTTGCAACTGGAGCACGCCACTTTGAATGCGTCCAGTTTGACTCCGCCGCAGGAAGTGTGAGGCTCAGACTGCTGAAGGAGACTGTCTGGCGACCGGTTTGAGGGTGCGCTGCTGCCGCTGATGTCAGTAATCGGAAAAATGCTTTTCAACATGAGAGACCTCAAAGCCTGTCCGAATGGTGTCATCATGACGGCTGGGTACTTGAGTTAAATCAACCCTGATATGCATGATTTTGGCACAGTTGCGAACATGAGTGATCCCGTCTTGATTTCTGTTGTACCGTGCGCGCCCATTGTGTCGCGTGACATGCTCTCGCGCCTGGACGTCAACGGCCCAAGGTACACCTCCTACCCCACTGCAGATCGCTTCGTCGAAGCGTATGGGCCAGCACAGTACCGGCAGGCGCTGCAGCAGCGCGCCGAGGGTGGGGGCGTCATCGGCGGAGCGGCCACGCCGTTGTCCGTGTATGTGCACATCCCGTTTTGCGAGTCGCTGTGCTACTACTGCGCCTGCAACAAGATCATCACCAAACACCACGAGCGTGCCGTCGAATACCTCGCCGCGCTGCGCACCGAAATCGAACTGGTTGGTGAATGCCTCGGCTCAGGGCAGCCGCTGTCGCAGCTGCACTTTGGCGGCGGCAGCCCGACGTTCCTGTCTGATGACGAACTCGAAGGCCTCATGGGCACCTTGCGGCAGGCTTTCCGCTTCGTTGAAGGCGGCGAGTACGCCATTGAGGTTGATCCCCGCACGATCGATGCAGGCCGACTCAAACGCCTGGCCGCCATGGGGTTCAACCGCCTGAGCTTTGGGGTGCAGGACTTTGACCCGGATGTGCAGCAAGCCGTTCACCGCGTGCAGCCCTTCGAGCAGGTGGCCGAACTCATGCAAGCCGCGCGCGATGAAGGCTTCATGTCCATCAACATGGACCTGATCTACGGCTTGCCCAAGCAGACGTCCGAAAGCTTCCAGCGCACCCTGCAGCAAGTCAACTCACTCAAGCCTGATCGCATTGCCTTGTACGCGTATGCCCACTTGCCGCAGCGCTTCAAGCCGCAACGTCGGATTCATTCGGTCGATTTGCCCAAGGCCGAGGAAAAAATCGGCATGCTGGCCTCGGCCATTGAAGCCTTTGGGCAGGCAGGGTACGACTACATCGGCATGGATCATTTCGCCCTGCATCACGACAGCCTGGCAGTGGCCAAGCGTCAAGGACGTCTGCATCGCAATTTCCAGGGCTACAGCACACACCCTGACAGCGATCTGATTGCGCTGGGTGTGTCGGCCATTGGAAAGGTTGGGGCGCATTATTGTCAGAACGCGAAGACGCTTGACGAGTACTACGACGCACTGCGCAACCGCGAATTCCCCACGGTTCGTGGCCTGACCCTGTCGCGCGACGACCTTGTGCGCCGCGCCGTGATCATGGCGGTCATGTGTCAGGGGCGTGTGGACTATGAATCCATTGAGCTCGCCTACCTGATTGATTTCAAGCAATACTTCGAGGCTGAATTGCGCCTTCTGGAGCCGCTCGTCGAGTCGGGGTTGGTGCAGCTGGAGTCCGATGGCGTGCGTGTTACACCTCTTGGGTGGTACTTTGTGCGTGCGGTTGGCATGGTGTTCGACCGTTACATCCAGGCCGACAAGACGCTGGCGCGTTTCTCTCGCATCATCTGATCGGGTCAGCTTGCGCCGGGAGGTTGCATGCTGAGCGGATTGCTGTTGACTGCCTTTCTGATGGGGCTTGGGGGCATTGCGCACTGTGCGGCCATGTGTGGTGCGCCGTGTGCAGCGGTGCTGCCACGAGGTGTGCCTGTGCTCGCGCTGGTCGGGCGTTGTCTGGCCTACACCCTGCTGGGCCTGGTGGCTGCCACAGGGGCTGGCCTGATTGCGCGTTGGGGGCAGCAAATCAGCATGCTTCAACCCATCTGGGTGATGCTGCAGGCCGCGGCCTTGATGTTAGGGTTGTGGCTGCTCTGGACAGGGCAGATGCCACACCAGATCAACGCCTGGGGCCAGCAGGCCTATCTGCGTGTTCGCCACAAACTGCTGGGTCACCACGGCCCCGTCTGGTTGAGCGCTTTGCGTCCGGTCTGGCCGCTGTTTGCCGGCATGGTCTGGGCTGTGATGCCCTGTGGACTGTTGTATGCCGCCTTGATGGTGGCTGCCTTGGCTTCGGAGCCCTGGGGTGGCGCGGCTGTCATGCTGGTGTTCGCCTTGCCCAGCGCCTTGGGTGTGTGGGCTGCACCGGCATTACTGGGATGGCTGAATCGTCACCACATCAAACCATCGCCACTCATGGCACCTGAGGTGCCTGGCGCAGTGGTGGTGCCCATTCTGTGGTTCAAGTCCAGCGGTGACGCCGCACCAGTGTCCCAGGGCAGAGCAGAGGCTGCCGCAGCTCGCCTCAGGTTGCTGGATCCGCGTTGGGCAGTGCGAACGGCGGGCTTGAGCCTGACCCTGATTGCAGGATGGGCCGTCACCCATCAACTGGTGGCGCAGTGGCAGGCGTGGTGTGCCTGAAACTGGTGTTATCGCCTGATGCAATGGACTGTCAGCGCAGTAGAATAAAAAAGACCGTTGCCGACATCCATGGCAGCGGACGCATGGATAACGCCAAACGCGGAGACCTCAATCATGTATCAGCACATCAAGGTGCCCGAAGGCGGGCAGAAGATCACGGTGAACCCGGACTTCTCCCTGAATGTTCCCCACAACCCCATCATTCCTTACATCGAAGGTGACGGTACGGGTCTTGACATCACCCCCGTGATGATCAAGGTGGTGGATGCAGCCGTCGCCAGGGCTTACAAAGGCGAGCGCAAGATTCACTGGATGGAGATTTTCGCTGGTGAAAAATCCACCCGTGTGTATGGCCCTGACGTGTGGTTGCCTGAAGAGACATTGAAAGTCCTCAAGGACTATGTCGTGTCGATCAAGGGACCCTTGACCACCCCTGTGGGTGGAGGCATTCGCTCGCTGAACGTGGCCCTGCGCCAGGAACTCGACCTCTATGTCTGCTTGCGCCCGGTACGTTATTTCAAGGGTGTGCCTTCGCCCGTGAAAGAGCCCGAAAAGACCGACATGGTGATCTTCCGCGAAAACTCGGAAGACATCTACGCCGGCATTGAGTTTGAAGCGCGCAGCGACAAGGCCAAGAAGCTGATCAAGTTTCTGCAAGACGAGTTCGGCGTCAAGAAGATTCGCTTCCCCGACTCCTCTGGCATTGGCATCAAACCCGTGTCGCAAGAAGGAACCGAGCGCCTGGTGCGCAAGGCGCTGCAGTACGCCATCGACAACGACAAGCCCAGCGTGACCCTTGTCCACAAGGGCAACATCATGAAGTACACCGAAGGTGGCTTCCGTGACTGGGGCTATGCGCTGGCTCAAAACGAATTTGGTGCGGAGTTGATCGACGGCGGCCCTTGGTGCAAGTTCAAGAACCCTCGCACGGGCAAAGACATCATCGTGAAGGATGCCATTGCTGACGCCTTCCTCCAGCAGATCCTGCTGCGTCCAGCCGAGTACAGCGTCATTGCCACGCTCAACCTCAACGGCGATTATGTGTCTGATGCGCTGGCCGCTCAGGTTGGTGGCATCGGCATTGCGCCGGGTGCCAACCTGTCTGACTCCGTGGCCATGTTCGAGGCCACCCACGGCACCGCACCAAAGTACGCGGGCAAGGACTATGTGAACCCCGGTTCAGAAATCCTGTCCGCTGAAATGATGCTGCGTCACATGGGTTGGCTGGAAGCTGCTGACCTGATCATCTCGTCGATGGAGAAGTCCATTCTCAGCAAGCGTGTCACCTATGACTTTGCGCGACTCCTCGATGGGGCGACGCAGGTGTCGTGTTCCGGTTTTGGCGAGGTCATGATCGAGCACATGTGATCTGGGCGGTCGCGGTCTTGACGCGGCCCACCTGAATCAAACACAAGCTCCTGCAGCACGTGCGCGTGACAGGGGCTTTTCTGTTGCGATGGCGGTTTTGCACATTAGCTCCACAGGTCCAGGGGAGGATCGGTTGCCAAGGCCCGCAACAGGTCCGACCGTGAGACAAAGCCGATCACCTGTCCGTTCTGATCGGTCACAGGCAGGCCGGGCAGGCCGGTCTCCAGCAGCAGAGACGCAACCCTCCGTAAATCGGTGTCAATGTGGGCGCTGGGCACCGGTGACCACATGACCTGTTCAACGCGTTGTGTCAGCATGGCCTGCCAGGTTGTCATGCTGTCCACGGTCGGTGCCAACCACTGTGGGGGCATCAATTCAGCACGACTGACCAATCCGACCAAGGTGCCATTGGCATCGACCACAGGGGCTTGGCCGATTCGGTGGTTTTTCAAAATTTGCCAGGCATCTCGAACCGTGGCGGTGTGGCTGACCACGTGTGAGGGGCGTTGCATCACGTCACCAACCACCGTCAAAGGCTGTCGGCCACCTGGGGCATAGGCCTGCAGCGCGTGTCGGGCTGGGGTCGGCGTTTCCCCGGACGCCACGTCGGGGTTGCCTGCGTCAAGGCCTGTGGCGACGGTATTGACCGTTCGCACTTTGGTGATGGGGGTCAACGCCTGGGTGGTGCGAAGTTGCTCCAACGTGCCGGAGAACACCTGACCATAGGGGCTATAGACATAGAACATCCGCGCGCCTCAAGACCATGCTGCCATGGGATGCTGGAAAGGTTAACGCATTTTTGAACAGTGTGCGCTGGCTGCGCCGCCATGAAAAAACCCGCCAGAGGCGGGCTTGAGTGCAGGTGCAAAACAGTGCATCAGAGTGTTCAATGAGGCAGGCTGTGGACCGAAACCGGGTGATCGCGAAAATGCAGATCATCCAGACCGCCCGGTGTGGTGTCACTGGGCGCAGCGTCTATTTGCTGGATGTTGTGGGCCAGCATTCCCTTGGGGCCAGCCACCAGTTCGTAATTGACTCGTGCGCCTTGCTTCAGCGTGCGAAAACCGTCCATTTGAATGGCGGAAAAATGAGCGAAGACATCGCCCTCGCCGTGATCCGGTTCGATGAAGCCAAAACCTTTGGCGTCGTTGAACCACTTGACAATCCCTGTGGCCATGATGCAGCCCTCCTTTGTTAGTTTGTCCACATTCTGGGAGTCTGGCTACAAGCATGTCAAGCATCGAAATGTGACGAACGTATTCGCGTATTCCCTAGCCTGCTGAGCCCGGTGGCATCGCAGGTCTTTGGGGTCTCCCGTAGAATCAATTCATGACCATTTCTTCACATCAACGCAGCCCCAAGGTTCCGACTGCACCCGGTGGACAAGGTGAGGGCGCAGCCGTTGTCGAGAAGCAGGCGCAACGGGTCGAGCCGCCGAAGCTCTTTCAGGTGGTGATGCTCAATGACGATTTCACGCCGATGGAGTTCGTTGTGCACATACTGCGAGCCCATTTTCGCCACGACATCGAAACGGCTACCCAAATCATGCTAAAAATCCATCACGACGGTCGTGGTGTGTGCGGTGTCTTCACCAAGGACATCGCGGCCACCAAGGTCGAACTCGTTCTTGCCGCCGCCCGCGATGCCGGGCATCCCTTGCAGTGCATTATGGAGACCGCATGATTGCGCAAGAGTTGGAAGTCAGTCTGCACTTGGCCTTCGTTGAGGCCCGTCAGCAACGCCATGAGTTCATCACGGTCGAGCATCTGCTCCTGGCCCTGATTGACAACCCTTCAGCTTCCGAGGTGTTGAAAGCTTGTGGTGCCAGTACAGACGAACTGCGCAAAAGTCTCGATCTGTTTGTGCGCGACAACACCCCCACAGTGGGGGGCAATGATGAGGTGGATACGCAACCCACGCTGGGCTTCCAGCGCGTGATTCAGCGGGCCATCATGCATGTGCAGTCATCGGGCAATGGCAAAAAAGAAGTCATGGGTGCCAATGTGTTGGTGGCCATCTTTGGCGAGAAGGACTCGCATGCTGTGTACTACTTGCACCAGCAGGGTGTGACCCGTCTCGATGTGGTCAACTTCATTGCGCACGGCATCCGCAAGACCGACCCGCCTGAGTCCTCCCGTTCGGCACCTGAATCCGGCTCGGGTTCTGGTGAGGCCGAGCGCGAAGAAGTCGAAGGCAAGGCATCGCCGTTGGAGCAATACACTCAGAACTTGAACCAGCTGGCACGCGAAGGCAAGATCGACCCGCTCATTGGTCGCGACGCTGAGGTCGAGCGCGTCATTCAGGTGCTGTGCCGCCGTCGCAAGAACAACCCGCTGCTGGTCGGTGAGGCCGGTGTCGGTAAAACCGCCATTGCCGAGGGTCTGGCCTGGCGCATCACACAGAAAGACGTGCCTGATGTGCTGGCTGATGCCGAGGTGTTTGCCCTCGACATGGGTGCCTTGCTCGCGGGCACCAAGTACCGGGGTGACTTCGAACAACGGCTCAAGGCGGTGATCAAGCAGTTGAAGGAGCAGGCTGGTGCCGTGCTCTTCATTGATGAAATTCACACCCTGATCGGCGCTGGTGCCGCTTCGGGCGGCACGCTCGATGCCAGCAACCTGCTCAAGCCTGCCTTGAGCTCCGGGCAGCTCAAGTGCATTGGTGCCACCACGTTCACCGAGTATCGGGGCATCTTCGAGAAGGATGCCGCCCTGTCACGTCGTTTCCAGAAGGTGGAGGTGGTAGAGCCGTCGGTCGAGCAGACCATTGAGATCCTCAAGGGACTCAAGTCACGCTTTGAAGAGCACCACAGCGTCAAGTACTCGCTCAACGCGCTGCAAGCCGCTGCCGAGCTGTCGGCCAAGTTCATCAATGACCGCCATCTGCCGGACAAGGCGATTGACGTGATTGACGAGGCCGGTGCTGCCCAGCGCATCCTGCCCAAGAGCAAGCAAAAGAAGACCATCACGCGTGTCGAGGTGGAAGACATTGTGGCGAAGATCGCCCGGGTGCCTTCAACCAGTGTGTCGAGTGATGACCGCTCCAAGCTGAAGATGTTGGACCGTGATCTCAAGAGCGTGGTGTTTGGTCAGGATGCCGCCATTGATGCGTTGGCGTCCGTCATCAAGATGGCCCGATCCGGTCTGGGCAAGCCCGACAAGCCGATCGGCTCCTTCTTGTTCAGTGGTCCCACCGGTGTTGGCAAGACCGAGGTGGCGAAGCAGCTGGCCTACATTCTGGGCATTGAGCTGATCCGCTTCGACATGTCTGAGTACATGGAGCGCCATGCGGTCAGTCGCTTGATTGGTGCGCCGCCGGGCTACGTCGGATTCGATCAGGGGGGTCTGTTGACGGAGGCGGTGTCCAAGAAGCCACACGCCGTGCTCTTGCTCGATGAAATCGAGAAGGCGCACCCGGATGTGTTCAACATCCTGCTGCAGGTGATGGACCATGGCACGCTCACTGACAACAACGGTCGCAAGGCGGATTTCCGCAATGTCCTGATCATCATGACGACCAATGCGGGTGCGGAGACCTTGCAGAAGTCCACCATCGGATTCACGACACAGCGTGAGTCAGGTGATGAGATGGTTGACATCAAGCGGACGTTCACGCCTGAGTTCCGCAACCGGCTCGATGCGATTGTGGGCTTCAAGCCGTTGGATGAGGACATCATCTTGCGCGTGGTGGACAAGTTCTTGCTGCAGCTTGAGAGCCAGTTGGTCGAGAAGAAGGTGGAGGTGACGTTCACCGATGCCTTGCGCCGACATCTGGGCAAGCGTGGATTCGATCCACTGATGGGTGCGCGCCCCATGCAACGCCTGATTCAAGACACGATTCGCCGGGCACTGGCCGACGAGCTGCTGTTTGGCAAGTTGGTTGATGGTGGACGTCTGACCGTTGATGTGATCGAGAAGCCCGATGCCGAGCCTGAGATCAAACTGGATATTCAGGCTGCAGGCAAGAAGAGCGACAAGACCAAGCCCGAACCGGCCACCGCAGACTGATCATCATGACAAAGGCCAGCAGTTGCTGGCCTTTTTTTGGGTGACGTTGCTCCGTTTGGTCTCAAACCAGCGGGATGCGCTCAAAACCCGATGCTTGCCAGCGCAACACTTCAGCACGTGCTTGCCGGTGATCCAGATCCCAGTCGCTCAGAACGTGTCGAACCCCGCCTGGGCAACCGAAAGCTTGGCTTGCGGGATGGTGGGTGTGGCCATGAATGAGAATGTGGGTGCCTGCTGCACGCATCCATTCACCTGCAGCAACCTCATCCACGTCAGCCCATTTCGATGGGCTCTGTGCAGTCTGGTGCGCCTGGCTGGCCTCACGCATCTGGCGTGCCTGCGCCAGTCTGGTGCTCAAGGGGGTTGACAGAAATTTAGACTGCCAGGCGCTTTGCCGAACCTGTTCTCGGAACCGCAGGTAGGCGCTGTCTGCCAGGCAGAGTTCGTCACCGTGCATCAGCAGGACACGTTGCCCCCAAGCGGTGAGGACTGTGGGGTCGTGCAAGGGGTGTGCACCACAGGCGGTGAGCATCTCACCACCCAATAAAAAATCGCGGTTGCCGACCATGATGCCAAGGTGGAGCCGTTGGCCAGCGTCGGCGAGCATGCTCACGCACTGCTGCTCGTAGGGTTGCTGGCGCATGTCATCGCCAACCCAGGCTTCAAACAGATCACCCAGGATCAGCACCGCGTCTGCCGGCGTGCTGCGCAGATAGCTTGCCAGCGCGTCTGTGGTTCTGGGCAGGTCTTCGTGCAGGTGCAGGTCGGAGATGAAATCAATGCACCGCCACGAGGGCGGTGCATTCAAGGTATCCGGCGCGGGGAAGAGGAGCTTCCCCATGGATCAGACTTCAACAGCCTTGGTGATCACCACGTCTTCCAGTGGCACGTCGTCGTGGCCGCTCTTGCGTCCTGTGCGCACCTTTTCAATGGCATCGACCACTTCGCTGCCGGCCACCACTTTGCCGAACACGGCATAGCCCCAACCCTGCGCCGATTCCGACTTGAAGTTCAGGAAGTCGTTGTTGGTGCCGTTGATGAAGAACTGCGCGCTGGCCGAATGCGGGGCGCTGGTACGGGCCATGGCGATGGTGTACTTGTCGTTCTTGAGGCCATTGTTGGCCTCGTTCTGAATCTCACCCTTGGTAGGCTTTTGCTTCATGCCAGGCTCGAAGCCACCACCCTGGATCATGAAGCCCTTGATGACGCGGTGAAAGACCGTGCCGTCGTAATGACCGGCGTTCACGTATTCAATGAAGTTGGCCACGGTGATGGGAGCCTTGGCGTCGTCCAGTTCCAGGCGAATATTGCCGGCGGTGGTTTGGAGTTCAACAGTCTTGGTCATGCTTATTTCTCAATGGAGACTTGTTTGATGATGATGGGCGTGGCGGGTACGTCGCCGTGCGGACCCACCCGGGTGGTGTTGACCTTGCGGATCTTGTCAACGACATCCATGCCCTGGGTGACTTTGCCGAACACGGTGTAACCGTCACGCGAGGTCGAACCCGATGCGTTCAACATGGGATTGTCCTTCACATTGATGAAGAACTGCGCCGTCGCCGAGTCAGGGACGTTGGTGCGGGCCATGGCGATCGTGCCTCGCAGATGGCTCAGTCCGTTGCCGCTTTCAAGTACGACAGGCGGATTGGTGGGCTTTTCTCGCATGTCCGAAGTCATGCCGCCACCCTGAATCATGAAGCCATCGATCACGCGGTGAAAAATGGTGCCGCTGTAATGACCTGATTTGACGTAGGCCAGGAAGTTTGCGACGGTCTTGGGAGCCTTGGCGGCATCCAGTTGAACGACGATGTCGCCCTGGTTGGTGCTGATTTTGACTGTCTGGGCTTGTGCGACCAGGGTACTGAGACCGATGACACCGGCCAGGAAAACGTTGCGAATCATCCGATCACTCCTTCGTAGAAGATCTTCCAGAGGCCACCCTCTTTACCCCAGTATTGACGTTTGACGGAACCAGCTCGTTGACCTTGGGCGACCTCGCCAAATGTCACGACCAGGATGTCACCCTTGTCCTGCCAGCCCAGGATGGCCAGATCCTTGAGTTCGATTGCCTTGCCGCGCAATTGACTGACATCCCTTTCAACCGTCTGGCGCCAGCGACTGAAATCCTTGTTGCCACTGGCAAACTGAGGTGAGTAGAAGGACATGACACGGCCGATGTCGCCGCTGGCACGCGCCACGCGCCATCCTTCGATCATGTTTTGCACGCTGCGGCGCTGTGGTTCAACCTTGATAGGGGTGACCCACTGCAGAGAACGTGCAATGACGACCGGCGTGGTGCGTGGTTGAACTTGGTCAAGGATGCTTTGCAGTTCGGGGTTGGCCAGGGCCACGCAACCGTCAGTGCTTTCGGGGCTGCGGGCATAACTGTCGCTGGGCACCCCGTGAAGCCAGATGCCACTGCCGGTACGGCCGAGCCTGCGGTCGTACTCGTTGGGGTAGTTCAGGGGCAACGCACCGGCTCCGTAGAAATCAGTGAGTTGACTGGCGTTGAGACGGCTGGTGATGTAGTAAACCCCCAGTGGGGTGCGTTGATCGCCTTCGAAGCTTTTCTCCGGGCCAAGTTTGCCGATCGAGGCGTAATGGTCTGCAATCAACCTCAGTCCGTCCGGGCCGTTTTCAAACAGGTACAGCCGCGAGCGACTGACATCGACCGCAATGGCATGACGGGTGGTGGGTGGCAGCGCGATGAACTGGGCGGGCAGCGCACCCACGGGAGGTCTGTCGCGCAAAGCGGTCAGGCGGCGATTGGCTTCGAGGCGGAGTTGTGCCAGGCGATCCTGCGCCTTGCCGACCAACGTGGCGGGGGCGTTGCCCATGATGGGCAGGGGCTGTGTGCGGGCCATCAACAGGTCGCCATAGACCAGTTGCGCCAACTGAAAATTGGGCACATCACGCACCAGGGACTCTGCTTTGGTGAGCGCCACATCGGTCTGGGCGCTGCCGACCAGGCGGTACACCTCAAGCAGACGCGCCTCGGCATTGGCGGATTGACGAGGCAATTCACGCAGAGCAGGCACTGCTGCCGGGTGGGAAGCAGTTTGCGATGATTTCTTTGCCTGTGCGGTTCTGCTGTCACGGGCAACCGCGCTGCCATTCAGGCACAGGGCCAAGGTCAGCAGCAGGGCCGGAACGGGTGTCCGGCGAAACACATGCTTCATCACGAGCCGGCACTTTCCTTCGCAATCAACCACTTGCCACCCGAGCGGACCATCTCAAGACGCTTGGTGCTGCTGATGTTCAGGTTGTCAGCACGATACGCCTGACGGTAGCGCACCTCAGCCTTGTCGCCATTGAAATCGACAACGATGTTGGACACATCGACGCTGATCTTGCGTTTGCCTTCAATGCGAGCGCGGCGCTCGGCTTCCCAGGCTTTACGCGAGCCCTTGCCGCCCGTGAAATCACGTGTGTAAGCGGCGTAATACGCACTCATGTCCTTGCGACTCCAGGCATCGGCCCAGCGTTCCACAGCCGAAGCCACGTCACGTTCGGCAGCTTTGTTGTCGGCTTTGGGCTCTGCCTTGGGCTCGGGTTTGGGTTCAACCTTGGCGACCACAGGGGCCGGTGCAGGTTTGACTGGCGTGACGGGTGACGCAACGACTGGTGCTGTGTTCACCACAGGGGTGGGCGCTGTCACGGCGACCGGGCGAACAGGGGCCGGGGTGGACTGGGTCACACTGCCTGCTGCGGCGACGATGCTGTTGCGCTCTTTCGGGAAGAGGTCGCGCACCATGGCCAACTTGGGTGCGACAGCTGAACGGGTGTCAATTTGCAAAGCCTTGGAGTAGGCCTGACTGGCCAGCTTGGCGTACACATCGCCCAGATTTTCGTAGGCGGTGGCATAGCTGGGGTTGGTGCGGATGGCCATTTCCAGGGCGTTGCGGGCCTTGTCATACTGACCTTGCTGCGCGTAGAGCACGGCGAGGTTGTTGAACGGCTCGGGCAACTCGGGGTAGTCTTCGGTCAACTTGGTGAAGACGGTCACGGCCTCGGTCGAGCGTCCCGCCTGTGACAGGCTGATGCCGCGCAAAAAGCGCATCATCGGGTCACGGGGTTTGCCGTTGAGGTACTGATCGGCCTTCTGGAGGGCTTCGGAGTTCTTGCCAGTAGCCAGCAGCTTCTGGACATCGGCGATGTCATCTGCGCGGGCACTCAGCGTGCTCATGGACAAGGCCGCAACGGCCAGGCATTGAACGGCGATAGACGTCAGTCGCAATCCGAATCGGGACGCAGCAGCTTGCATGAGAGACATGGGCAAATCAGTGTGTGTGATCGTGAGGCGCGCTGTGCGCGGGGTGCCTGCGGCAGACTGGTCTTGGGGGATCAATCAGATCGCTCGCATCGAAACCGCAAGAATAACAGCCGATGCGCGCGGACCCTGGAGGGTTCCCCCTGAACACAGGTCATCCCGCTATACTCGCCGGATTGTATCTGAGTGGTTCCGGTGCCAGATCGCCGCACCCCGATTCCATCTTTCTCATGAGTTTGCGTCTTTTTAACAGCCTGTCGCGTCAGATCGAGTCTTTTGTGCCCCTGACGCCTGGGCAGGTCCGCATGTACGTTTGCGGCATGACCATTTACGATTTCTGCCACGTGGGCCACGCCCGCATGATGATGTCGTTCGATGTGGTGCAGCGTTGGTTGAAGGTGTCGGGCTACGCTGTCACTTATGTGCGCAACATCACTGACATCGACGACAAGATCATCCGTCGTGCGGTGGAGCGTGGCATCACCATCCGTGCGCTGACCGACGAAATGACACGTGCGATGCACGAAGACATTGCGGCCTTGGGGATTGAGCCTCCAACGCATGAGCCCCGTGCCACTGAATACGTCGGGCAGATGCTCGACCTGATCGGCAAACTCGAAGACAAGGGACTGGCTTACCGGGCTGCCAACGGCGACGTGAATTATGCCGTGCGCAAGTTTGACGGTTACGGCAAGCTCTCGGGCAAGTCACTCGACCAATTGCGTGCGGGCGAGCGTGTGGCAGTGGACGATGGCAAGCTGGACCCGCTTGATTTCGTCTTGTGGAAAGCGGCCAAACCGGAGGAACCGGAAGACGCCAAGTACGCCTCGATGTTCGGCGCAGGCCGACCGGGTTGGCACATCGAGTGCTCGGCGATGAGCTGCGCGCTGTTGGGTGAGCATTTCGACATTCATGGTGGTGGCCTGGATCTGCAGTTTCCGCATCACGAAAACGAGATCGCGCAGAGCGAAGGCGCGTCTGGCAAGCCTTTTGTCAACTATTGGCTGCACAACGGTTTCCTGAACGTGGACAACGAGAAGATGTCCAAATCGCTGGGCAACTTCTTCACCATCCGCGACGTGCTGAAGGATTACGACGGTGAAACCGTCCGCTTCTTCATGTTGCGCGTGCACTATCGCAGCCCGTTTAACTTCAGCGATGCGGGCCTCGATGATGCCCGTACGGGCCTGCGTCGGCTGTACACCGCCCTGGATGCGGCTGGCCTGGACGCAGCGGCATCGGTGGACGTGGACTGGTCACACCCCCAGGCCGCGCGCTTCAAGGCGGCCATGGACGAAGATTTCAACACGCCAATCGCCGTGTCGGTGTTGTTTGATCTGGCCACTGAGGTCAACCGTGCGCGCTCGTTTGAGGCTGCGCGCCTGCTCAAGGGCCTGGCGGCGTGCCTGGGCTTGCTGCAACAGTCGCCCAAGGCCTATTTGCAGGGCGGCACCGCGACTGGTGGCCTGGATGCCGCTGCCATCGAGGCCTTGATCGTGGCGCGTACCGAGGCCAAGAAGGCGCGCGATTTCGCGCAGGCCGACCGCATCCGTGCGGACCTGGCCGCGCAGGGCATCGAGTTGAAGGACGGCCCGCAGGGCACGACCTGGGTGAAAGCCTGATGGGTAGCCCTGGATCAAAAGTGGTTGCCCCGGCAGCCGATGTTGCCGCCGATGCGCTGGTCACCCCACCTTACTGGGACGACGCGTGCAAGCATCTGGCCAAGCGCGACCGGGTCATGCGCAAGCTGATTGCCGATCATGGGCACGCGCGGTTGTACAGCCGTGGCGATGCCTTCACGACCTTGGCGCGCTCCATCGTCGGGCAGCAAATCTCGGTGAAGGCGGCGCAGTCGGTTTGGAACCGTTTTCTGACCCTGTTGGGGCATGATCACGTGGGCTTTCGTGGCCCCATCCCGGTTGCCGACGTGCTGCGACCAGCACCAGAACATCTGCGTCAGGCCGGCTTGTCCGCCCGCAAGGTCGAGTACTTGCGTGACCTGGCGCTGCACTTTGACGAAAATCGCCTGCACGTGGATGACTGGCAGGACATGAGTGACGAGGTCATCATTGATGAACTCGTGGCCATCCGTGGTATCGGTCGCTGGACGGCCGAGATGTTTCTGATTTTCCATCTCATGCGGCCCAATGTGCTGCCCCTTGATGACGTGGGGCTGATCAAAGGGATCAGCATGAGTTATTTCAGTGGTGAGCCGGTGTCGCGTGCCGAAGCGCGTGACGTGGCCGAAGCCTGGGCACCTTACCGAACAGTAGGGACCTGGTATCTGTGGCGCAGTCTTGATCCGCTGCCCGTAGAGTATTGACGCCAAGCGGCGTGAAGAAGGAAATTTGCCATGAGCAAACGACACTTTCTGGAGTTCGAGCAACCCATCGCCGAACTGGAATCCAAGATCGAAGAGCTGCGTTATGTGCAGAGCGAGTCGGCCGTTGACATCTCGGACGAGATCGATCGACTGAGCAAGAAGAGCATGCAACTGACCAAGGACATCTACGCGAGCCTGTCACCCTGGCAGGTCACGCAGATCTCCCGTCACCCGCAGCGCCCGTACACCATGGACTATGTGAACGAGTTGTTCACTGATTTTCAGGAAATGCACGGCGACCGTCACTATGCCGATGACCTGTCCATCGTGGGTGGCTTGGCGCGTTTCAATGGTCAGCCCTGCATGGTGCTGGGCCACCAGAAGGGCCGTGACACCAAGGAGCGCACGGCGCGCAACTTTGGCATGTCGCGACCTGAGGGCTATCGCAAGGCCTTGCGCCTGATGCAGACCGCCGAGAAATTCGGCCTGCCGGTGTTCACCTTTGTGGACACACCGGGTGCCTACCCCGGTATTGGCGCAGAAGAGCGTAATCAGTCCGAAGCCATTGGTCGCAACATCTTCGAGATGGCGCGCCTGGAAGTGCCCATCATCACCACCATCATCGGTGAGGGTGGTTCGGGTGGTGCGCTGGCCATCAGCGTGGCCGACCAGGTGTTGATGATGCAGTACTCGGTGTACTCGGTCATTTCACCGGAAGGCTGCGCCTCCATCTTGTGGAAGACTTCGGACAAGGCTCCTGATGCGGCGGAAGCGCTCGGCATCACGGCGCATCGCCTGAAGGCGCTGGGTTTGATTGACAAGATTGTCAGCGAACCTGTGGGCGGCGCGCATCGCGATTACAAGCAAGCCTGCGCGAACCTCAAGCGCGCACTCAATGATGCGATGCGCCACGTGGCTGACCTCAAGGTGAAGGACTTGCTGCAGACACGCTATGA
Source organism: Aquabacterium sp. (assembly GCA_017994835.1). Lineage (GTDB taxonomy): Bacteria > Pseudomonadota > Gammaproteobacteria > Burkholderiales > Burkholderiaceae_C > Aquabacterium. The sequence goes on along the minus strand of JAGOKC010000008.1, from coordinate 3,354 downwards.
CCGGCTGCAAAGCTATGGCCGCTACAACGACACCAAAGAATCCTGATTCTCGGGTGAGGGCAGGATGATGGTGGGCCGTGAGCCTGCCTGTATCGCGGTGGCCTACAGCGGCGGACGCGATTCCACCGCCTTGTTGCATGCCACCGCCGTGGCGGTCCGCAATTGGCCGGATGCCCGCGTGGTGGCTTTGCATGTGCACCATGGCTTGAGCGAGCACGCCGACGCCTGGTTGCGTCACGTTCAGAGTGCGTGCGAGATGTGGGCGTCGCAAGGGCTGCCGGTGCGATTGCTGTTTCGGCGTGTCAGTTTGAACTTGAACCCTGGCGACAGTGTTGAGGCGGTGGCGCGTGCGGCTCGCCATGCAGCCTTGCAGGACATGGCCCATGAAGCAGGGGCGGATCTCCTGCTGTTGGCGCATCACCGTCAGGACCAGGCTGAGACCTTGTTGTTGCAGGCCTTGCGCGGGGGTGGGGTGGCCGGTCTGGCCGGGATGCCACGTGATGCGTGTCGTGATGGTGTGCGGTGGGTTCGCCCCTGGTTGGATCACCCGCGCACAGCCATTGAGGCTTATGTCGCAGCACACGGGCTTACCTTCATTGAAGATGATAGCAACGCGAACCCAAGGTTTGCGCGCAATCGACTGAGACTGTCGGTGTGGCCTGCGCTGTTGGAAGCTTTTCCCGCTGCCGAAGTGAACCTGGCTGCGGCTGCCCGGCGTCTTTCAGATGCCTTGCCGGTGATGGACGTATGGCGTGCGCAGGCGCTCCCGCAGTTGCGAGTCGATGCTTTGGTCAGCGAGTTCGGTCCAGAGTCCACCCCTGCCTCGTCGGCGCTGAATGCACAGCTTTGGGCGACGCAATCGGCGGCTCTGCGGCGCGAAACCTTGCGGCACTGGTACCGCGATGTGGCAGGCAAGCCCATGCCTGCACGCTGGGTTGAGCGCCTGGGTGAGGAGATTGCGCGGTTGGTGACGACCCAAGGCGCGGCGCATTGGCCAGGCCTGCGGTTATCGCTCTACCGTGGTGTGCTGAGTTGGGACGGAGGTTCCTCAGTTGTTGCGGGTGCCGATGCGTGCAGTGAGGTGCGTTTGTGCGTGGCCGTCGCAGGGGACTGGCCCGTCGCGTCCTGGGGTGGATGCCTGCGGGTGCGTGAGGTGGTTTCAGGAGGGGTGCCGCCGTCTTTGCTGGCAGAAGTGGTTGTGCGCCAGCGGTTGGGCGGGGAGCAGTTTCAGCTGGGGGCAGGGCGTCCGCCACGATCCTTGAAGAAGCAGTTCCAGGCCCTGGGTGTCCCCGCCTGGCAGCGAAGCGGTCCCTTGGTGTTTGCGGGTGAGCGGCTCATCTACGTACCAGGCCTGGGCATCGACGCCCGAACTCAAGCGGCTGAAGGCGTGCCTCAGTGGTCCATGGATTGGTTGCCTGGTGCCATTTCGCAGTGATTCCGGGTACTTTCTCGGGGCGATGTCTCCATGAGCGTGGGGTCCGGGTAAAATCGAGAGTTTGATCGCGTGAGCTGGTGATAGACATGTGTGTTTGACACGCGATCGCTTCCAACAACATCTGACATGGCACTGATTGTTCACAAATACGGCGGCACGTCGATGGGCTCCACGGAGCGCATTCGCAACGTGGCCAAGCGCGTGGCCAAGTGGGTTCGGGCCGGGCATCAAATCGTGGTCGTTCCGTCGGCCATGAGCGGCGAGACCAATCGCCTGCTGGGCTTGGCCAAGGAGCTGTCCGACCGCCCGAGCGAGCGCGAACTCGACATGATCGCCTCGACCGGCGAGCAGGTTTCTGTGGGCCTGCTGGCCATCGCACTGCAGGCTGAAGGCATGCAGTCGGTGAGCTATGCGGGCTGGCAGGTGCCGGTCAAGACCGACTCGTCGTTCACCAAGGCGCGCATCGAGAGCATCGACGATGCCCGCGTGCGCGCTGACCTGAACGCCGGCAAGGTGGTCGTCATCACCGGTTTCCAGGGCGTGGATCCCAACGGCAACATCACCACGCTGGGTCGTGGCGGCTCTGACACGTCGGCCGTGGCCATTGCGGCTGCGATGAAGGCGGACGAATGCCTGATCTACACCGACGTGGATGGTGTGTACACCACCGACCCGCGTGTGGTGCCTGAAGCCCGTCGCCTCAACAGCATCAGCTTTGAAGAGATGCTGGAGATGGCCTCGCTGGGCTCCAAGGTGCTGCAGATCCGTTCGGTGGAGTTCGCCGGCAAATACCGTGTGCCCCTGCGTGTGCTGTCTAGCTTCACCCCCTGGGACATTGATCTGGCTGAAGAAGCCAAGTCGGGCACGCTCATCAGTTTTGAGGAAGACGAAAAAATGGAACAAGCCGTTGTTTCGGGCATCGCGTTCACCCGCGACGAAGCCAAGATCACCGTGGTCGGCGTGCCCGACACCCCCGGCATCGCTTACCAGATTCTGGGTAAGGTGGCTGAGGCCAACATCGAAGTCGACGTGATCATCCAGAACGTCTCGCACGATGGCAAGACCGACTTCTCCTTCACGGTGCCCCGTGGCGACTACGCTCGCACGGTCGAGCTGTTGAAGGCCAATGTGCTGCCTGCGCTGGGCGCGCGTGATGTGGTGGGTGATGCCAAGATTGCCAAGGTCAGCATTGTCGGCATCGGCATGCGCAGCCACGTCGGCATCGCCAGCACGATGTTCAAGACCCTGTCTGACGAAGGCATCAACATCCAGATGATCACCACCAGCGAGATCAAGACCTCGGTCGTGATCGACGAAAAGTACCTGGAGCTGGCCGTGCGTGCCTTGCACAAGGCGTTTGGACTGGACGAGACCAAGGCCTGATTGTTGTTTTGAGTTCAACCGGGCATTCACCTGAAATTCTGGGCTAGAATGCTCGCTGTTGTTGGAGACGTGACCGAGAGGCCGAAGGTGCTCCCCTGCTAAGGGAGTATGTGGGCAAAACCTGCATCAAGGGTTCGAATCCCTTCGTCTCCGCCAAGATGGAACCCCAAGTGATTGATTCACTTGGGGTTTTTTCTTCTGTGCGCGCGAAATCACAGGGCGATGATGTTCAAGAATCTGACGGTATATCGAATGAGCCACGACTGGACTGCGAACGCAGCCGAGATCGAGGTGGCGTTGAGCAAAGGTCGTTTTGTCGAGTGCGGCGCAACGCAGCAAAAATCCATGGGATGGGTGGAACCGCGCGGCGAAGCCAATGCGCCCCTCGTCGAAGTGGTGGACGGTCAGATCTTGCTGAAGCTGATGACCGAGCAGCGTGTGGTGCCGGGCACTGTGATCAAGAAGCGCACAGAGGAAATTGCTGCCCAGATTGAAGAGCAGACAGGTCGCAAGCCAGGCAAGAAGCAGATCAAGGA
>JAGOKC010000075.1 GCA_017994835.1 Aquabacterium sp. | reverse complement strand
CCTGCTCCCCTTAATCATTGCCTGATTAGAAACGTGCCTCAGCATGCGACCTGACCGTCTTTTCCTTGATGGGCTTTGCTCTCACGACGTCGACGATGAGACTTGCGACCAGACCACGCAGATCGAAGCGGCGGTTGAACCTGTAGGCGAAGCCAGCAAGGTAGTGCTCGGCGTACTTGCGGGAACAAGGCACGAGCGGTTCTCGACATGCGGCTTAGGCTATCCGGTTCGCTCTGAAATCTTCAGGCGAGGATGCTCCGCATGACCAAGCGACCGCAGGCAACAGCCAAGGTTGCTTGGTCGTCTTGCCGTCCATCATGACAACAGGGCTTCTATATTTCTATTGACTCTGTAGCCACTACAGGGATTTAAATCAAGGTCAAAGGAACACGTCATGCCATCAAGTGAAGCCAAGGTCGACAGCAAGAACCCTGTTGAGAGCGCCTGCCAAGGAGCAACCTGCGGAGGGTGTGCGGACACCGCAGATACAGCCGCAGCAGACTCCTCTGAAGCAACCACCCGGTCAGGCAACACCTCATTTCGGATCGCCACGATGGACTGCGCCACGGAGGAGTCGGAAATCCGGCGCGCCCTGGAGCCCATCGAAGGCATCCACACGCTGCGCTTCCAGTTGAGCGAGCGCACCTTGAGCATGACTGGCACGCCATCGGCGGTCGAACTGGCCCAAGCGGCCATCCGCCGGGCGGGCTTCGACCCTCAACTGATACAGCCAGATGCAGCAGGGACTGCCCTCACGGCAGAGGCCTCGGGATTTTTCCGGGGTGGGGTGAAACGGCTGATCGCCGCGTTGATCCTCGCCACCATGGCAGAAGCCATCGGTTTCATCGAGGCGCAATCGCTGGTCGCGCAAGGCCTGGAGATCGCGTTGGCAATGGCGGCCATCGGCTTGGCTGGGCTGGACACCTACAAAAAGGGCCTGATGGCCCTGCGCCATGCCAAGCTCAACATCAACGCCTTGATGACCGTGGCGGTCACCGGTGCCTTTCTGATCGGGCAATGGCCCGAGGCCGCCATGGTCATGGCCCTCTATGCCATCGCCGAGTTGATCGAGGCACGCTCGGTCGATCGGGCGCGCAATGCCATCAAGGGCTTGATGGCGCTGGCGCCCGAAGAGGCCGATGTTCAACAAGCCGATGGCACATGGCGCACCCTGAAGGCCAGCGAGGTGCCCCTGGCCGCCATTGTTCGCATTCGCCCTGGCGCGCGCGTGCCGCTCGATGGCGTCGTGACAGCGGGCAACAGCGCCGTCAACCAGGCCCCAGTGACCGGCGAGAGCATCCCCGTCGACAAAGCCATGGGCGACACCGTGTTCGCAGGCACCATCAACGAGACGGGCGAGTTGCAGTTTCGCGTGACCGCCGAGGCCACCAACACCACCCTCGCTCGCATCATCCACGCGGTCGAAGAGGCGCAGGGCACGCGGGCTCCGACCCAGCGCTTTGTGGACAAATTCGCGGCCATCTACACCCCGACCGTGTTCGTGATGGCGCTGGGTGTGGCCCTTCTCACGCCGTGGCTGATGGACTGGACCTGGACCCAGTCGCTGTACAAGGCGCTGGTCCTGCTGGTCATCGCCTGCCCTTGCGCGCTGGTGATCTCCACCCCCGTCACCGTGGTCAGTGCACTGGCCAGCGCGGCGCGCCGGGGCATCCTGATCAAAGGCGGCACCTACCTGGAAGAGGCTCGCAAGCTCAAGGCCATCGCCCTGGACAAAACCGGCACCATTACCCTGGGCAAGCCCAAGCTCGTCGAATGGGTGGCACTTCAAGGTGACCGCGCGCCGCTCATCACACTGGCCCTGGGGCTGGCGAACCGCTCCGACCATCCCGTCTCCAAGGCCATTGCCCAAGGCCTCAGCAGCATTGAGCACGGGAGCACCGTTGCCCAGGGTGTTGACGTGGCTGATTTCAAGGCACTGGCTGGACGAGGGGTCAGCGCGAGCCACAACGGCACGCTTTACGTGCTGGGCAATCATCGCCTGATGCAGGAGCGCGGCCAGTCCACACCCGCCCTGGAGAGCACCCTCAAAACACACGAGGAAGCGGGCAGGACGGTCACCCTGCTGGCCAACGACCAGGGCGTGCTGGCCCTGTTCGCGGTGGCCGACACCATCAAGGATACGTCGCGTCAGGCCATTGCCGAACTCAAAGCGCTTGGCGTGACCTCCATCATGCTGACCGGTGACAACGCCGCCACGGCCAAGACCATCGCGGCACAAGCTGGCATCGACGAAGCCCGAGGTAACCTCTTGCCCGAGCACAAGCTCGACGCTATCAAAGACCTGCAAAGACTGCATGGCCTGACCGCCATGACGGGCGATGGCATCAACGATGCCCCCGCGCTGGCGCAATCAAACATTGGTTTTGCCATGGGTGGTGCTGGCACGGACACGGCCATGGAAGCGGCCGATGTCGTGGTGATGAACGATGACCTCAGGCGCATCCCGGAGACCATCCGCCTGTCCAGGCTGACGCACGCCATCCTTTGGCAGAACATCTCGCTGGCGCTGGGCATCAAGGCCATCTTTTTTGTGCTGGCGGTGTTTGGCGGCGCCACCATGTGGATGGCGGTGTTTGCCGACATGGGTGCCAGCTTGCTGGTGGTGGCCAACGGTTTGCGTTTGCTCAAGGTTGATGTGAGCCAAAAAACAGGCTGACGCTGATACCCACATCCATTGGCTCCGATAACTGGCGCTTTTAAGCTGTTCACCGACCCAGTCAACCATCTATACTATTCTCCGTATGCGCCGCCTGCTGTGTGTTTTTTTGCTGATATGGTTTCCGCTCCAGATGTCCTGGGCAGCGGTGGCCATCTATTGCCAGCATGAAGCAAGCCCGCAAGCCAGCCACCTTGGGCATCATCAGCATGCCCACCAGGACTCGATCGATGGCAAGGGCCAAAACGGCTCAAGCAAGAACGACCAGGGCAGTACCAAGCAATCCGGCATCGATAACGATTGCGCGACCTGTCACTTCAGCGCCGCACCACCAGTCTGTGAAGCACACGAACCCGTGTTGAAGTCACACAAGACATGGGTGAGCCTCGCACAACGAGGCCATGCCTCGCACATTCCCAAAGGGCTCGAACGCCCTGACATACGTCTCGCCGCTTAATTCGGCGAGACGGCTGCTGCTTCAGCATCATTTCTATCCATAGATAGCCAGGCCACACCACGGCCATTTCTCGCCGAATTCCCCCTTTGTTGTTTCCCACAACCCGGAGAATTCGATGCACAGGCTCATGGCGCCATTGGCAACGCTCGCAGCGTTGACCACGGCCACGCTCTTTCCTTCCACGTCCTTTTCGCAAGTCGCGCAGGCATCGCCCGCCCAGGTGCCGCTCAGCGCTGCCTCCGCGCCGGCCCCCACAGTTCAGCCGCTGACGCTGGCTGAAGCCATCAGGCTCGCACTGCAGTTCAGCCCCCAGATCGTGGCCAACCAGCAAGAGTTGGCGGCCAGCGACGGCACGGTCATTCAGGCTGGCGCCCGACCCAACCCAGAGATTCAGGCCTTGATCGAGGACACCCGGCGGGAAAGCCGGACCACCACGGTCCAATTCAGTCAGCCCATCGAGCTGGGCGGTAAACGGTCAGCCCGGGTCTCGGTCGCCGAGCTTGGGCGGGCTCAAACCGCCGTGGACGTCGAAGGACGCCGTGCGCAAATCCGCGCCGACGTGTCCGATGCCTTCTTCGGTGCGGTCATTGCCCAGGAGCGCGTCCAATTGGCGCAGGCCTCTGCCGAACTGTCGGGCCGCGCCGCGGACGCGGCATCCAAGCGCGTCCAGGCCGGTAAGGTCTCCCCCGTCGATGAGACTCGCGCCAAGGTGGCGCATGCTGGCGTGCGCGTAGAGCTGCGCCAGGCTCAAGGCGAGTTGCGATCCGCCCGCCAACGCCTGTCGGCCCTGCTCGGCCCCGCTGCGCCCCGGGCTCAGGTGCTGGCTTGGCAATCCAATGCACTACCCGCCTTGCTCAGCCCAGACACGTCGCTGACGGATGTACCCGCGCTTCGCCAAGCCAGGCTGGAGGTTGATCGACGACAAGCCATGGTCGAGCTCGAACGCGCACGCCGCATTCCCGATGTGACCCTGACCCTGGGGGCCAAGCGTGATCAACAAGTCGGACGCAACCAGACGGTCATCGGCCTGTCCATTCCGATTCCGGTGCTGGACACCAACCGAGGCAATCTCCTTCAGGCCCTGCGACTGCACGACAAGGCCGAGGCCGACCTGCAAGCCACCCGGATCCGGGTCGAAACCGAATGGACCCAACTGAGCGAGCGCCAGCGCTCCGCGCAAGCCGAGGTCCAGGCCCTGAAAGAAGAGGTGTTGCCCGGCGCTGAAAGCGCCTGGCAGGCCGCCACCACAGGCTTCGAGTTGGGCAAGTTCAGTTTCCTGGACGCGCTGGATGCCCAACGCACCTTGTTCCAGGCCCGCGCCCAATACCTGCGCGCATTGAACGAGCTGTACCGCACCACCGCCGACATCGACCGCCTGTTGGGCACCAACACCGACGAGCCATCGACGGCCAAGCCATGAGAAAGCATTGCATGAACCACACCAAACCACAACGCCAGGCTGGGCGCATCAGCCGCCCCCAACTCATCGCCATCATTGCCATCGTCCTGATCGGACTGGGGGCCAGCGCTTGGTTGCTCAAAAGTGCACCCAGCGCACCAGCGGGCGAAGCCGCCGAGGAAGGCCATGGTCACGGGCATGACGAAGCCAAAGGCCACGATGATGGCGAGCACCACGATGAGAAAAAAGCCGATGCCGGTCACGATGAGGCGAAGGGGCACGACGACAAGGAACACCACGAAAAACCGGGCGCGCATGCAGAACACGACACGCTGGAGGGCGAAGGGGGCGAGGGCAAAGGTGCATCCAGCCCTGCCGGGGCCGACAAGCATGTCGAGGGTGAAGAAGAGCCGGTCCAGTTGAACGCTCAGCAGATCGCAGCCGGCGGCATCAAGGTCGAGGCGGTCGGCCCTGCCAGCATCCGCACCACGATGCAGTTGTCCGGAGAGATCAAGTTCAACGAGGACCGCACGGCCCACGTCGTGCCTCGTGTGGCAGGCGTGGTCGAAGCCGTCTCGGCCAGCCTGGGGCAACAGGTCAAGAAAGGCCAGGTGCTGGCCACCATTTCCAGCGTGCTGTTGTCCGAGCAGCGCAGCGAGTTGCAGGCGGCACAAAAGCGTCTGACGCTGGCGCAAACCACCCATGCCCGTGAGAAGAAACTCTTTGAGGACAAGATTTCCGCGCAGATGGACTACCAGCAGGCTGTGCAAGCGCTGCGGGAAGCCGAGATCGCCGTGAACAACGCCAGCCAGAAGCTCAAGGCCTTGGGCGCCGCGCCCACGGCCAACGACTTGAACCGCTACGAACTGCGGGCCCCGTTTGACGGCATCGTCGTGGAAAAGCACATCGCGCTGGGCGAATCCGTCAAGGACGACGCCAATGTGTTCACCCTGTCCGACCTGTCCACCGTGTGGGCCAACATCAATGTGCCAGCCAAGGACCTCAAGTTCGTTCGGGTCGGCGAGAAGGTCACCGTGAGCTCAACCTCATTCGACGATGTAGCCACCGGCACGGTGACCTATGTCGGCGCCCTGATCGGGGAGCAGACGCGTGCAGCCAGTGCCCGGGTCGTACTGACCAATCCCGGCCTGGCCTGGCGCCCGGGTCTGTTCGTCAACGTAGCGGTGACATCAGGCGAAACCGAGGCGGCCGTGACCGTGGCGGCTGGCGCAGTGCAGGCAATGGAAGGCCGTCAGGTCGTCTTCGTCGAAGTGCCTGGCGGCTTTGAGGCCAAAACCGTGGAAGTGGGACGCAGTGATGGCGTGCGCACCGAGATTGTCAAAGGCCTGAGTGCCGGGGCGCGCTATGCCTCGACGAACAGCTTCGTCATCAAGGCCGAAATCGGCAAGGCTTCGGCCGAGCACTCGCATTGAGCCCAAGGACCCCCCATCATGTTTGAACGCATCATCCGATTTGCCATCGAGCAGCGCTGGCTTGTGCTGCTGGCCGTCTTCGGCATGGCCGCATTGGGCATTTTCAGCTACCAGAAGCTACCCATCGACGCCGTGCCCGACATCACCAACGTCCAGGTCCAGATCAACACGCAGACCCCCGGCTACTCGCCGCTGGAAACAGAGCAACGCGTCACCTACCCGCTGGAGACCGTGATGGCCGGCTTGCCGGGCCTTGAGCAAACCCGCTCCCTGTCGCGCTACGGCTTGTCGCAGATCACCGTGATCTTCAAGGATGGCACCGACCTGTACTTCGCGCGCCAGATGGTGAACGAGCGAATCCAGGAGGCCAAGGAGCGGCTGCCCCAGGGCGTTACCCCGGCCATGGGCCCGATCTCGACCGGCCTGGGTGAGATCTACATGTGGACCGTCGAAGCCAAGGACGGTGCCAAGAAGGCCGATGGCAGCGTCTACACTCCGACTGATCTGCGAGAGATCCAGGACTGGATCATCAAACCGCAATTGCGCAATGTGCCGGGCGTGACGGAGATCAACTCCATCGGCGGCTATGCCAAGGAATACCAGGTCGCCCCACGCCCTGAGAAACTCATGGCGCACGGGCTGACCCTGGTCGATGTGGTCAATGCGCTGGAACGCAACAACGGTAACGTGGGGGCGGGCTACATCGAGCGCGAGGGCGAACAGTACCTGATCCGGGCTCCCGGGCAGGTTCGGGACATGAAGGATGTGGGCGGCATCATCGTCAAGCACGCCGACGACGTGCCCATCCTCATCCGTGACATCGCCGACGTGAGCATCGGCAAGGAACTGCGCACCGGCGCGGCCACCGACAACGGCCGCGAGGTGGTGCTGGGCACCGTGTTCATGCTGATCGGCGAGAACAGCCGCAAGGTCTCTCAAGCAGTCGACAAGCAGATGGCCGAGATCAACAAGACACTGCCCGCTGGGGTTCACGCGGTGACCGTGTACGACCGCACCATCCTGGTCGACAAGGCGATTGCCACGGTCAAGAAGAATCTGCTGGAAGGCGCCGTGCTCGTCATCGCCATCCTCTTCATGTTCCTGGGCAACATGCGCGCCGCCTTGATCACCGCCATGGTGATCCCCCTGTCGATGCTGTTCACCTTCAGTGGCATGGTCAGCCAGAAGGTCAGCGCCAACCTGATGAGCCTGGGCGCGCTGGACTTCGGAATCATCGTGGATGGCGCGGTCGTGATCGTGGAGAACTGCGTGCGGCGCCTGGCGCATGCGCAAGCCCACCACGGTCGGCCGCTCACCTTGCAGGAGCGATTCCACGAGGTCTTCGCTGCATCGCAGGAAGCGCGGCGCCCGTTGCTGTTCGGGCAACTGATCATCATGATCGTCTACCTGCCCATCTTTGCGCTGGCCGGTGTGGAAGGCAAGATGTTCCACCCCATGGCCTTCACCGTGGTGACGGCGCTGCTGGGTGCGATGATCCTGTCCATCACCTTCATCCCCGCCGCGGTGGCCTTGTTCATCGGCAAGAAAGTGGCCGAGACGGAGAACGTGGTGATCCGCAGCGCCAAGCGCGTGTATGAGCCCTTGCTGAACACCGTCATGGGTGCCAAACCCGTGGTGCTGACCGCAGCGGCGATGATCGTCGTGTTGTCCGGCGTGGTTGCCTCGCGCATGGGCAGTGAGTTCGTGCCCAGCCTGAACGAAGGCGACTTCGCGATTCAGGCGCTGCGCATACCCGGCACCAGCCTCACCCAATCGGTGGCCATGCAGGCCCAACTGGAGGCCCACCTGAAGGCCAAGTTCCCGGAAATCGAGCGCATCTTTGCGCGCACCGGCACGGCGGAGATCGCCGCCGACCCCATGCCGCCCAACATCTCGGATGGCTACGTGATGCTCAAGCCGCTGGACAAGTGGCCCGAGCCCCGCAAGACGCGCGACGAACTGCTGGCCGCCGTGCAGGCGGAAGTCGCCAAGCTGCCGGGCCAGAACTACGAGTTCTCCCAGCCCATCCAGTTGCGCTTCAACGAGTTGATCTCGGGCGTGCGAAGCGATGTCGCGGTCAAGCTCTTCGGGGACGACATGGACGTGCTCAACAGCACGGCCAATCAGATCGCCAAGGTGCTGCAGGCCATTCCGGGCGCGGCCGAGGTCAAGGTCGAGCAGACCACCGGCTTGCCGATGCTGACCATCAACATTGACCGTGACAAGGCCACACGATATGGCCTGAACGTCGGCGACATCCAGGACACCTTGTCCACGGCCATCGGCGGCCAGGAGGCCGGGACCATGTTCGAAGGTGACCGCCGTTTTGACATCGTGGTCCGACTGCCCGAGACCGTGCGCACAGACCTGCAAGCGATTCGCCGTCTGCCCATCGCCCTCAAGGGTGCCGAGGGCGATGCCACTCGCTTCATCCCCTTGTCAGAAGTGGCCGCCATCGACTTGGCCCCTGGTCCCAACCAGGTCAGTCGGGAGAATGGCAAACGCCGCATCGTGATCAGCGCCAATGTGCGAGGGCGCGACCTGGGCACCTTCGTCGCCGAAGCCGAAAAATCTTTGCAGACCGTGAAGATTCCGACGGGCTACTGGACCGTATGGGGCGGACAGTTCGAGAACCTGCAATCGGCCACTCAGCGCCTGCAGATCGTGGTGCCGGTCTCGCTGCTGCTGGTCTTCGTGCTGTTGTTTGCCATGTTCGGCAACATCAAGGATGGCTTGCTGGTCTTCACGGGCATCCCCTTCGCGCTCACGGGCGGCATCCTCGCCTTGTGGCTGAGGGACATCCCGCTGTCGATCTCTGCGGCGGTCGGTTTCATCGCCCTGTCCGGAGTCGCCGTACTCAACGGGTTGGTGATGATTTCCTTCATCCGCAACCTTCGTGACAATGGGCTGGGTCTGGACAAAGCCATCCATGAGGGCGCCCTGACACGTTTGCGGCCTGTCTTGATGACGGCACTGGTGGCCTCGCTGGGCTTCGTGCCCATGGCCTTGGCCACCGGCACGGGTGCGGAGGTGCAGCGGCCACTGGCGACTGTGGTGATCGGCGGCATCCTGTCATCGACCGTGCTGACCTTGCTGGTGCTGCCGGTGCTCTACCGCCTGATGCACCGCAAGGATGAAGATGAACCGCCCGAAGAGGACCCCATCGGCTTGATGCCACCCGCGAGCCCCGCTCCTGACGGAGGCATCGCATGAGCGCTGGCCATGACCACGCCCTGCCCTCCAGCACCAACGAGCGCAATCTGCGTTGGGCGCTGGGGCTCACCTTCACCTTTCTGATGGCCGAGGTGGTAGGTGGCGTGATCACGGGCAGCCTGGCGCTGATCTCGGACGCGGCGCACATGTTCACCGATGCGGCAGCGCTGGCCATCGCGCTGGCCGCCATCCGCATCGCCAGGCGCCCCGCCAATGCCCGGCTCACGTTTGGCTATCACCGCTTCGAGATCCTGGCGGCGGCCTTCAATGCCCTGATGCTCTTTGCCGTCGCGCTGTACATCCTCTACGAGGCTTGGCAGCGCTTTGGCACGCCGCAGGATGTTCAGTCGGGCCCCATGCTGGTGATCGCCACACTTGGGTTGGTCATCAACCTGGTGAGCATGAGGCTGCTGAACGCCGGCAAGGATGCCAGCCTCAATGTCAAAGGCGCGTACCTTGAGGTGTGGAGCGATCTGCTGGGATCCTTGGGGGTGATCGTTGGCGCACTGGTCATCCGGTTCACGGGCTGGACCTGGATCGATTCGGTGATCGCCGTGGCGATCGGCCTGTGGGTGCTGCCACGCACATGGGTGCTGTTGCGCTCGACCGTCAACATCTTGCTGGAAGGCATACCCGAGGGCATGAACCTGAGCGAGATCGATCTGGCGCTGAGAGCGGTCCCGGGTGTCGTGGACGTGCACGATCTGCACGTCTGGTCCTTGACCAGCAACCGACCCAGCCTGAGCGCTCACATTGTTCACGACCCGTCAATGTCCGAGCCAGCCAGCCTCCTGTCCGCATTGCACCGCGTGCTGGCCGAACGAGACATCCACCACTCGACACTGCAGTGCGAGACCCAGGCTTGCGATCAGGCCAGCCCATTCTGCGACCTGGGAGACAAGCACGCCAGCGCTCATCGTGCTGAGGCTGGCATGGATCCGAACGCCAGGCCACCGCCTTGAACCGGAAGGAACGAGCATGACCGTGAGAGAACATGTGATGCCCTACGTGCTGGTCCTGGGCGGAGCGGCACTGTGCGTCGTGATTCCTTATGGGCTCTACCTGGAGTGGCGGGACAGAGCAAAGCGACGCATCCGTCGGCAGGATCGCCAGCAAAAGCGCCGGGCGCTACGAAGCAAGGGAGGCCGCTGACGCGGCGCTGCCCACCTGTGTTCACCTCACATGGAAACCCAAAGCTTGAAGGGCCATCAATGCCGCCTCGCCCCTACCGCACTGGCCCTCGTTTTTCTTGGCGGCGCCTTCACAAGCATGGCCGACGAGCGGATTCTCTACAAGTCAATCCTGCCCAATGGGCAGGTGGTCTACGGGGACGAACCAGAACCTCAGGCCAAGCGTTCAAGCGCCATTTCAGTCGAGCGACACCCACCCAACCCACAGGAGGCCGAGGCAGCCCAACGTGCGCTTGCCATGACGCGAGCGCAATTGTTGCGCGACGCAGCGGCCCGGGCCGTTCGGCTCAAGCAGCTGGACAACCAGATTGGCGATGTCTATGACGAGTTCCAGAACCTTCGCTCGAAACAGCGAGCTGGGCGTGAAGTGGGAGAAGGCGACCGGCAAGGTCGGCGCTTTTCTCATCAGTACGCTCAACGTCAGCACGCCCTGCTGCTCGCCGCCGCACAAGCGCAACAACGTCTCGACAACTTGGTCACCGAGCGCACTGCGCTGGGATATTGAGCGCGTGATAAGGCCACCGTCTTCAAGCGGGCAACCTCCAACAACAGGAACACGACATGCTTGCGAATGGCTTGCAGAGCCTGGCGCAACGCCTGCTCCGTGGCCTGGATGCCCAGCGTCCGAGCGCTCAGTTGAAACCTCAGTGCCCTGATGCCGGGGATGGCATCCACAGCGCGGCGGATTTCCGCTTCCTCTGAGGAACAGTCCATGGAGGCGATGCGGAACATGGTCCACCCAGCGTCCGGGGGGTTGGGCGAGATCACCGCCGCAGTGGATGTCCCCGTGCATCCGCAACTGTGATTCTCGCAAGCTGAGGGGCTGGTCGTTTCGGGCGATGTGGTACGTGGCGTGGTCATGACCGTATTTGAAACCCTGAAGTAGGTACAGAGTCAAGCGGTAATATGGGCATATCTGCTCCTGATTAGAAACCTGCCTCAGCGAGGCTCACCCCATGAGCTTGTGACTCACTAATCTGTGGTCTTCTTACAATGGGGTGAGCACCATGGCCTTCAACCAGATTCAGTTCCAGCACGGCATGTCGATTCCGGAATTCCTTCGTAGCTTTGGCACCGAGGCACAGTGCGCCGAAGCGATCAAGGCCGCGCGCTGGCCTGAGGGATTTCGCTGTCCGCGCTGCGCCAGCAGTGATCACTATGTGGTCGGCCACGGTGCCCGTAAGCTCTTCCAGTGCAATGGCTGTCGGCATCAGACCTCCCTGTACGACCGCAAGCCTTCCGAGGAGGATGGCCTGATTCATCATTCCGACAGGGGCTCGCAATACCTTTCGATTCGTTATAGCGAACGACTGGCTGAGGCGGGGATCGAGCCGTCAGTGGGCTC
>JAGOKC010000143.1 GCA_017994835.1 Aquabacterium sp. | reverse complement strand
GCCATGGCACCCAGCAGGGCAGCCGCCAGGGTGGCGGACAGAAGTTGCTTTTTCATGGAAAATTTCCTGGTAAGTCTGCGTCGGCAGGTCGCGGACAGCTATTGTAAAAATAGCGCACCGGAGCCGCTTCAAAGAACTTCAATGGCCAGGGCATGGACACCCTGGTCGATGAAATCTTGCAGCGCATCATACACAAGGCGATGGCGTGCTACGCGGCTTTGCCCCGCAAACAAGGGCGATGCGATCCGCACCCGGAAATGGGTGCCAAAGCCGGTGCCATTGGCCCCCGCATGGCCGGCGTGCTGCCCGCTTTCGTCAATCACTTCAAGCTGGACGGGCTGCAGGATTTCCTCCAGGCGCTGTGCCATCTGTCGGGCCAGGGGGCTCGTCATGTCGGTGGTCCTCGTGGTCGCCGTCAGTTCCCCGGTGTGCCGGGCTGATCGTCAGGCTTGAGATGGCGCGAGATATAGAAGCCCTGCGCCAGGATGAAGGCGAGCGGAAACGCATAGCCCCAGAGCTTGAAGTTGACCCAGTCCTCGGTGCTGTAGTAGGCCGCCACGTAGCCGTTGATGGCCGCCATGAACGCGCAGTACCAGACCCACGCGACGTTCAGGCGATGCCAGACCGTCGAGGGCAGCGAGAGTTGGCTGCCCAGCAGGGCCTTCAGGTAATTCTTGCGCAGCACCCACAAGGCAAAGGCCAGCGCCAGCCCCATCGCCGCGTACAGGACGGTGGGCTTCCACTTGATGAAACGGTCGTCCTGCAAGGTCAGGGTGAGGGCACCGAACACCAGCACCAAGGCCAGGGTCACCTTGTGCATGGTTTGAAGCTTGCGGTCGATCGCGTAGATCGTTGCCATCTGCACCACCGTGGCGGCCATCAGCACGGCTGTGCCCACGTAGATGCCATAGAACTTGTAGGCACCGAAGAACAGCAGGATGGGGAAGAAATCAAGCAGGATTTTCATGAAGTCGGCCGGTCACTCAGGCTTGAAGTCTAACGAGGCCGAATTCATGCAGTAGCGCAGGCCGGTGGGCGCCGGGCCGTCTTCGAACACATGGCCGAGGTGGGCACCGCACTGCGCGCACAAGGTTTCGGTGCGCACCCAGCCGTGGCTGCGGTCCACCCGTTCCTCGATCGCGCCGGGAATGGCCGCCTGCCAGAAGCTGGGCCACCCGCAGCCGGCGTCAAACTTGGTGTCCGACTCGAACAGCTTGGCGCCGCAGCAGATGCAGGCGTATTGCCCGGGGGTCCAGTGGTCCTCGTATTTGCCGGTGAAGGGGCGCTCGGTGGCGGCGTGGCGGGTCACTTCGAAGGCCAGTGGCTCGGCGCCTTTTTCCGCCAGCAAGGCTTTCCATTCGGCGTCGGTCCGGGTCGTCTGCTTGGTCATGATGAACAGCTGATGGAGAGGGTGGAGGCCCAGTCGGGCGGAAATCCGGCCAGCGCTTCGTTGCCGGGGTGTTCTTCGAACGGGCGCTCCAGCAGCGTCAGCAGACGTTCGACCCAAGAATAGTCACGCACTTTGGCCGCGCGGATGGCTTCTTCGCCCAAATGGTTGCGCAAGATGTACCTGGGATTTGTTTTCAGCATCTGATGGGCGCCATCCCAGCGTGGAATGGTCTTTATACGCTCCTGATACCGTAGCATCCAGGCGTCGAGACCCCCACGGTCAATGAACAGGTCTTGCACGGGTTCACCGCCTTCACCGGCCATCCATCGGCTCAGGCGGCGCCAGAAGATGCTGTAGTCCACCCGATCCTGTGCCATCAGCATCAACAATGCGTCGATCAGATCGCGGTCCGGCTCCCGCGGGGCGTCCGTCAGCCCCAGCTTGGCCCGCATGCGCGCATCCAGTTCCCGGGGGAAGACGGTCTTGAAGGGTTCCAGCGCAGCCATGGCCTGGTCGGGTTCGCCGATCAGCGGCAGCAGCGCCTGGCCCAGGCAGAACAGGTTCCAGTAGGCGATGTTGGGCTGGCGGTTGTAGGCGTAGCGGCCTTGCGGATCGGAGTGGTTGCAGATGTGGCCGGGGTCGTAGGCGTCCAGGAACTGGAACGGCCCATAGTCCAGGGTCAGGCCGAGGATGCTCATGTTGTCGGTGTTCATCACCCCGTGGCAGAAGCCGACGGCCTGCCACTGCGCCACCATGGCGGCGGTGCGCCCGCTGACCGCTTCCAGCAGGGCGGCGTAGGGGTTGCCGTCGAAGGCGCCCGTTTCGCGGCACGCCGGATAAAACCGGTCGATCACGAAATCAGCCAGGGTCTTGAGCTCGCCGAGTTGCCCGCGCGCTGAAAAATGCTCGAAGTGGCCGAAGCGGATGAAGCTCGGTGCCACACGGGTGACCACGGCTGCGGTCTCGATTTCTTCGCGGTACACCGGCGCGTCGGAGCCGACGACGCACAGGGCCCTGCTGGTGGGGATGCCCAGCGCGTGCATGGCTTCGCTGCAAAGAAACTCGCGAATGCTGGATCGCAGCACGGCACGCCCGTCACCCATGCGAGAGTAGGGGGTCAGCCCGCTGCCCTTGAGCTGCACTTCGAGTCCTGCGCCGTCGCCGGTGGCGACTTCGCCAAGCAGGATGGCACGGCCGTCGCCCAGTTGCCCTGCCCACTGCCCGAACTGGTGGCCGCTGTAAACGCTGGCCAGTGGCGCGCTACCCGACAGGGGCAGGTTGCCGGCAAATACCTCCAGGGCGACGGGCGAGTCCATCCATGCGTCGGAAAGGCCAAGTTGCCCGGCGACCGCACGACTCTTCCCAACCCAGTACGGATCGGGCAACGGGTGCGGCGCCAGGCGCGTATGGAACGAGGGTCCGAGCGCTGCGAACCGGTTGTTCCAGCGCAGACCTGCATCCACGGCCATCGAGCCGTCCACCAAGGTGTTCATGTCTGCATTGTCGCGACACCCGAGCAGGCTTGAGGTCGCTGGGGACTTTGTACCGCCTGTGCTCAGGCACGGGCAGGGTAGTTCAAGAGGGCGGGCTCGTTCAGGATGTCCACCCGGCCGAACGCCAGCGACACCAGGCCCAGGCGCTCCATCTGGCGCAAGACGCGATTCACGGTCTGGCGGGACAGGCCGACCAGATGCCCCAGTTCCTCCTGCGAGAGGCTGAGTTTGCGCACGCCCGGCCAGAAAACCCGGCTCAGGTACAGCGCGACGCGCTCCTCGGGAGAGCGCAGGCGCCCGGCCTCGATCAATGCCATGGCCTGGCCGAGGCGCCGGTT
>JAGOKC010000007.1:34560-45210 GCA_017994835.1 Aquabacterium sp. | reverse complement strand
ATGGTGCGCCCGGCTGGGATCGAACCAGCAACCCCTGCCTTCGGAGGGCAGTACTCTATCCATTGAGCTACGGGCGCAGCAGCGCGGATTCTAGCAGGGGTCTTTCAGGTGAGCCGATGCACGCCTGCCGCTGCGCACCTATAATGCCCCTTCGCTCCGGACGGTCATCGCGCTCCGGGGTCATACTCCCTGTCCACCAACCAGCGCCTCCTGAACATCCCATGAGCCAAGCGCCCAAGAAACCAGCCTCCGGCCCCTCGGGCCCGACCAGCACCCCTCAGCAAACGATGGTGGCGTCTGTGGTCTCGCTCGTCATTCCCGTGGCCATCATCGCCTTGCTGCTGGCCTACGCCGCGTCGCTCAGCCATCAAACCGCCGGTGCCGATGCCATGAGCGCTCAGGCCACGGCCGATCGCATCATGCCGGTGGGCAAAGTGCAAATCAAACTGGTTTCAGCCTCGACAGGTCCGCGCACGGGTGAACAAGCCTACAAGGCCCAGTGCGCTGCCTGCCACGACGCCGGCATGCTGGGCGCACCCAAAATTGGCGACACCGCAGCCTGGAGCGGCCGCATTGGTCAAGGTCTGGCAACACTGGCCAACCACGCCATCAAAGGCTTCAAGGCCATGCCCACGCAAGGTGGTGGCGACATGACTGACCTTGAAATCACCCGTGCCGCCGCGTTCCTGTCGAACGCCGGGGGGGCCAAGTTCGAAGAACCCGCGGCACCCGCTGCCGACGCTGCATCGGCTCCCTGAGCGATCCAGCACCTTTGCCCCGTAAAGAAACCGGCTCTTGCAGCCGGTTTTTTCATGCCCCGGAGCCAGGCCCGGTCACGCCCTGACTGGCTGCGGTTCGCGCATGAAACCAAAGCGGGCTGGCATGTCAGCAAAAGCCACTTCCTGAGGCTCCCCCCACAAACCTGAAGCGAGCGCATCCGCGGCCGCATCCATGTCCATCGAGCGCACCACGCCCAGCCCGGCCTCGGTCAGCAAATACAACCGGCCATGCTCGTCCAGCCAGCACGACTGCACCGCACCCACGTCTTGATCGGTGTGCGCCTGCACCTCAAACCCAGCTGCGGTGCCCGCACCCGCTTCGCCCACGTTCAGGCGGCGCACGCCCAGCACCAGCGGGGCCAGCTCCAGCTGCAGGTACACCCGCTGCGGCCCGTTCTGAAAGTACCAGGCACCCCGTTCATCGGCAGCGTAGTTGCGGCGGATAAAGGCCTTGAGCTTGTCGTGCTCGATCAAACTGCCCTTGATTTGCGGAAACGGCCCGGCTGCCTGGGTGGGCTCATCACGCAGATACCAGTCGCCACGCGCATCCAGCGCCAGCCAGCCATGGCAATGCGGCACGTTGGGCCATTTCTTGATTGCGGCTTTGACGATGTCGTCCATCCCAGTCCTCACAGATGTTGTGCCAGCCAACGCCCCACCGCGCGCGGCAGGTCGGCCACATGGCCAGGAAAGCGCCCTTGCGGAAACCCGACATGCCCACCCTCTGCAGGTTGCCACAACGTCACCGCCGGGCCCACCTCATCGGCACGAGGCAGGCAGGCAGCGGGCATAAACGGGTCGTTGCGGGCATTGATCACCAACGCGGGCACATCACGCAGGCCACGCAAGCCTGGCTTGGCCGAGCAGCGCAACCAGTAATCCTCGGTGCTGGCAAAACCATGTACCGGAGCCGTGTAGGCATTGTCATACTCATACAGATCCCGCGCCGCCAACAAGGCATCGAGTTTGACCACACCAGGGTGCGCCCGCGCCTTGAGCACCGCCTTGGGCTTGAGGGTACGCAAAAACATGCGCGTATAGACCTGTCGATTGAAACCCCGCCCCAGCGCCTGTCCGGCCGCGGTCAGGTCCAGGGGCGACGAAATCGCCACCACCGCTTTCACCACGGACACGGCCTGACTGCCCGCCTCCTGCGCCCAACGCAACAAGGCATTGCCGCCCAGCGATACCCCCACCACCAACACCGGACCAGGGTGACGCAGCGCCAGCCGACGCACAATCCAGTCCACCTCCTCGTGATCGCCCGAGTGGTAGGCCCGCACGGTGCGGTTTATCTCGCCGGAGCAACCACGAAAATGCGGCACCACATAGTCCCAGCCTTGTGCCTGTGCCCAATGGGCAAAGGCCCGTGCGTAGTGACTTTGCGAAGAGCCTTCCAAGCCATGAAACAACACCAGCAAGGGTCGGTGGGTCGCGGCAAGGTCGCCACCGCACCTCAACCCATCGACGTCAATGAAATCGCCATCGGGGGTGTCCCAGCGTTCACGCTGATAGCGCACGGCTTCACCGGCCTGGTCGGCGCGTGGATGGCAGTACAGCGCTGGCCAGATGGTCTGCACATGGGCACCCAGTGCGCCCGGCACCCTCAGCCAGGACGGTGCCCGGTAATGCACCATGGTCTGCTCAGTGCAAGGTCGAGTGTGGCTCGGAAATATCGGGCAGGTCCTGTGGCATGCCCGCACTGGCGTGGTGGGCCACCATGCGCCAGCCCTGCGAGGTGCGCAGGTACACATTGGTGGCAATCACAAAGGCAGTCTGCAGACCCTCCGAGGTCATCACCTGCACCTTCTCTGTGACATGGTGAACCGCACACACAGCGGTCTCCATGCGACGCACGTGCTCGATGGTGATGTGCACCGGCCCCGCTGCCAGGGCAGCCGTGAAGGCCGCTCGCACGGCCACGGTGCCCACCGTGCGCGGGCCGCCGGGCGACACACAGGCAATCTCCTCATCCTCGGCCCAGCACGCCATCACCTTGTCCACATCGCCGTGGCGCATGGCGTCGTAGAACGAGGCTTCGGTTTCGTCAGCCGAGGTCATCAGGGCCTGGGTCGCCTTGAGCGCGCGCGGATCTTTCATGGCAAGCGTCCTTACTTGAACACCACGGTCTTGTGGCCATTCATCAGCACACGGTGCTCGGCATGCCACTTCACGGCACGCGCCAGCACCACACACTCCACATCGCGCCCAACGGCGGTGAAGTCTTCCGGAGTCAGGGTGTGGTCCACCCGTTCCACATCCTGCTCGATGATCGGACCTTCATCGAGGTCAGCGGTCACATAGTGGGCGGTGGCACCAATCAGCTTCACGCCACGATCATGCGCCTGATAGTAAGGCTTGGCACCCTTGAAACTGGGCAAGAAGCTGTGATGAATGTTGATGGCCCGCCCCTTGAGAAAGCCACAGAACTCGGCACTGAGAATCTGCATGTAGCGCGCCAGCACAACCAGGTCGATGCCTTCCTGGCTGATCAGAGCTTCGATCTGTTGCTCCTGCACACGCTTGGCCTCGACACCTGATCCGGTGGGCAGCGGCAGGTGGTGAAAAGGAATGCCATAACTGGCGGCCAGTTCAGCGTAATCCGGATGGTTCGAGACGATGGCCGGGATGTCGATGGGCAGCCAGCCCGAACGCCAGCGGAACAGCAGATCGTTGAGGCAGTGCCCATGCTTGCTGACCATGACCAGCACGCGCGGTTTGCGCACCAACGCATGGATGGCCGCCGTCATCTGGAACTGCTCGCGCACGTGCGAGAACAGGCTCTCCAGCGTGCGGGCATCGGCCAGGTGATCGGGTGCGGCAAAGTGCACGCGCATGAAGAACAGCCCGGTGCTGTCCTCGCTTTGCACATCGCCAAACTGCTGCGAGTCGATGATGTTGCAGCCGGCCTGGTACAGCAGGCCCGACACCGCGTGAACGATGCCGGTGGTGTCCCGGCAAGACAGGGTCAGAACGAATTCGTGCGTGGTCTTCATGATGGGGACCGATTGTAGGCGGGGCGCATGACGGCATACCGACGACCAGACGCCTGGGCGGCCAGATAAAACAAAGCCCGGGCGAACCCGGGCTTGCTGCGCGTCATGCGGCGGTGAGCACCTCAGTGCGCGTGCACGTGCTCGCCGTCTTTGAGCTTGTACACGGTGCCGCAATACGGGCACTTGCCTTCGCCGGTCGTTGCCACATCAATATAGACGCGGGGGTGGTTGCTCCACAGCGCCTGCTTGGGGTTGGGGCAAAACACCACGCCCGGTCCTTGCAGATCGGCCGCGCCCACTTCCACCACAGCCTTGGGAGATTGTGCGTTCGTGCTCATGTTCCAGATCCTCGGCAATCAGACCAGGGTCAGCCAGTCAGCGTACTTGGCGTTGCGGCCATAGACGATGTCGAAGTAGGCCGACTGGATCTTCTCGGTGATGGGGCCACGGGTGCCCTCGCCGATCTGGACACGGTCGAGCTCACGGATCGGAGTCACTTCAGCGGCGGTGCCGGTGAAGAAGGCCTCGTCGGCGATGTAGATCTCGTCGCGGGTGATGCGCTTTTCCTTGAGCTCCAGGCCCAAGTCCTTGCAGATCGCCGTCACGGTCTTGCGGGTGATGCCGTTCAGGGCACCAGCCGACAGATCGGGGGTATAGACCACGCCTTCCTTGATCACGAACACGTTCTCGCCCGAGCCTTCGGACACGAAGCCGGCGGTGTCGAGCAGCAGGGCTTCGTCGTAGCCGTCTTCGGTGGCTTCGAGGTTGGCCAGG
Source organism: Aquabacterium sp. (assembly GCA_017994835.1). GTDB lineage: Bacteria > Pseudomonadota > Gammaproteobacteria > Burkholderiales > Burkholderiaceae_C > Aquabacterium. The sequence continues at coordinate 40,661 of JAGOKC010000007.1, read as the reverse complement.
ATGGAGTTGGTGTAGTTGCTCACCGACTTGGCCTGCGTCATCGTGATGTTGACGTGGTGGCGGGTGAAGCTGGAGGTCTTGACGCGGATGCCGCGGTTCATGCCGTCTTCACCCAGGTAGGCACCCCAGGGCCAGGCCGCGACCATGGCGTGCACCTTGGCACCCTTGGGGCTGACGCCCATTTTCTCGGATCCCAGCCAGATCAGCGGACGCAGGTAGCCGCTTTCCAGGTTGTTGCCCTTGATCACGTCGATTTGTGCCTGCATCAACTCGTCGAGCTTGAAGGGCATGGGCATGCGCAGGATCTTGGCGCTGTTGAACAGACGCTCGGTGTGCTCACGCAGACGGAAAATCGCGGTGCCCTTGTCGGTCTTGTAGGCGCGCACGCCTTCGAAAGCGCCGCAACCATAGTGCAGCGTGTGGGTCAGCACGTGGATCTTGGCGTCGCGCCACTCCACCATCTTGCCGTCCATCCAGATCTTGCCGTCGCGATCGTCCATCGACATGGGGGGAATCCTTCTCAAAGGTGTCGCCACCCTTGTGGCGCTCATCGAACCTGAAATTGTAGCGCCTGGGGTGACTCAGCCCGAGGTCGCCTCGGCCACCCGCATCAGGCGTTCGCTGCCGCTTTGACGAAAATCGGGGACATGGCGACGGGTGTGACGCGCAATCATCCATTCCTCGTTGGTCGGGATCACCCAGACGCTGACCGCGCTGCCTGCCTGGCTGATGCGCTGCGGCTGGCCCGGCCCAGCCGAACCGGCTGTGTTGGCCACCGGGTCCAGGGTCACGCCCAACCAGGCCGCATCCTGGCAGATGCGCGCGCGGATCGCCGCCGCATGCTCACCAATGCCGGCGGTAAAGACCAGGCTGTCCAGCCCGCCCAAAGCCGCCGCCAGCGAGCCCAGTTCACGCTGAATGCGGTACACATACAGGTCAATGGCTTCGCGGGCAGCAGGCGCTTCGCTGGCCAGCAGGGTGCGCATGTCCGACGACAGGCCCGACACCCCCAGCAGGCCCGACTGCTTGTAAAGCAGGGTCTCGATCTGGCGCGCATCCAGCCCACGCTCGTCCATCAGCCACAGCAACACACCGGGGTCGATGTTGCCGCAGCGGGTGCCCATGGGCAGGCCATCCAGCGCAGTGAAACCCATCGTGCTGGCCACACTGCGTCCTTGTTGCAAAGCGCACATGCTGGCCCCATTGCCCAGATGCATCACCACGGTGCGCCCCTTGGCGGCGTGGCGGTCCACCTCGGGCAACCGGGCAGCGATGTACTCGTAGGACAGGCCATGAAACCCATAGCGCTGCACTCCCGCATGGTGAAACTCACGCGGCAAGGCAAACCGCTGCGACACCTCGGGCGCGCCCGTGTGAAAAGCAGTGTCAAAGCACCCCACCTGCGGCAAGTGCGGTGCCAGCTTCATGAGGGCACGCACGGGGGCCAGGTTATGGGGTTGATGCAGCGGTGCCAACGGCACCAACTCCGCCAGCTGCGCCACCACGGCCTGCGTCAGCACCACGGGGGTCTGAAAAATCATGCCGCCATGCACGATGCGGTGCCCCACTGCCACCACCTCGATGCGATGCAGAAACTGCGGCATCAACGCCAACAAGTGGGCCAGCGCAGCCTCGTGGTCCAAACCGACCTGATCAGACCATGTCTGATCCAGCAGCACCTCGCCCCGCGCGTTCTCAACCTTCAGGCGTGGCGTGTTGCCAATGCCCTCGATCTGTCCATGCAACAGGGGCCGCAGGATGCGCGCGGTGAACACCGAAAACTTCAGGCTTGACGAGCCCGCATTGAGCACCGCAATCGCGTCGGTCTTCATCGTGCCCCCCTTACACCGCCACAGCAGCCAGAGACTGGGTGCGCGCGTGCGCCAACAACTTGAGCACGGCCGTGGACGCCAGGCGCATGCGCACCGAGTCGGCCCGACTGGTCAACACAATCGGCACCCGTGCGCCCATCACAATGCCTGCGCTGTCGGCCCCGGCCAGATACTGCAACTGCTTGGCGACCATGTTGCCTGCCTCAATGTTCGGCACCACCAGAATGTCGGCCACTCCCGCAACCACCGATTCGATGTGCTTGGTGCGCGCCGCCTCCACGCTCACGGCATTGTCAAAAGCCAGGGGCCCGTCAATGATGCCGCCCGTGATCTGCCCCCGATCCGCCATCTTGCACAGCATCGCCGCATCCACCGTCGCCTGCATCTCGGGGTTGACGGTCTCAACCGCCGCCAGAATGGCCACCTTGGGTGCCGGCACACCCAGGACATGGGCCAGGTCGATGGCGTTTTGCACAATGTCCATCTTGTCAAGAATGGTGGGCGCTATGTTGACCGCCGCATCGGTGACCAGCAGCATGCGTGGATAGGCTGGCACGTCCATCACAAACACATGACTGACCCGCCGTGCCGTGCGCAGGCCCTTGCTCGAAGACACCACCGCCGCCATCAGTTCGTCCGTGTGCAGGCTGCCCTTCATCAAACCCTGAACCTCGCCGGCACGGGCCATGGCCACGGCCTTGTCGGCTGCCGCATGACTGTGCTCCGTGTCCACGATGCGCCAGGGCGACACATCCCAGCCGCCCGCCTTGGCCACGGCGTGAATGCGCGCCTGCGGCCCTACCAGCACCGGCTCGATCAAACCGAGCTTGGCAGCCTCCATGGCCCCGCCCAGAGAGTCCTGGTCACAAGGATGCACCACCGCGCAGCGCACAGCGGGCAGGTACTCACAGGCACGCAGGAGTCGGCCAAACACATCGTTGGGGTGCTGCACCTCGTCACACGGAGGACACGGCTCGGCAGCAGGCTGAAAAAAAGATGACATCGCGGAGGGGGTGGGTGAGGGTGAAGAAGACAGATGTTCCAGGGACATGATGACAAGGATAGGTCGGAAACCCGCAATCACCCTGAATCACCACGGTTTTCAGCACCTCGTTTGCATTTCAAGACGACTGGTCATATTATTTAACCCATGGCCCGCACTGCTGACAAAACCGACATCCCCCGCCGCCTCACCGAGGCGGGTCTGCTGCTGTTCACCCGCTGCGGCTACCACGCCACCGGCATCCAGCAGATCACCGACGAGGCGGGCGTCCCCAAGGGCTCGTTCTACAACCACTTCGACAGCAAAGAAGCCTTTGCCGCCGCCATCATCACGCATTACACGCAGTGGGTGGACGAAGCCTGGGAGCGTTGCCTGAGCGATGCGCCAACCGGTGCCCACGACGCAGTGCGCCACGTCTTCACCCGCTTCATCGCGCACCACGAACAGCAAGGCTGTCAGGGCTGCCTGGTGGGCAACTTCGCCGCCGAGGTGGCCGAGACCAGCGCGCTGTGCTGCGGCGTGCTGAACACTGCGCTAAGTGGCTGGCGCGCTCGCCTGGCTGAATTGCTGCGCCGCGCCCAGGCCGAAGGCAGCGTGCGCAGCGACGTCGATGCCGACGCCCTGGCCACCTTCTTCTGGGATGCCTGGGAAGGGGCGCTGCTGCGCATGAAGATCGAACACCACACCCAAGCCCTCAAGGACACGGTCGCGCTGCTGCTCGACCACCTGCTATGTCCTTGATTTTTTCTTTCACGGAGACCTTTGCATGAGCGACCTGTTCCAGCCCTTCCAACTCGGCCCCATCACCCTGGCCAATCGTCTGGTGATGGCTCCCCTCACACGCAGCCGCGCCGAAGCCGGCAATGTGCCCGGCAACCTGGTGGTCGAGTACTACGCCCAGCGCGCCGGCATGGGCCTGATCATCGCCGAAGCCACCCAGGTGTCGCCCACCGCCCAGGGCTATCCCAGCACCCCAGGCCTGCACACTGCTGAACAGGTGGCCGGTTGGCGCAAGGTGACAGAGGCCGTCCACGCCAAGGGCGGCAAGATTTTCGTGCAGTTGTGGCACGTGGGCCGCATGTCGCACACCGCTTACCAGCCCGACGGTCAGGCCCCGGTGGCCCCCTCGGCCATTGCCGCCAAGGCCAAAACCTTCGTGGCCGGCCAGGGCATGGTGGACTGCTCCGTGCCTCGTGCGCTGGAAACCGCTGAGATCGCTGGCGTTGTCAACGACTTCCGCACTGCCGCCCGCAACGCCATCGAAGCGGGCTTTGACGGTGTCGAAATCCACGGCGCGCACGGCTACCTGCTGGATGCCTTCCTGCGAGATGGTTCGAATCATCGCACCGACCAGTACGGTGGCAGCATCGAAAACCGCGCCCGCTTCCTGCTGGAGGTGATGGCCGCCGTCACCACCGAAATCGGTGCCGATCGCGTGGGCATCCGCCTGTCGCCCGTCTCGCCCGTGAACGACTCCAGCGAGAGCAATCCACAGCCGCTGTTCGAGCACGTGGTGCGTGAACTGGAAAAACTGCACCCGGTTTACATCCACGTCGTCGAAGGCTACACCGGCGGCCCGCGTGACAACGCCCCATTTGACTATGAAGCACTGCGCAGGCTCTACAGCGGCGTCTGGATGGTCAACAACGGCTACGACAAGGCCATGGCCGAGGCCGTCGTGACCAGCCATCACGGCGATCTCGTGTCCTTCGGTCGTCCTGCCATCAGCAACCCCGATCTGGCGCGCCGGCTGCAAGAAAACGCGCCGCTGAACGCCCTGTACGCAGATGTCGGCCTGTATGGCGGCACCGGTGCCCACGGCTACACCGACTACCCGTCGCTGCCAGCCTGAGGCTGAACGGGCAGGTGCGCTCCGTCTGGCTGCGCACCAATTCGCACTGCGCTCTCAAGGCGTGCGCAGTGTGCGGGTGTCTCGTGCGGGCAGGAACCGATTCAATGCCAGCTTCAGGGTGTAGAACACGATCACCGAGCCCAGAAAGTCTCCGGTCGCCATCACGAAAAAGCCTCCCCATGCGTGGCGCTGCGGCTCCTGAAATTCAAACCACAGGTGATGGAGCAAGGGGCTGGCGATCGAATACCCGACGATGCAGATCAGCAATTTGCCAGACGTGAGATTGACCAGACTGCCCTGCAGCCCGAAAAACCGCTGCGCCATCACATAGACCATATAAGGGGCCACGGCCGCGATGATCCCGCCCAAAAAGGCCCGAGAAAAATCATCTGGAAAGAAGAGATAGAAATTCACGAACCAGGATGCCAGCAACAACCCGACGGCACCAGAAAATCCAAACAACAAGGTTGCCAACAGACGGATTCCGGCAGGCAGATACACCCAGTTGATGCCAGGCACATGCTCTGCTGCCTTGAAAAGCACATCGTTCACGCCCACCATGGTCAAAAAGGCGACAAAGGTAGCGACGATCATGCCAACATGCAGGCGAAGCTTCGACAGGGTCGTCATAAAATCGATGTGCTCAGAGGTACTTGGTAATGGTACCCCTGCTGCCCACCCGAGGATCCCCCACCTGTGTCACGTCCCGCTGATATTTATTTGCGCTTTCTGAAACTCGCCGACGCCGTGCGCGACCTCCCCGGTCTGCCACCGTTGGATCCACTCGAAGAACGCATCCTCGAACTGGTCGCACGCACCAACCAGGCCCAACAGCGTCTGTGCGTGCGCGACCTGATCGGCACCAGCGAACTGGGCTCGCCCGCAACCCTGCACTCGCGCCTGAAATCCATGCGTGCCAAGGGCTGGATCACCCTCGCCGATACCGAAGATGCCCGCCGCAAGCAGGTGGAACTGACCACCGCAGCCTTGACGCATTTCGACAAGCTGTCCGCCTGCCTGGTGCAGGCTGTGCGCCCCTGACCCGACATTGATGCACCGGTGACACGCCGGGGCCTGCCCCCGCCCACGAGGTGCCTGCATTTGGCCCATACTTACTGAGTTGCACGCGCTGCAGCGCGAGCAGCCCCTCGGCCACCGGCCTTGGGCCCTTTTCTTGAACCAGTGAGTCCTCCATGCAAGTTTTGTTGCACACCGACAAGAACATCGACGGCGGCGTCCGCACGGCCGAATACCTCGAAACCCTGACCCAAGACGAACTGCACCGTTTTGGCGAACACATCACCCGTGTGGAAGCCCACCTGGCCGATGCCAACAGCCACGCCAAGGCCAACAAGGACGACATCCACTGCACGCTGGAAGCCCATGTCAAGGGTCTGCAGCCCGTGGTCGTCAA
>JAGOKC010000007.1:0-34460 GCA_017994835.1 Aquabacterium sp. | reverse complement strand
GTGCTGGAACACCTGATCAGCCAGGACGCCGATGACCTGCCCGACTGGGACGCCATCGCCGACGCCGTGGAACTGGCCCCCTGGGCGCAAGATCTCGCCGACACCATCCTGACCGAGCCCGCCGGCCCCTGGTTCATGACCCTGGCCGCCGCGCTGGAGTACATGCACGCCCGGCCCGGTCGCGCCAGCGACGAGGGCGGCGACGACACGGACGATGAAGACCGCGAAGACGCCGACGAAGACCGCGACGATGATGACGACGACGCTGACCAGCGCGCCCGCGACGAAGCTGGTGCCGACTGGCTGTCCGACCAAGGCTTCGACCGCAAAGACTGAGACATGAGCCAACACCTTGCCCTCATCACGAAAACCCAGAGCCTGATCGCCGCCGGTGACATCGTCGGTGCCGAATCGGCCCTGGCCGAACTGGCCGACACCGAAGGCGACGGTGCCCTGATGGTCGTGCTCGACCAACTGCCGCCCAAAGACGTGCTGGCCGTGATCCGCGAGTTCGACACCTCCAAGGAGTCGGTCGTCAACCTCGTCATCACGCCCGAGCAATTCGCCCGCGCCGTCGTGATCGAAAAGCGCTACAAGGACCTCAGCCACACCCACCTGCGCGGCATGGTCAACTCCGTGATCTTCCGTGAAGACGCCGACCCGCTGGCCTTCCTCAACGCCCTGGCCGCCATCGAAGGCGGTGCCGAGGCCCTGGCCAACTACTTCGCCGAAAAGTGGAGCCGCATCGAGGCCTTCGCCCGCACCGGCCGCTTTGACGCGGTCGACGACGATGGCGAGATCCTCAGCGAGAGCGATCTGATGGCCTCGGCCTACGCCCGCCCCGTGATCGACCACGACGAAGTGGCCGACCAGGACTGGATGGAGCTGGCCTGGCTGATGCGCTACGAGTGCCCCGACCTGTTCACCGAGATGCTGCTGGTGCTGCGCGCCAAGGTACGGGCCTTCGAGTCCGGTCGCCCCGAATTCGAGGACGACGAGGACGAAGACCGCAACAAGGTGGAAACCAGCGAGACCGATTTCGGACGCGTCACCACCGTGGTGCTGGACTCGGACGACGAATCGGCCATCTGATGTCGGACACCCCGCTCGCCCCATCCGCCGGCGTCTCGCTGTACGACGCCCGGCCGTTCTTCGAAAAAGCCCTGCAGTACGGCGTGCAACACGGCCTGCTCAACCAGGCCAAGCTCGACGACATCGCACGCAGCGCCCCCAAAGGCATGGTGCAGATCGCCGCCTACTTCGGCAGCGAGTTCCTGCGCCCCGAGCTCGAGCGCGCCCGCGACCGCATCGTCAACCTCGTCAGCCTCTACCTCGAAGACAGCTGCCAGGGCGACCTGCGCCGCGCCGCCGAATCGCTGCGCGACCACAGTTTCCTGTCGCGCTCCAAGGGCGGCTCCGACATGCTCAAGCGGCTGATCGTCATGCCGCAGACCAGCCACTTCGGCATGAACGAACGCCAGGAGTTCTCCGACGTTCACATCCCGCAACTGGCCAAGTGGACCCTGCGCCCCCTGGCCGACTACCGGGCCGAGCTGGCGCGCCGCAGCCATGCCGCCCAGCTGATGGAAGCCGCCCTGTGGCTGGCCGACGACCTGGGCCTGGACGACGACGAGCTGACCGACGCTGGCCCCGAGGCCGAAGCCGTCATCCGCACCGCCTTGCTGGTGCTGAGCACCGGCCACACCGAAATGCCCGACTGGCGTGCCCTGGGCCACATCGTGCTCAAACTGCGCCAGCGCCATGGCAGCGATGCCAGCGCCATCCGCATCACCGTGCCGCCCGAGCTGCCCGCCCCGCTGCACCCGGTCGTGGAAGAAGTGCGCCAAAGCCTGCTGGCCGACCTGCCGAAAATGCTCGATGCGGCCACACCCATCCGCAAGCTCTTTCAGCAGACCCCGGCCTTCATGGGCCGCTATTTCTGGCTCAACAGCGGCCTGGCCGAAGTTGACCAGCATGAGCGCAGCGCCTCGGCCACCTGGAAGAAGGTCACCGACGGCAACGACGACGAAGGCGCCCTGCTCACCCTCTTCCTGTGCGTGGCCGCCGGCAGCCCCCCCAAGACCATGCTGACCGACCGCACCGCCGGCACCCTGATCCGCAAGATCCGCAAGACTGGGCTGAACCCGGAACTGGCCACCCAGTACATCCAGGCCCACGCCCCGGTGGCCTACCAGGCCGACTACCTCAAGCTGTGGCACGGTTTCCTCGACGAAGCCACTGCCACCCTGACCCGCGACGTGGACGACGGCATCCAGAGCGCCTTGGCGCTGTTGCGCCGCGAATGCCACGTCAAGGCCAGCTAGCGTTCTGCGCATGTCCACCGGGCACCCAGGCTGCGCGTTCAATACCCTGTTCGTCACTCTGTGCACCCACTTGCCATGCGCCTCCTGAGCCTGCTCCTCGCCAGCCTGACCTTGACGGGCAGCGCCCTTGCCGCGCCGCCCACCAGTGATGCCGCCTTCTACCTCGAAGCCGCCGACTGCACAGCCGGCTTCAAGGACCGCGTGGTGCAACACCTCAAGCAGCCCCCCTCGATCAAGCGCAACCAGGCCATCCTGAAAGACACCGAGCACGGTTTTGTCTTGATCGGTGTGGCCTACAAAAAGGGCCTGCGCAACCCCGAAGCCGACCAGATGCTCAAGGCCGCAGAAGCACGCTGGAGCCAGCTCGCCCCCGCCCAGCAAAGCAGCCGCTTGAACCGCTGCACCCAGCAGGCGGATCAGCTGATGGCCGACGTCTCCGGACTGGAGCGCTTCCTGGTGCGCAACCGAGCCCAGGCCCGTGTGGACAAGCTGCTGGCCAGAGAGCCGCACCCTGCCAAACCCTGACGAAGGGTGCCGTATGTGGTGTCGCTACGCCAATCTGCCCCTTGAACGCCAGCGCATCGCGCGCTGGATGGCACCGCTGGCGGCTCTGGTGCTTGCAGGCAGCCTGAGCCTACCCGGACACACCGTCGAGGTCTTGCCCGGCACCGATGGCGAAGGCCCGGCCGCCCCGCTGGCTACCACCATCCCAGTCTTGCGCACCGCCTTCATCCAACTGGTCACCAAGCGCAGCTACCCTGACGACACCCGCCTGGCGCACCTGCAAGCCGCTGCCCGGCAAGCCTTCGCCACCGCAGACCTGCCCTGGCCCGCTGGCGAGTTGTTTCTGCTCATCGACCGGCACCCACAATCCCAGGAGGCTGTGGTGGCCCTGGCCACCGAAGCGGGCGGCTGGGAAGTCATCGGCAGCAGCCTGATCAGCACAGGCAAACCCGGCAGCTACGACCACTTCATCACCCCGTTGGGGCTCTTCTCAAACGGCGATCACCACAGCTTTCGCGCCGAAGGCACCTTCAACGACAACGGCATCCGGGGCTACGGCCTCAAAGGTTTGCGCGTCTTCGACCTCGGCTGGGTGCCCGCCGAGAAGGGCTGGGAGCCACCCGGCACCATCCCCATCCGCCTGCAGGTGCATGCCACCGACCCCGTCCTCGAACAGCGCCTGGGCACGCCAGCCTCCAAGGGTTGCATCCGCCTAGACGCCGGATTGAACCGCTTCCTCGACCAATACAGCGTGCTCGACGCCCGCTTTGAAGCCGCACAAGCCACCACCGGCGTGCGACCCTGGTTCTGGCTGCCCGATCGCACGCCGACGCCCTGGTCAGGCAGCTGGGTGGTGATCGTGGACGTGTCACGTGCAACCCCTCCACCTGTGCCTGCGCCTTGAAACCAGCCTGCATTCAAGACCGGTCCACATATGTGATCTCGTCTTCATACCGTGAAGGCATAAAGACATTGCAAAAACATTGTTTGTCCGACACGGCAATGTCTTTACAGTCGGACCCTCGACACCCCAACCCGTACCCGTACCCGCACCAGCACCCCAAGAGGATGACGTTCATGTCCCTGCCCTTTTCCGCCTCGCCCCTGTGTATGGCTGCCCTTGCGGCCCTGTGCATGACCGTCCTGCCGCAATCGGCGCTGGCCACCAACGGCTACTTTTCGCACGGCTACGGCGTCAAATCGCAAGCCATCGCTGGCGTGGGCATCGCCCTGCCTCAAGACGGCCTGACAGCGGCCACCAACCCCGCTGGCACGGCCTTCACGGGTGATCGCCTGGATGTGGGTCTGAACCTGTTCAATCCAAGCCGTGGTGCTGAGATCACCGGCAACGGCGCAGGACTGAACGGCAAGTACAGCGCTGACGGTCGTGACCTGTTCCTGATTCCTGAGTTCGGTTACACCCGTCAAATCAACCCGCAGGTCAGCGTGGGTCTGGCCGTGTACGGCAACGGCGGCATGAACACCAGCTACGACCGGAGCCCCTTCGAGAGCTTTGGCGTCACGCAGCCCACCAAGATGAATCTGGAGCAACTGTTCATCTCCCCCTCGGTGGCCTGGAAAGCCACGCCTGATCACGTGTTCGGTGTCGCACTGAACCTCGCCCACCAGCGCTTCTCGATGCGCGGCATCCAACCCTTCGCTGGTGTTTCCAGTTCGGGCGCAGATGTTTCAAATCGCGGTACCGACTCTTCCAGCGGCTTGGGCGTACGCCTCGGCTGGATTGGCCACATTGCACCGCAATGGCGTCTGGGTGCCACCTGGTCCTCCAAGATCCAGGGTCGCTTCGACAAGTACAAGGGCCTGTTCGCCGAGCAAGGGGGTTTTGACATTCCGGCCAACTACGGCGTCGGCGTCTCTTGGCAAGCAGCCAAAGACTGGACCCTGGGCCTCGACTACCAGGTGATCGAGCTGAGCGACGTCAAGTCGGTCGGCAACCCACTGAGCCAGCTGACGGCTCAAGGCCAGCTCCTGGGTTCCAGCAACGGCCCCGGCTTCGGCTGGAAGGACGTCAAGGTCGTCAAGCTGGGCATCATCCACCAGATCAACGACGCCTGGACCCTGCGCGCCGGGTACAGCCACGCCACCCAACCCATCCCCAAGGGCGAAACTTTCCTCAACATCCTCGCTCCCGGCGTGGTGCAGGACCACCTGACGGCCGGCTTCACCTGGCAGGCCAGCGCCAACAGCGAGTGGAGCGCCCACTACACACACGCCTTCGAGAAGACCGTCAAGGGCCTGAGCGCCATTCCTGATGGCTATGGTGGTGGTGATGCCAACATCCGCCTGAAGGAAGACATCATCGGCGTATCGTTTGGCTGGAAGTTCTGATTCCTCTTGATCGCCATTCGCTGACACACCGGCAGACCGCCGCCTCAGTCTGGCCGGTGCCCTGCATTTTCGGAGTCCATTCATGAGTACCTTCACCCCTGTCCCAGCGCTGATCGGCGGCCTGCTGATCGGTGCCTCGGCCGTGGTGCTGCTGGCGGGCACAGGCCGCATCGCAGGCATCAGCAACATTGCACACGGTCTGGTGGACGCCTGGCGCGGTCGCCGTCCACGCAGTGCCTGGGTCTGGCGCCTGCTGTTCATCCTCGGCATGATCACGGGTGCCTGGCTCTGGTTCACCCTCACGGGTCGCACCGTCCATCCCCGCACCGATGCCCCCTCATGGCTTCTGATCCTCGCCGGCGTGCTGGTGGGCTACGGCACATCGCTGGCCAACGGTTGCACCAGTGGACACGGCGTATGCGGCTTAGGTCGGCTGTCACTGCGCTCTCTGGCTGCAACAGGCGTCTTCATGGCAGCCGGCATTGCCACCGTCTTCGTCACTCACCATGTTCTGCGTGCCTGAGCACAACGGAGGACGCCATCATGATTCAAGCCTTCGTGAGCCTGATTGCAGGCGCGGTATTCGGCCTGGGCCTGTCCATCGCCGAGATGACGAACCCGCTCAAAGTACTCTCATTTCTGGACCTGGCTGGCGACTGGGACCCCAGTCTCGCCTTTGTGATGGGTGGGGCGGTGCTACTGACCATGCTGGCATTTCGCTTCGTACTGCGTCGCCCGAACCCCCTGTTTGGAGAACGCTTCTACCTGCCCACACTGACTCAGATTGACCGCCGCCTGCTGTGGGGTTCAACCCTGTTCGGCATCGGCTGGGGACTGGCTGGCTACTGCCCCGGCCCCGCTTTGGCGACCGTGTTGTCAGGCAACACCGAAACTTGGCTGTTCGTACCTGCCATGCTGGCGGGTGGTGCGCTACAACGCTGGCAAAATCGCCGCGCTCACCCCTGACACCAGACTAACAACGTTTTGTGAGGTCAAAAAAAAGCCCTCTTGCGAGGGCCTTTCAACTTGGTTGCGGGGGCCGGATTTGAACCGACGACCTTTGGGTTATGAGCCCAACGAGCTACCAGACTGCTCCACCCCGCGACAGAGGTGACACGCCAGAACGGGTTCTGACTTCATGCTGAACACACGATGCACAGCATGCACTGGAAATAAAAAAGCCTCTCTTGACGGACAGGCTTTTCAAGGCAAGTGCCAAATTTTTGGTTGCGGGGGCCGGATTTGAACCAACGACCTTTGGGTTATGAGCCCAACGAGCTACCAGACTGCTCCACCCCGCGACAGAGAAAGCTATTATGGCACAACTTATCCCGTTTGACCAGTAGCATCCGCAAAAAGGTCGAAAAGGCTCCGCGCCGTGTGCGAGCCGAGCGCTCACTCACCCACTGATGCGCCCATCACTCCGTTCAAAAGCGTTGACCCAAGAAAAAACCCGCCACGCTTGCACGTGACGGGCTTGAGGGCGTCGAACGCCAGGCTGCTTATTCAGCAGCGGCTTCGACAGCAGCTTCTTCGGTGCGCTCAACCAGCTCCATGTAGGCCATCGGGGCGTTGTCGCCCACGCGGAAGCCCATCTTCAGGATGCGGGTGTAGCCGCCGGGACGCTTGGCAAAGCGCGGGCCCAGCACGTTGAACAGCTTGACGACGTTGTCGCGGTTACGCAGACGGTCGAAAGCCAGACGCTTGTTGGCCAGCGTCGGCTCCTTGGCCAGGGTGATCAGCGGCTCGACAACGCGGCGCAGTTCCTTGGCTTTGGGGACGGTGGTCTTGATGGCTTCGTGCTCGATGAGCGAGTTGGCCATGTTGCGCAGCATCGCCAGACGGTGCGACGAAGTGCGGTTGAGTTTACGGAGTCCGTGTCCATGACGCATGGTGCTAGTCCTTTCTTACTTATCAAAACCGACGGCCGTTTCAAGGTACCGCCGGGTGCACCGCGTGACCCAAAATGGGATCACGCACTTTCAAAATTTGAGCGACACCCCCGCTCCTCATCCAGCTGCCACCGCAGATCCGGCTCTGCCGGTCTGCTGGTGGCGCCCCCTTGAGGGGGCCGCCGAAGGCGGTAGGGGGTGGTCTAGATCAACGCTTATCGAGGCCTTGAGGAGGCCAGGCTTCCAGGCGCGAGCCCAGAGCCAGACCACGGGAGGCCAGCACTTCCTTGATCTCGTTGAGCGACTTGCGACCCAGGTTCGGGGTCTTGAGCAATTCGGTCTCGGTACGTTGGATCAGGTCGCCGATGTAGTAAATGTTTTCGGCCTTCAGGCAGTTGGCCGAACGCACGGTCAGCTCCAGCTCGTCCACCGGACGCAGCAGGATCGGATCGAACACGGCGCTGGACTTCGGAGCGTCGATCAGCGTTTGCAGATCGTTGCCTTCCAGGTGCGCAAACGCAGCCAGTTGCTCAACCAGGATCTTGGCGGAAGCACGGATCGACTCCTCAGGCGTGATCGCACCGTTGGTCTCGATTTCCATGACCAGCTTGTCCAGGTCGGTGCGCTGCTCCACACGAGCGCTCTCGACCGTGTAGCTCACGCGGCGAACTGGAGAGAACGAAGCGTCCAGCACAATGCGGCCGATGACCTTGCTGCTCTCTTCGCCATAACGGCGGATGTTGCCGGGCACATAGCCACGGCCCTTTTCAACCTTGATCTGCATGTCCAGCTTGCCGCCATGCGACAAGTGTGCAATCACATGACCTGGGTTGATGATCTCGACGTCATGAGGCGTCTGGATGTCGGCAGCCGTGACAGGACCCTCACCATCCTTGCGCAGCACCAGCGTGACTTCATCACGGTTGTGAAGACGGAACACCACGCCCTTGAGGTTCAGCATGATGTGAACCACATCTTCCTGAACGCCGTCAATGGCAGAGTACTCGTGCAGAACGCCAGCGATCGTGACTTCTGTGGGCGCGAAACCGACCATCGACGACAGCAGAACGCGACGCAACGCGTTGCCGAGGGTGTGGCCATAACCACGCTCGAAAGGTTCGAGCGTGACCTTGGCTCGGTTACCGCCCAGCGGTTCAACCTGAATGGCTTTGGGTTTCAGCAAATTGGTTTGCATGAGGTCTTCCTGTCAATACCCTCGGCTCGTTACACCGATAAGGCCACTGGACCAACCGGAGCAACTGCCCCGGCCCTGAAATACGAACGCACAAGGCCGCACGACACGACACAACGCCGTGCAGTGCAGCCTGAAGAGTGCATCAGCGCGAATACAGTTCGACGATCAGCGACTCGTTGATGTCAGCACCGAACTCATCGCGGTCCGGGCTCTTCTTGAACACGCCTTCGAGCTTGGCACCGTCCACCTGAACCCAAGCTGGCAAGCCAATGGACTCGGCCAGCTTGTAGGCTTCCTGAACACGAACCTGCTTTTTGGCCTTCTCGCGCACACACACGGCGTCACCGGCCTTGACCAGGAACGACGGAATGTTGACCACTTGGCCGTTCACAACCACACCCTTGTGACCCACCAATTGGCGAGCTTCGGCGCGAGTAGAGGCAAAACCCATGCGGTACACGACGTTGTCGAGACGCGACTCAAGCAGGGTCAGCAAGTTGGCACCGGTGTTGCCCTTGCGACGCTCTGCTTCAGCGAAGTAGCGGCGGAATTGCTTTTCCAGCACGCCGTACATGCGCTTGACCTTTTGCTTTTCACGCAATTGCAGACCGAAGTCCGAGGTGCGCGAACCCGAAGTGCGGCCATGCTGACCAGGCTTCGTGTCAAACTTGGCCTTGTCGCTGATGGGGCGACGGGCGCTCTTCAAAAACAGATCGGTGCCTTCACGGCGGGCCAGTTTGGCCTTGGGTCCGAGGTAACGTGCCACTTTCGTGTCCTTGTCAACTTTCTGACGCCAGCTGTGCCGGCGCGAGTCTGGCGGCGATGAACGCCAGCGCAAACGGTGGGCTTATAGATCGCAAACTCAGGGACGTGATGAACACCGCCGTGAGCGCGATCACAGAGAACTTGCCATTATAGCAAGGCGCATTGCATGTCATCTGAACCAACCCAAGGGATGTCAGAAACTTGCAACGCGACCACCCCGCCCGTCATGCTTTATGACCAGCGAGGTGGAAGCTGGCCCGCCTTGCGGCAGACGCAGCGAAACCAACATCAGATGCGGCGACGCTTCTGAGGACGGCAACCGTTGTGGGGAACCGGGGTCACGTCAGAGATCGACGCAATCCGGATGCCCAACGCAGCCAATGCACGAACCGACGACTCGCGACCAGGGCCGGGACCCTTGATCTCGACATCGAGATTCTTGATGCCTTGGTCTTGAGCAGCGCGACCTGCCACTTCAGCGGCCACCTGGGCAGCGAACGGCGTGGACTTGCGCGAACCCTTGAAGCCTTGACCACCCGACGAAGCCCAGGACAAGGCATTGCCCTGGCGGTCGGTGATGGTGATGATGGTGTTGTTGAACGAAGCGTGCACGTGGGCAATACCGTCAGCAATGTTCTTGCGGACCTTCTTGCTGACACGACGTGCAGCGCTGTTCGCAGGTGCTTTAGCCATGTTTTATCTCTCTTGAACTCAATCGCTTAGCCTGATCACTTCTTGCCAGCGATCGACTTGCGCGGACCCTTGCGAGTGCGCGCATTGGTGCGAGTACGTTGGCCACGAACGGGCAGACCGCGACGATGACGGAAGCCGCGATAGCAGCCCAGATCCATCAGTCGCTTGATGTTCATCGAGAGCTCGCGACGCAGGTCACCTTCAATGGTGAGCCTACCCACTTCTTCCCGAATCTTCTCCAGGTCGCCGTCGGTCAATTCCTTGATCTTCTTGTTGAAGGGAATGCCGGCCGCCGAGCAGATTTTCTGCGCGGTGGTGCGACCAATGCCGTAGATCGAAGTCAGACCGATTTCGGTATGCTTGTGCGGCGGAATGTTGATGCCAGCAATACGTGCCATAACTGTCCTCTGAACGCGTGTGTCGTCGCCAGGTCAGGCAATCAGCCTTGACGCTGCTTGTGACGCGGGTCGGTGCAGATCACGCGAACCACGCCCTTGCGACGGATGATTTTGCAATTACGGCACATCTTCTTGACGGATGCCGAGACTTTCATGGTCTTCTCCTGAACCGCTGATTGCTCAGCGGAAATTCGCCCACGTTTCCGGGGTCAACTAACTTCAAGCTCACTTCGCCCGGAACACGATGCGAGCACGACTCAAAACGTACAGCGAGCAGTCAACATCACTTTTCGCCAGGGCAATCTGCAATTGTAATGCAAAAGCGTGGCACTGGGAAGTGATGTAGCCTGCTGGCCTTCATCAAAACACTGTCCTGAGGAGATTGCCACCCAGATGGGTGTTGGCAAACGGACTCAACCTGACAACAGTGTTGCCTGGCCCCTCATGTCACCAGCTGGGCTGGTGAGCTTCAATTCACTTGAAGCTTGCCTTCTTCAGCAGCGAGTCGTACTGCTGAGACATGACGTAGGACTGAACCTGAGCCCAGAAATCCATCGTGACAACCACGATGATGAGCAGAGATGTCCCACCGAAATAGAACGGCACGTTGTACTTGAGCACGAGAAACTCGGGCAACAAACACACGGCTGTGATGTACACCGCACCCACCAGAGTCAGACGGCCGAGAATCTTGTCGATGTAACGGGCGGTCTGGTCGCCAGGGCGGATACCAGGAATGAACGCACCACTTTTCTTCAGGTTGTCTGCTGTTTCACGGCTGTTGAACACCAGCGCCGTGTAGAAGAAGCAGAAGAAGACAATGGCCACAGAATACAAAATCACATAAATCGGCTGACCTGGCGACAATAGTCCGGCGATGTCTTTCAGCCAGCGCATGCTGTCACCCGTGGCAAACCAGCTCACAGCGGTGGTCGGCAGCAAAATGATCGACGAAGCGAAAATCGGGGGGATCACGCCAGCCATGTTGATCTTCAAAGGCAGGTGTGAAGACTGACCGCCGTAAACACGGTTGCCGACCTGACGCTTGGCGTAGTTGACCAGGATCTTGCGCTGACCCCGCTCGACGAACACCACCAGATAAGTCACTGCGACCACCAGAGCCACAATGAAGATGGCAGCAGGAATGCTCATGGCCCCGTTGCGAATGAGCTCGAACAGACCACCCAGCGCCGAAGGGAGACCGGCAACAATACCGCCAAAAATCAGAATCGAAATACCATTACCCAGACCACGTTCAGTGATCTGCTCACCCAGCCACATGAGGAACATGGTGCCTGCAGTGAGACTGATCACCGCAGTCATGCGGAAACCCAAACCAGGATCAATCACCAGTCCAGGCGTGCCTTCCAGCGCAACGGCAATGCCGAAAGACTGGAACAAGGCCAAACCCAACGTTGCAAAACGCGTGTACTGAGTGATCTTGCGACGTCCGCCCTCGCCTTCCTTTTTCAAGGCTTCGAGAGAGGGCACCACATAGCCCATCATCTGCATGATGATGGACGCAGAAATGTAGGGCATGATGCCCAGCGCGAACACGGTGAAACGCGACAACGCTCCGCCCGAGAACATGTTGAACAGACTCAGGATCCCACCTTGCTGCCCCTTGAACAACTGTTGCAGCTGCGCAGGGTCGATACCGGGCACGGGAATATGCGCCCCGACACGGTAGACCACCAGCGCGAGCAGCAGGAAGACCAGGCGACGTTGCAGGTCACCGTACTTGCCGCTTTGAGCCAGTTGTGTGGGAGAGGTTGCCACGCTGAGTCCGTTCTCTTTCTGACGTTCGTGCAGTGTTCGCAGGCTTATTCAGCCAACGAGCCACCAGCAGCTTCGATGACGGCCTTGGCACCAGCGGTTGCGCCGATACCCTTGAGCACCACCTTCGAGGACAGCTCACCCGACTTGATCACCTTGACCACCTTGGCGATCTGGGGAATCAGGCCAGCTTGCTTGAGGGACAGCACGTCAACTTCGGCTGCACCCAGAGCTTGCAGCTCGGACAGCGTGATTTCAGCGTTGTACTTCAGCAGGTGCGACTTGAAACCGCGCTTCGGCAGTCGGCGTTGCAAAGGCATTTGACCGCCTTCGAAACCGACTTTGTGATAGCCGCCCGAACGTGACTTCTGACCCTTGTGACCGCGACCTGCGGTCTTGCCCAGGCCGGAGCCGATGCCACGGCCAACACGGCGCTTGGCATGCTTGGCGCCCGCCGAGGGCTTGATGCTATTGAGTTCCATGGTGTTCCCCTGTGTTGAAGTGCTTACTGCACCTCAACCATGTAGCGGACCTTGTTGATCATGCCGCGAACTGCAGGCGTGTCTTCCAGGACGGCTGTGCTGTTCATGCGGCGCAGACCCAGACCACGCACGGTGGCGCGGTGATCGACGCGGGTGCCGATCGGGCTGCGAACCAGCTTGACGGTGACAGTTTTCTTTTCGCTCATCTCAGCTCTCCCGCGATCAGTTGAAGATGTCTTCAACGTTCAGACCACGCTTCGCAGCGATTTCGGCCGGTGTCGTTGCCTTGTTCAAGGCATCGAAGGTGGCACGAACCATGTTGTAGGGGTTGCTCGAACCGAGGCTCTTGGCCACGATGTCGGTCACGCCCATCACTTCAAACACAGCGCGCATCGGGCCGCCAGCGATGATGCCGGTACCGGCAGGTGCCGGGGCCAGCAGCACTTTGGCTGCACCGTGTTCGCCACGGATGTTGTGGTGCACGGAACCGTTCTTGAGCGCGACCTTGACCATGTTGCGACGAGCCTGGTCCATGGCCTTTTGAACAGCCAGGGGCACTTCACGTGCCTTACCTTTGCCCATGCCAACGCGGCCATCGCCGTCGCCGACCACGGTCAGAGCTGCGAAGCCCATGATCCGACCGCCCTTGACCACTTTGGTCACGCGGTTCACCTGGATCATTTTCTCGCGCAGACCGTCGTCGCGACCTTCGTCCGCTACCTTGGGTTGAAACTTAGCCATTTGAAATTCCTTCCGGTTGCGTAACGCGGCTTAGAACTGAAGACCGGCTTCACGCGCGGCTTCAGCCAAGGCCTTGACACGACCGTGATACTGGTATCCAGCGCGGTCGAAAGCGACCTTCTCGACGCCAGCAGCCTTGGCCTTCTCGGCGATGCGCTTGCCAATCAAGGTGGCTGCAGCGACGTTGCTGCCAGTCTCCTTGAGTTGCTCGCGCACTTCCTTTTCGGCGGTCGAGGCGGAGGCCAGGACTGTGCTGCCGTCGCCAGAAATCACGCTGGCGTAGATGTGCAGATTGGTACGGAAGACCGTGAGACGCACTGCGCCTTGCAGGGCGATGCGGGCACGCGTCTGGCGTGCGCGACGCAGGCGCTGTTCCTTCTTGCTTGTTGCCATGATGAATCAGCTCCTTACTTCTTCTTGGTCTCTTTGATGACCACACGCTCATCGGCGTACCGGATACCCTTGCCCTTGTAGGGCTCTGGCGGACGGAAGGCACGAATTTCAGCGGCGATCTGACCAACCACCTGACGATCGGAACCCTTGATCAGGATTTCGGTCGGGGTGGGCGTCTCAACCTTGATACCTGCAGGCATTTCTTTCTCAACGGGGTGAGAAAAACCAATTTGCAGGTTCAGCTTCTGGCCTTGTGCCTGGGCACGGAAGCCCACGCCCACCAACGTCAGCTTCTTCTCGAAACCCTTGCTGACACCGTTGACGGTGTTGTTCAGCAGGGCACGGAAGGTGCCGGACATGGCATTGGCAGCGGTGCTGTCGTTTGCGGGGGCCACTTTCAACTGACCGGCTTCGTTCGAGACGATGACCAGTTCGTTGCCAGGCAGACTCAGTGTACCGAGACTGCCCTTGATTGTGACGGCGGCTGGGGTGATCTGGACGTCCACACCTTGAGGGACGGAGATCGGCATTTTTCCAACGCGGGACATTGCGATTCCTCCTCGATTAGGCGACGTAGCAGAGCACTTCGCCACCGATGCCGGCAGCGCGAGCCTTGCGGTCGGTCATGACACCCTTGGGGGTGGTCACGATCGCAACACCCAGGCCATTCATGACCTGAGGGATGGCGTGACGGCCCTTGTAGATGCGCAGACCGGGGCGGGACACACGCTCGATGCGCTCGATGACCGGACGGCCAGCGTAGTACTTCAGCGAAATTTCCAGCGTGGGCTTGGTAGCCTCGCCAGTGACGGCAAACCCGTCAATGTAGCCTTCGTCCTTCAGGACCTGGGCAATCGCGACTTTCAGCTTGGACGACGGCATTGCAACACCGGTCTTGGAGACCATTTGGGCGTTGCGAATGCGTGTCAGCATGTCGGCGATGGGATCACTCATGCTCATGGGATAACTCCTGTTCGTGACCTGCTGGGATTACCAGCTCGCCTTGGTGACACCGGGGATGTCGCCAGCGAATGCCAATTCACGGATCTTGCTACGACCCAGACCAAATTGTCGGAAGGTGCCACGTGGGCGACCAGTCAGGCCGCAACGAGCGCGCAGACGGGTCGGGTTGGCGTTGCGGGGCAGCTTTTGCAGCTCAAGACGGGCAGCGTAACGCTCTTCGTCGGACTTCTTGGCATCATTGCTGATGGCCTTCAGTTCCGCGTACTTTTGTGCGTACTTGGCAACCAGCTTTTCGCGCTTTTCTTCGCGTTGCTTCAAGGATACTTTTGCCACGATGTACCTCAGTTCTTGAACGGGAACTTGAAAGCAGCCAGCAGAGCCTTCGCTTCGTCGTCGGACTTGGCCGTCGTTGTGATGCTGATGTTCAGACCACGGATGGCGTCAATCTTGTCGTATTCGATTTCCGGGAAAATGATCTGCTCCTTGACGCCGACGTTGTAGTTGCCGCGACCGTCAAAAGAACGACCAGAGATACCGCGGAAGTCACGCACTCGGGGCAGCGAGATGGTGACGAAGCGGTCCAGGAATTCGAACATGGTGGTTCCGCGCAGAGTGACCATGCAACCAATGGGCATGTTCTCGCGGATTTTGAAACCGGCGATGGGCTTGCGGGACATGGTGACCACGGGCTTTTGGCCTGCGATCTTGGTCAGATCAGAAACAGCGTGATCCATGACCTTCTTGTCCGACACGGCTTCCGAGACACCCATGTTCAGGGTGATCTTGGTCAGACGCGGCACTTCCATGATCGACTTGTAGCCGAACTTGGCCATCAGGTCAGGAACGACCTTTTCGCGGTAAAACTGCTGCAGGCGAGCTTGTGTTTGAGCCATTTTTGACCTCAAGCCTTGATTTCTTCGCCGCTGGACTTGAAGACGCGCACTTTTTTGCCGTCTGCCAGGAGCTTGATACCGACGCGGTCAGCCTTGCCGGAAGCAGGGTTGAAAATTGCCACGTTGGACTGATGGATAGGCATGGTTTTGTCAACGATGCCGCCGGTGGTGCCCTTCAGAGGGTTTGGCTTGACGTGCTTTTTGGCAACGTTGACGCCATCGACCAGCAAGTGGTCAACATCCACGCGAGCGGACACGGTGCCACGCTTGCCTTTGTCGCGACCGGTCAGAACGATGACCTGGTCGCCTGTCTTGAGCTTGTTCATAAAAGCGGTCCTTTGCGTTACACCGAGGGGTTACAGAACCTCGGGAGCCAGCGACACGATCTTCATGAAGCGCTCGCTACGCAGTTCACGCGTCACGGGGCCGAAGATGCGGGTGCCGATAGGCTCCAGCTTGGCGTTCAGCAGCACGGCGGCATTGCCATCAAACTTCACCAGGGAGCCATCAGGACGACGGACACCCTTGGCGGTGCGGACGACCACAGCGCTGTAAACTTCGCCCTTTTTGACGCGACCACGCGGTGCAGCTTCTTTGATGCTGACCTTGATGATGTCGCCAATACCGGCGTAACGACGCTTTGAGCCACCGAGCACCTTGATGCACATGACGCTCTTAGCACCCGTGTTGTCAGCGACGTCAAGTCGCGATTGCATTTGGATCATGGTGTACCCCAACTTGGCCCGATCGGCTGCACAAACAACTGCGCAACAACGAACGGTCAGTCTTGGGCCCGTAGAACGGGCGGATCTGAACAAGCTTTCAATTCCGAGAATCCTGCCGCAGCGCGTGCCTGATGCAATTTGAGTCTTGCAGCAGACCAGCGAGGGTAACCAGGCCAGAACTGATCGCTTGAGCAGCGAAGCCTTGTATTATGCATGAGAACCCAAGCAAGGGTCAAGCACTGTTTGCATAAAAATGACAAGGGCGAAATATCCCTGCGCCAGGCGACGCAGGGATGGGAAAAATCAGGCGGTGCCGCCGACGGTCAGGCCGTCGATGCGCAAGGTAGGCTGGCCGACGCCGACCGGGACGCTCTGCCCTTCCTTGCCGCAAGTGCCCACGCCCGGGTCGAGGGCGAGGTCGTTGCCGATCATGCTGACGCGGGTCATGGCGTCAGGGCCGTTGCCAATCAGGGTCGCGCCTTTGACGGGATACTGGATCTTGCCGTTTTCGACCCAGTAGGCCTCGGAGGCCGAGAAGACGAACTTGCCACTGGTGATGTCCACCTGGCCACCACCGAAGTTGACGGCGTACAGGCCCCGGTCGATGGAGGCGACGATTTCCTGGGGGTCTTTGTCGCCGGCCAGCATGTAGGTGTTGGTCATGCGGGGCATGGGTATATGGGCGTAGCTTTCGCGGCGGCCGTTGCCGGTGGGCGCAGTTTTCATCAGGCGGGCGTTGGTGGCGTCCTGAATGTAGTTGCGCAGGATGCCGTCTTCGATGAGGACGGTGCGCTGGGTGGCGTGGCCTTCGTCGTCGATGTTGAGCGAGCCACGGCGGTCCGGCAGCGTGCCGTCGTCGAGGATGGTGACGCCCTTGGCGGCAACGCGCTGGCCAATGCGGCCGGAGAAGACGCTGGAGCCCTTGCGGTTGAAGTCGCCTTCGAGGCCGTGGCCGACGGCTTCGTGCAGCAGGATGCCGGGCCAGCCGTTGCCCAGAACCACGGTCATCTCGCCTGCCGGCGCGGGGCGGGCTTCGAGGTTGACCAGCGCGGCGTGCACGGCCTGGTCCACATAGGTCTGGGTGACGGCCTGGCTGAAGTAGCTGAGGTCGTAGCGGCCACCGCCACCGGCAGAGCCGACTTCACGGCGACCGTGTTGTTCGGCGATGACGGTGAGGGACAGGCGAATCAGGGGGCGCACGTCGGCGGCCAGGGTGCCGTCAGCACGGGCGACCATGACGACGTCGTACTCGCAGCCAAGACCAGCCATGACCTGCACGATGCGGGGGTCCTTGGCGCGGGCGCGGCGCTCGACGTCTTCGAGGAGGGCGACCTTGGCGGTGCTGTCCAGCGAGGCGATGGGGTCGAAGGCCGGATAAAGGGTGCGGCTGGGGGCGACGCGGGGCTCGCCCACCTTGACCTTGCGGCTTTGGCCGGCGGCGGCGATGGTGCGCACGGTGCGGGCGGCATCGAGCAGGGCCGCTTCAGAGATGTCGTCGGAGTAGGCGAAGGCGGTTTTTTCGCCGGAGATGGCGCGCACGCCCACACCCTGGTCGATGCCGAAGCTGCCGGACTTGACGATGCCCTCTTCGAGGCTCCAGCCTTCGCTGCGGGTGTACTGAAAGTAGAGGTCGGCATCGTCGACCCGGTGGTCGGTGATGACCCGCAGGGCTTTGAGCAGGGTGGACTCGTCCAGCTGGTAAGGCGCAAGCAGCAGCTCACGGGCAGTCTGGAGGCGGGCGATGGTGGCGTCAACGGCGATCATGGGCGCATTGTAGGCATGGTGGCGCTGGGCTGCGCGGGGAGGACCAGAAGCCCTGCTTTGCGGCGTTTCAGAGTGCGAGCAGGGCGGCGACGCGGCGACGCTCATCTGGGTGGAAATGGACCTGGATGTGCGAGTCGATCGCCTGGCGGCGCTGCGGGGGTGACAGCTCGGCCGCCGCCTGCAGGCGCGCCCATTCGCTTTGCGCCGTTTGCAGGCGGCGGCTCCAGTCGGCCCATTGGGCGTCTGCCTGGGTGAGGCGGTCGGCGGCAGCGGCACCGTAGCGGGCAACGCGCTCGCTGTGCACGGCGCGGGTGATGTCTGCGCTGGCGTCCTGACTGGTGGACGGGACGGGCAGGCCGGGGTCGGCCGGCAGCGCGGTGCCGCGTTCGAGGTGGGCCAGGTCGCTGCGGGCTTCGGCCTCTTCGGCGGCGAAGAAGGCCTGGGCCCAGGGGTCGCCCAGAATCTGGCGGCGGGTGCGCTGCTGTTCGTCGAGCAGGGCGCGCCAGGTGGTCAGGTTGCGGGGGTCAAAGACCGTGCGGTAGGGGTGGGCGCGCAGCGTCGCATAACGGCCCCACAGGGCCAGGACCTCGGCCACGGGAGCGGGGCCGTGCGCGCGCGTGAGCTCGTCGGCCACGAGGGCGCGCAGGTCGGCCGCCTCGACTTCACCTTGCGCGAGCAGGTAGTACTCGAAGCGGTGACGCAGGGCCTCGCAGGGCTGCAATCGCGTGCCGCGCACGCACCAGTCGCCGGTGGGGGTGGTGCCGGACAGGGAGCCGTGGCGGAACAGGCGCTCGCGCGTTTGGCTTGGGGTGAGGCCGCCGTGCGGCGACGGCTCAGCGTTGGGGTGGCG
This sequence comes from Aquabacterium sp., assembly GCA_017994835.1. Classification (GTDB taxonomy): domain Bacteria; phylum Pseudomonadota; class Gammaproteobacteria; order Burkholderiales; family Burkholderiaceae_C; genus Aquabacterium. The sequence goes on along the minus strand of JAGOKC010000007.1, from coordinate 15,753 downwards.
GGGCGTGACGATGAGCCCCATGCCAGACGAGGTGCCGGTCGGGTCGGCGCGATCCGGGGAGGTAGGTGACACCGCCTCCCGGGCGCTGCCGAGATAGACCCATGCCAGGGCCAACACGGCGAACACACTCACGCCCGCCAGCGCCCAGGCCGACAGGGTGCGCCGACGCGTCAGCAGCAGGGGGCGGGTGGGGCTCACAGACAAGGGTTGCGGAACAAGCGGGCGTGCCCGAATGAGGCGTCTGGCTTACAGGCCGACCTGCTTGAGGCGGTTGGCATGCTGGACGTAGAAGGCCAGCGGGCTGGGGGCGCTGCGGCCGACCAGACCAAAGACCTGGTTGATCTCGTCGAGGTGGTTCCAGTCGTAGTTGTCCTTCAGGACCTTGCCCCAGTGGCTGGCGCAGCGGCCCACCAGGCCGTCGTGCTCTTCGCTGAAGTACTTCGACGCAAAGGTGTCGAGCAGCAGATCGGAGATGTCCCAGCCGTTGGTTTTGACGGCAGTGCCGGAGACTGAGTACCAGCGGATCGGGTGCCCATCGATGGCGGCGATCTCGGGGCCACTGCCGCAGGGGGTGGTCGGCGCGCCGGCGGGGAAGCGGGCGTTGAACTTGGCCATGCCGGTGGCGCTGAGCGAATCCACAGCAGCGCGCAGGTTGACGTCGGAGGTGCTGGGGGTGCCGTTCAGGTAGGAGATCAGCTTGGCCAGGCCGGTGGCGGTTTGCTCGAACAGGGCACCGGGGGTCATGCTGGATTCGAGTTGGTCGGCGACCTCGGAGCCGAAGTTGGCACCGGCGACGGTGGTGACGCTGGCGACCATGGCAGGCATGACGCCCGCGGCGTAGCGCACCGTGGGGCCACCATGGCTGTGACCGATCAGGTTGAACTTCTGGACGCCGTCTTTGGCGGCCCATTGCTGCATCTGGCGGATCAGCTCTTCGCCGCGGTATTCGGTGCTCTGGGAGGGGTTGACGGAGGCGATGTAAACGGTGGCACCTTCTTTGCGCAGCGCCTCGGGGATCTTGTACCAGTAGGGGATGCCCAGCACGCTGTTGAAGCCCATGAAGCCGTGGACCAGCACGATGGGGTGGCGGGTCTGGGCGGTGGTGCCGGCATGGGCGACGGACAGGGTCGCGATCAGCATCAGCGCGGTCAGGCTGCGACGCAGGAGGGACAAGATCATGGAGGACTCCCGGTGAGTGCGCCATGTTCGGCGCACGGTAGCCTCTACTGTCATTCAGGATACAGGCAATGTCACAAGTGGAGAACCCTGATTTCGCGGGTTACCCCAACCCCTCGCTCGCGGGACTTGCGTGGCGTGACGCGTCAGGTGGCGTCGTCGGCCTGACGATACGTCAAGGCCTGTTCGTAAAGGGCTTTGCGCGGCAGGCCGGTGACGTCAGCCAGCAGACCCGCAGCCTGTTTGACGGGGAGGTGCTGCACCAAGGTCTGCAGCAGCGTGGCCTGCGGTGGGGTCAGCAGGGTCTCGGCAGCCACCTCGGGCTGGGCGTGCACGACGATGACGAATTCGCCACGCTGGCGGTGCGGCTCGGCGGTGAGCCAGGCGGGGAGGTCGGCCACGGGCAAGGTGGCGATCTCTTCGAACTGTTTGGTGAGTTCGCGGCACAGGGTGAGGCGGCCCTGGGGCAGGACCTCGACCAGATCGCGGGCGAGGGCTTCGATGCGGTGCGGGGCTTCGAACAGCACCAGGCTGCAGGACTGGCCGGCGACTTCGCGCAGGAGGGTCTGGCGGGCAGCGCCTTTGGAGGGCAGAAAACCCAGGAAGCGAAAGCCCTGGGCGACGGTGTCGCCGGCCACACTCATGGCGGTGGTGACGCTGCTGGCGCCCGGCAGGGGCACCACGGTGAGGCCGGCGGCCTGCGCGGCTTGCACGAGGTGGGCACCGGGGTCGGACACGGCGGGGGTGCCGGCATCGCTGACGTAGGCGACGCGCTGGCCGGCTTGCATGAGTTCGATCAAGGCCTGGGCACCGCCGACTTCGTTATGCTGGTGCAAGGGCACGAGGCGCTTGTCGATGCCGAGGTGACGCAGGAAGCCGCCGGTAACGCGGGTGTCTTCACAGGCCACGACGTCGGCCAGAGTGAGGGCCTGGACGGCGCGCAGGGTGATGTCGGCCAGGTTGCCGATGGGGGTGGCGATGAGGTAGAGCGCGCCTTTGGGATACTGTTGGCCGCCGGCCACGTGTTGGGCCGCCTGGAGCAGCAGATTGGCATCGATGGTCACAACAAAGTCCCGGGGAGATGAGGGGGAGGAGCGGGCGCTGCGGCATTTGCTGGCGCAAGGCCTGACGCTGGTGGAGCGCAATTATCGGGTGGCGCGCGGGCCGAGTGCGCGTGGTGCCGAGGTGGACCTGATCATGCGCGCGCCGGACGCGGACGGCACGCTGGTGTTCGTGGAGGTGCGTCAGCGCAGTGGGCGCACGCACGGCGGCGCGGCGGCCACGGTGACACGGGGCAAGCAGCGGCGCTGCATTTTGGGGGCGCAGTTTTATCTGTCCACCTTGACGGTGTGGCCGCCGTGTCGTTTTGATGTGGTGGCGATTGATGGCGAGGAAGTGACCTGGCTGCCTGCGGCCTTTGATGCGTCCTGACACAGGGGGTGGCCACACTGCCTTATCATCCGCGCCATGTCGGAATCCACTTTTCAGCAGTCCTATCTGCAGCAACCCTTGCTGGAGACCGCCGACTGGCTGTATCAGTCGTCAGAGCGGCTGGCTCAGCAGTTGAACTATGCGGCCCTGGCGCTCATGCACACCATCACGTCAGGCGGCAAGGTGCTGTGCGCCGGCGAAGGCGAGGCCGCGTGGCTGGCCCAGCAGGCCGCTGCATGGCTGGTGCGAGGAGCGGGTCGTGAGCGCCCGCCCTTGTCGGCGTTGGCCTTGACACCCCCTGTCGGGCCGAGTCAGGCAAGTCTGGCGCAGCAGGTGCGCGCACTGGGTCATCCCGGTGATGTCTGGCTGGCGTTTTCACTGGAACGCGATGACCCCGATTTGCTGGCGGCCACAGAGGCAGCTGCGGAACTGGATCTGACTTTGGTGATCTTCACGGGAGAAGCGGCCCGCACGCTGGGACCGCAATTGCGTGACACGGATGTGTGGGTGCCCTTGCCGGGCACGCGCGAGTCCACCTTGTTTGCGATCGCCTGGCTGGCCCTGGAAGGCCTGTGTGCGGCCGTGGACACCCACCTGCTTGGAGAGGCTGCCTGATGACCCGTCTGACTTTGACCCCCGCTGTGTTGCGCTGGAGCGCGGCCCTGGCTGCTGCCTTGTGTTTGTCGGCGTGCGCCCCCTTGGTGCTGGGCACGGCCGTGGGAGGTGCATTTGTGGCCACCGACCGCCGCACTTCGGGCATTCAACTCGAAGATCAGGGCATCAGGATCAAGGCAAGCCATCGCATCAGGGAGGCGTTGCAGGATCGTGGTCATGTCAATGTGAACGCTTACAACCGCGTGGTGCTGCTGACCGGCGAGGTGCCGACGCAGGCCGACCGCGAGGCCGCCGCTCTGGCCGCCTCGCAGACGGAGAACGTGGCCAGTGTGGTCAATGAGTTGATGGTGAGTTTCAACAGCAGCTTGTCATCGCGCTCGAATGACATGCTGGTGGCCACCAAGGTGCGCGCGACGCTGGTGGATGCGCGCGACCTGATGAGCAATGCCTTTGATGTGGTGGTCGAGCGTGGTGATGTCTATCTGATGGGCATGGTGACCGAACGCGAGGCCCAGCGGGCCTCTGAGCTGGTGTCGAGCATCAAGGGCGTGCGCAGGGTGATCAAGATGATGCAGATCATCAGTGAGGACGAACTGGCCCGCAAGCTGCCAAGAGCGGCAAGCCCCGCTGCCAGCGACAGCGCTCAGCCTTGAGCTGAGCGCGTCGGGGCATGCGGCACGAGCCGCTTGCTCAGCGCAGGCGCTTGATCAGGCTGGATGTGTCGAAGCGGCTACCACCCATGGCTTGCACGTCGGCGTAGAACTGATCAACGAGCGCGGTGGCCGGCAAACGGGCACCGAGACGTCGGCCTTCATCCAGAACCAGGCCGAGATCCTTGCGCATCCAGTCCACGGCAAAACCAAAGTCGAACTGGTCGGCGATCATGGTGGGGCCCCGGTTGACCATCTGCCAGCTGCTGGCAGCCCCTTGCGAGATGACGTTCAGCACCTGGGGCATGTCCAGCCCGGCTTTTTGCCCGAAGGCCAAGGCCTCGGCCAGGCCTTGTAGCAGGCCGGCCACAGCAATCTGGTTGACCATTTTGGCAAGCTGACCGGCACCAGAGTCGCCCAGGTGGGTGACGGCGCGCGCGTAGGCGGCGATGACCGGCTCGATGCGCGCGAAGGCGTCGGCATCCCCCCCACACATGATGGTGAGCACACCGTTGAGGGCACCGAGGTTGCCGCCTGAGACGGGCGCGTCAATGAAGTGCAAGCCTTGTTCGCGTGCAGCCTGCGCGAGCTCGCGCGCGACCTCTGCGGAGGTGGTGGTGTGATCAACGATGACGGCGCCAGGTGCGAGGCTGTGGAACGCGCCCTGCGGGCCGGTACAGACCTCGCGGAGGTCGTCGTCGTTGCCCACGCAGGTGATGGCGATGTCGGCGCTTTGGGCGGCCTCACGCGGTGTGGAAGCGCATTGCCCGCCGTGCGTTTGCACCCACTGAGTCGCCTTGGCTGCCGTGCGGTTGTACACGGTGACGTGGTGGCCGGCTCGTTGCAGGTGAACGGCCATGGGCGCACCCATGGTGCCCAGCCCGATGCAGGCAATGCGACGGGCAGGCGTGGGGTCGTAGGTTTTGTCGGCGATGTTCATCGGGCTCTCCGGGGTCGAGCTCGATTGTGTCAGACGTGTCGGGCCATGCGCCGTGGCCACGGCCCGAGGTCAGACGATCTTGAAGTGCTCGGTGCCCGCCGACAAATCCTGGTTGCGCGCGCGCTGGCTGTGCAGCTTGATCTGCAGGCGCAGGTCGTTGAGCGAGTCGGCGTTGCGCAGCGCGTCTTCGTAGGTGACGTAGTTGCCCTCGTAGAGGTCGAACAGCGCCTGGTCGAAGGTCTGCATGCCCAGTTCGCGTGACTTCTTCATGATCTCCTTGATCTCGCCCACCGAGCCCTTGAAGATCAGGTCGGCGATCAGCGGCGAGTTGAGCAACACCTCGACGGCAGCAATGCGCCCCTTGCCCGCTTCACGCGGCAGCAGGCGCTGCGACACCAGCGAGCGCAGGTTCAGCGAGAGGTCCATCAGCAGCTGGTCGCGGCGGTCTTCGGGGAAGAAGTTGATGATGCGATCGAGCGCCTGGTTGGCGCTGTTGGCGTGCAGGGTGGCCATGCACAGGTGACCCGTTTCGGAGAACTGGATGGCGTGCTCCATGGTCTCGCGGTCGCGGATTTCACCCATCAGGATGACGTCGGGAGCCTGGCGCAGGGTGTTCTTGAGCGCCTGCTCCCAGCCTTCGGTGTCGATGCCGATTTCGCGCTGCGAGACGATGCAGTTCTTGTGCGGGTGCACAAATTCGATCGGGTCTTCGACGGTGATGATGTGGCCGTAGGAATTCTCGTTGCGGTGATCGACCATGGCGGCCAGCGAGGTGGACTTGCCGGAGCCGGTGCCGCCCACGAAGATGACCAGGCCGCGCTTGGCCATGGCCACGTCCTTGAGGATCAGGGGCAGGCCCAGGCCGTCGATGGTGGGCAGGTGCGCCGGGATGACCCGCAGCACGATGCCGACCTGGCCTTGCTGGATGTAGGTGTTGACGCGGAAACGGCCAATGCCGGTGGGCGCGATCGCGAAGTTGCACTCCTTGGTGCGCTCGAACTCGGCGGCCTGCTTGTCGTTCATGATGGCGCGCGCCAGCGCCATGGTGTGTGAGCCACTCAGGGGCTGAGGCGAGACCTTGTTGATCTTGCCATCGACCTTGATGGCGGGCGGAAACTCGGCCGTGAGGAAGAGGTCGGAGCCGCCCCGCGAAATCAGGAGTTTGAGCAGGTCGTTGATGAATTTGGATGCCTGGTCGCGTTCCATGATGGTGTCCTGATTTTTTTGGGGAGAGTCGAAGGAGGTGGCGCGCGTCTTGAAGCTCAGCCCGGGAAGTTCTCGGGGATCTTGGCCTTGGAGCGCGCTTCAGCGGGCGAGATGATGTTGCGTCGCACCAGGTCGGTGAGGTTCTGGTCGAGGGTCTGCATGCCCAGGCCGCTGCCGGTCTGGATCGCCGAGTACATCTGGGCGATCTTGTTTTCGCGGATCAGGTTGCGGATGGCCGAGCTCCCGATCATGATCTCGTGGGCAGCGACGCGCCCGCTGCCGTCCTTGATCTTGCACAGCGTTTGAGAAATGACGGCCTGCAGTGATTCGGACAGCATGGCGCGCACCATTTCCTTTTCAGCGGCAGGGAAGACGTCAACCACGCGGTCGATGGTCTTGGCGGCGCTGGAGGTGTGCAGGGTACCGAAGACCAAGTGGCCGGTTTCGGCGGCGGTCAGGGCCAGGCGGATGGTTTCGAGGTCGCGCAATTCGCCCACCAGGATACAGTCGGGGTCTTCACGCAGGGCCGAACGCAGGGCGTTCGAGAAGCTCATGGTGTGGGGGCCGACTTCGCGCTGGTTGATCAGGCACTTCTTGGCCTCGTGCACGAATTCGATCGGGTCTTCCACCGTGAGGATGTGACCGTATTCGGTTTCGTTGAGGTGGTTCACCATCGCGGCCAGCGTGGTGGACTTGCCCGAGCCGGTGGGGCCGGTGACGAGCACCAGACCGCGCGGCTTGAGGGCGAGGTCACCAAAGATCTTGGGGCAGTTGAGCTGCTCGAGCGAGAGGATCTTGGAGGGAATGGTCCGGAACACGGCCCCCGCACCACGGTTCTGGTTGAAGGCGTTGACGCGGAAGCGGGCCAGACCCTGGATTTCGAACGAGAAATCGCATTCCAGCGTTTCTTCGAAGTGCTTGCGCTGGGCGTCGTTCATGATGTCGTACATCATTTCGTGGACCTGTTTGTGGTCCAGCGCATCGACGTTGATGCGGCGCACGTCGCCGTTCACCCGAATCATCGGAGGCAGGCCTGCCGACAAGTGAAGGTCAGAAGCCTTGTTTTTGACCGAGAAGGCCAAGAGTTGGGTGATATCCATGGATGATGTCGACCTGTCATTCGTTACGGACCCATTATGGCGACGATCGCGAACAACCTGCAACTCGTACGAAACCGGATTGAGGCGGCGTGTGCGCAACTGGGGCGTGCAGCAGATAGTGTCACGCTGCTGGCGGTCAGTAAAATGTTTCAATCTGTAACGGTGCGCGACGCATTTCACGCCGGGCAACGCTGTTTTGGCGAAAACTATGTGCAAGAGGCCATCGACAAGATGGTTGAGTTGGCCGACTTGCGCGCACAGATCACCTGGCACCTGATCGGGCCTTTGCAGAGCAACAAGACCCGCGTGGTGGCCGAGCACTTTGACTGGGTACAGAGCGTGGACCGGCTCAAGATTGCCCAGCGCCTGAGTGAGCAGCGCCCGGCGCACTTGCCACCTTTGCAGGTGTGCATCCAGGTCAACACCAGTGGCGAGGGCAGCAAAAGCGGGGTCGCTCCGAGCGACGCGCTGACGCTTGCTCAAGCCGTCGCGGTCCTGCCCCGTTTGCAACTGCGCGGCGTGATGGCCTTGCCGGCCCCCTCCCCCGATCCGGCGGTGCAGGCCGAAGCCTTGGCGCAGGTGCGCGTGGTGTTCGAGCAACTGCGCGCAGCCGGCTTGCCGTTGGATGTGCTGTCGATGGGCATGAGTGCCGACCTGGAAGCCGCGGTGGCGCAGGGCTCGACGATGGTGCGGGTGGGCACGGCGCTGTTTGGGCAACGGTGATTGCGGCATGATGACGGGCATGAGCACTTCCATCGACATCGCATTCATCGGCGGCGGCAACATGGCCACCGCCATCATTGGCGGCCTCTTGCGTCAGGGCACCGCCCCGGCCAGCATCCTGGTCATTGACCCGGTGCCCGAGCAGCGTCAGCGCCTGACCGACACGCTGGGGGTGCAGACCGCCGCCGGCCCCGACGAAACCCTGCGCACGGCGCGCACCGTGGTGTGGGCGGTCAAGCCCCAACAGTTCAAGGACGCGGCGCAGAGCTATGCGCCGCTGACGGGACAGGCCCTGCACTACAGCGTGATGGCCGGCCTGCGCACCGACGACATCGCCCGCCTGCTGGGCACACCGCGCATCGTGCGGGCCATGCCCAACACGCCAGCGCTGGTGGGCCAGGGCATGACCGGGCTGTTTGCCCGCGCCGAGGTGAGCGCAGACGAGCGCGCGGCCATCGAAGGCATGGTGAGCGCCACCGGCGCGCACCTGTGGGTGGCGCAGGAAGCCGATCTGGACGCGGTGACGGCCTTGTCCGGCTCGGGTCCGGCCTATGTGTTTTATTTCATCGAGGCCATGATGCAGGCCGCGCAGGACATGGGCCTGAGCGCCGAGCAGGGCCGCTTGCTGGCGCAGGCCACGTTTGCGGGTGCCACCGCCTTGGCACAACAGTCGGACGTGAGCCCGGCGGTGTTGCGTGAGCGGGTGACATCCAAGGGTGGCACCACGTATGCGGCCCTGACCCACCTGGAATCCAAGGGCGTGAAGGACGCCTTCGTGGCGGCGATGCGGGCCGCGCAACAGCGCGCAGCCGAGTTGGGCGACGAGTTCGGGCGTTGAACGCCAGCGCCGCAGCCTGAACGCTGCGGCGTCGAGCCTCAGCCCCGCAAGGCCAGGTCAGCAACCACCCCCACCCACACAGTGAGGCCGAGCCAGTGGTTGAGGCGGAAGGCCTGGAAGCAGGCCAGGCGTTCGCGGCCCTTGATCAGCGTGTAGTGGTACAGCGCCTGGGCGGCGGCCACGAGCAGCGACAGGTCATAGACCCAGCCCATGCCGGTCAATTGGCCTGCCTGCCACCAGCAGGCGATGCAGACCGCGTACAAGCTCATCACCCCAGCCACATCGAAGCGCCCCAGCGTGATGGCCGAGGTGCGGATGCCGATCTTGAGATCGTCGTTGCGATCGACCATGGCGTACTCGGTGTCATAGGCGATGACCCAGGCCAGCTTGCCGGCCAGCAACCACCCCACCACCGGCGGGATCTCGTTGAGGACCGCCGTGAACGCCATCGGAATGCCGAAGGCATAGGCCACGCCCAGCACGGCCTGCGGCATGGCAAAGAAGCGCTTGGTGAAGGGATAGACGATGGTGACGGCCAGCGCCCCGAAGGACAGCGCCACGGTGTAGGCGTTGGTGGTGAGCACCAGCGCGAACGAGACCAGCGCCAGCACCACCCCGATGAGCACGACCTCCTTGACGGAGATGCGGCCGCTGGTGAGCGGGCGCTGCGCGGTGCGCTCAACGTGGCGGTCAATGTCCTTGTCGGCGAAGTCGTTGACGGCGCAGCCCGCGCTGCGCATCAGGATGGTCCCCAGGGTGAAGACCGTGAGCAGGTGCCAGCCCGGGAAACCGCCCGCCGCCATCCACAGGGCCATCAGGGTAGGCCACAGCAGCAGCAGCCAGCCCTGGGGGCGGTCCCAGCGGATGAGGTCGAGGTAGAGCGACCAGCGGTCGCGCAGGGACAGGGTGGCGGCGGTGTTCACACCGGAATTATGGCGTGACGGGCGTGGTTGCTGCAGCGGCGGGCTGCGCCACCCAGCCACCCCCCAGCGCCTTGTACACACCGATGTGGGCCTGCTGGCGCGCCAGTTGCGCCGCGATCAAGGCCTGCTGGGTGTTGAACAGGGCGCGCTGGGCATCAAGCAGATCGAGCTGGCTGGACACGCCGTTGTCGTAGCGCAGGGTGGACAGGCGCAGGCGCGTGGCCTCGGCCTGGGCCTGCGCCAGTTGCGCTTCGGCCTGCTCGGCGTAGCTGCGACGGGCGACGAGGGCGTCGGCCACTTCCTTGAACGCGGTCTGCACGGCCTTGTCGTACTGGGCCACGGCAATGTCGCGCTTGACCTCGGCCACGGCCACGCCGGCCTTGGCACGGCCCGCGTCGAAGATGGGCACGCTCAGCGAGGGGGCAAAGCTCCAGGCGGTGCGGCCATCGTCGAACAGACCCGACAGCGAATCGCTGACGACGCCGGCGCTGGCCGTCAGGCTGATGCGCGGGAAGCGGGCGGCGCGGGCCGCGCCGATGTTGGCGTTGGCGGCGATGAGCTGTTGCTCAGCCTGCGCGATGTCGGGGCGCTGCAGCAACACGTCGGACGACAGGCCCACGGGCAGCTCGCTCAGGCCCGGCCACAGCGCAGCCAGCACGGCCTGGCTGGCCGCCTTGGCGTCGGCACTGCGGCCCACGGCCTGGGCATCGATCTGCGGCACGGGCGGCAGCAGATCGGCCGGTGCGGTCGAGCCCAGCAGCAGGTTCAGGGCGTTGAGGTCTTGCGCCCACTGGCGCTGTGCCTGTGCCCGGGTCACGCGGGCGGCTTCGACCAGGGACTGTGAGGAACTCAGGTCCAGCTCATTGAGCACACCATGATCGAACTTGAGCTTGAACAGCTTGAAGGACGCTTCACGGGCTTGCAGGGTTTGCTCGGCCAGGGCCAGCTGCCAGCGGTCGGCCCACAGCGCGTAGTAGGCATTGGCCACCGCCGCGACCAGGCTGATGTGCGTGGTCTTGCGGGCTTCTTCCGAGGCCAGCACCTGGGCGCTGGCGGCTTCGCTGAGTGCCTTGACACGGCCGAACAGGTCCAGCTCGTAGGCGGAGACGGTCACGCCAGCGGTGGCGGTGGTGGTGAGGTCGTTGGGAGGCGTCGATGAAGGCCCCCGCGAGCCGCTGACAGCCCCACTGAGCGTGGGGAAGCGGTCAGCGTTCTGGATCTGATAGGTCGCACGCCATTGCTCGATGGTGAGCATGGCCATGCGCAGGTCCCGGTTCTGATCCAGGGCCTGACGGATCAGGCCTTGCAGCCGGGTGTCAGGGAAGTAGGTGCTCCAGGGTAGCTCGGCCACGCTGGACGCGGGCGTCGCCGCCGCCGTCGCAGGCGGCACCGGCAGTTGATCGGGCACAGCCAGAGCCGGGCGCTGGTACTGAGGCGTGAAGGAACAGGCGGCCACGCTCAACAGCGCGGCCACGGCGATGGCCGGGCGCAGCAGGCGGGTGGTCTTAGTCATGAGCGGTCTCCACATCGGAAGCGGGGGCAGCGGCGGGCTTGCCGGGGAACAGGCGGCGCACCACCACGAAGAACACGGGCACGAAGAACACGGCCAGCACGGTGGCCGCGATCATGCCGCCCATCACGCCAGTGCCGATGGCGCGCTGGCTGGCCGAGCCAGGGCCAGAGGCCAGCACCAGGGGCAGCACACCCAGAATGAAGGCCAGCGAGGTCATGATGATCGGGCGGAAACGCAGGTGACAGGCACGCAGCGTGGCCTCGATCAGCCCCATGCCCTTCTCATGCAGCTCCTTGGCGAACTCGATGATCAGGATGGCGTTCTTGGCCGACAGACCGATGATGGTGATCAGGCCGACCTTGAAGTACACGTCGTTGGGCATGTCGCGCAGGTTGGCCCCCAGCAGCGAACCCAGAATGCCCAGAGGCACCACCAGCAGCACGGCCACCGGGATGGTCCAGCTTTCGTACAAGGCGGCCAGACACAGGAACACGGCCAGCAAGGAAAAGGCCAACAAGATGGTGGCCTGCGAGCCTGACAGACGCTCTTCGCGCGACAGGCCCGTCCACTCGATGCCGACGCCCGCAGGCAATTGTGCCGCCAGGCGTTGCAACTCGGCCATGGCGTCGCCCGAGCTGTAGCCCGGCGCGGCCGCACCCGAGATCCGCATCGACGGATAACCGTTGTAGCGCACCGCCTGCATCTGCCCCGACACCCAGCGGGTGGTCGCAAAAGCGGACAGCGGCACGCTCTGGCCACGGCTGTTGACCACGTTGATGCGCAGCAAGTCTTCGGCCTGCATGCGGTCCTTGGCATCGGCCTGGACGATGACGCGCTGCATGCGACCCGCGTTGGGGAAGTCGTTGATGTAGGCCGAACCCAGCGAGGACGACAGCGAGGCGCTGATCACGGCAAAGTCCACGCCCAGGGCGTTGGCCTTGTCGCGGTCGATGTCCACCTGCAGCTGCGGGGCATCTTCCAGCCCATCCGGGCGCAGGCCCGCCAGGATCGGGCTTTGCATTGCCATGCCCAGCAACTGGTTGCGTGCCGCCAGCAGGGCCTCATGGCCCAGCGAGGCGCGGTCTTGCACGCGCACGGCGAAACCGGTGGCATTGCCCAGCTCCATGATCGGAGGCGGCACCAGCGGGTAGATGAAGGCATCGCGCACGCCCATCAGGGCACCGAAGGCGCGCTTGGCCAGGGCCTGTGCGCTGTGCGCGTCGCCCTGGCGCTCGCTGTGATCCTTCAGGGTCACGAAGGCCAGACCGGCGTTCTGACCGGAGCCCGAGAAGCTGAAGCCGATCACGCCCACCACGGACTTGACCTCGGACTGTTTGAGGTAGAAGTCTTCCACTTGCTTCATCACCGCTTCGGTGCGCTGGCTGGTGGCACCGGCAGGCAACTGCACCAGGGTGATCAGGCTGCCCTGGTCTTCGTCAGGCAGGAAAGAGGTGGGCATGCGGACGTACATCCAGCCCACGGCCCCCACGATGACGGCGTAGATGATCAGGGTGCGGCCACCACGTTTGACCAAGCGGGCCGCCCAGCTTTCGTAGCCATGCGTCGTCGAGCTGAAGGCGCGGTTGAACCAGCCAAAGAAGCCCTTCTTCTCGTGGTGATCGTCGGCGGCGGGCTTGAGCAGCGTGGCGCACAGCGCCGGGGTCAGCGACAAGGCCAGGAAGGCCGAGAACAGGATGGAGGACACCATCGACAGCGAGAACTGTTTGTAGATGTTGCCCACCGAACCCGAGAAGAAGGCCATCGGGATGAACACCGACACCAGCACCACGGTGATGCCGACGATGGCGCCACTGATCTGGCCCATGGCCTTGCGGGTGGCGGCCAGTGGGGGCAGCCCCTCTTCGACCATGATGCGCTCGACGTTCTCGACCACCACGATGGCGTCGTCGACCAGGATGCCGATGGCCAGCACCATGCCGAACATGGTCAGCACGTTGATCGAAAAACCAAAGACTGACATCACGCCGAAGGTGCCCAGCAGCGCGATCGGCACCACCAGGGTCGGGATCAGGGTGTAGCGCCAGTTTTGCAAGAACAGGAACATCACCAGAAACACCAGGATCACGGCTTCCACCAGGGTTTGCACAACCTGCCCGATGGACAGCTTGACGAAGCCGGAGGTGTCGTAAGGCACGCTGAAATCAACCCCCGCAGGGAAATACTTGCGCAACTCTGCAAGCCGGTCCTTGGTGGCCGTGGCGGTGGCCAGGGCATTGCCGGTGGGCGAGAGCTGGATGGCCATGCCCAGGGCGGGCTTGCTGTTCAGACGGGCATAGGCCGCGTAGGTCTGCGCGCCCAGCTCGATGCGGGCCACGTCCTTGAGGCGCACGGTCGAACCGTCGGTCTTGGCGCGCAGCACGATGTTGCCAAACTGCTCGACGTTGCCGAGTTGCCCCGCCACCACCACGGTGGCGGTGATGGTCTGCTCGGTCAGATTGGGTCGCTCGCCAATGCCGCCAGCCGACACCAGCGCGTTTTGCGCACGGATGGCGTTGTTGACCTCGGTCACACTCAAGCCATACGACACCAGCTTGGCCGGGTCCACCCAGATGCGCATGGCACGCTCGGTGCCGAACATGGTGACCTGCCCGACGCCGGGGACGCGTTGCAGCTCCGGCACGATGCTGCGTGAGGCGTAGTCGCCCAGCGCCACGGGGTCGTAGGCCGGGTTGGTGGACGACAACATCACGAACATGAGGATGTTGCTGCGCGTTTTTTCAACCTTCACGCCCTGCTGTGTCACGGCGCTGGGCAAACGCGGCGTGGCGCGTGCCAGGCGGTTTTGCACCTCGACCTGCGCGAGGTCGATGTTGGTGCCGGACTCGAACGTGACCGTGATGGCCGCCGTCCCGTTGGCCTGGCTGACCGACTCCATGTAGGCCAGGCCGGGCGCACCGTTGAGTTCCTGCTCGATGACGTTGACCACGGCTTCATCGAGGGTCTTGGCCGACGCACCGGGGTACACCGCACTGATGACCACCGAGGGTGGGGCCACGGTGGGGTACTGGGCCACCGGCAACTGGGTGATGGCCACCGCGCCAAACACCAGGATGAACAGGGCGATCACCCACGCAAAGATGGGCCGATCAATGAAGAAACGTGACATGCTCGCGCCCCCTTACTTTGAAGCCGCAGCCGAGGCGGGGGCCGAGCCCATGCCAGCCTGTGCGCTGGACTGCTGCCACGGCACCGGCTTGACAGGGGCCTTGGGGTTCATCATCTTCTGGAAGCCATCGACCATGACCTGCTCTCCAGTCTTGAGCCCGCCCAGCACCACCCAGTTGGTCCCCTTCGCGCCGCCCAGCTTCACCGGACGTGGCGACACCATGCCCTGGCCATCGACCACCATCACGGTGTCGGCCTGCGCGCCACGGGTCACCGCCTGCTGGGGCAACAAGATGCCACCCTCGACCTGCGCCTGCGCCAGCCGCACGCGCACGAACATACCCGGCAGCAACAGGCCTTCAGGGTTGGGCAGCTCGGCACGCAGCGACACCTGCCCGGAGGTGGCGTCCACCGTCAGGTCAGAGAACAGCAGCTTGCCGGGCAGGGGATACTCCTTGCCATCGTCGAGCACGACGCGGATTTCGGCGGCATCGGCCCCGGCGCTCTGGAGCGCCCCGGACTTCATCGCCGTGCGAAGCTTGATGACCTCGTTGGCCGACTGGGTGAAGTTGACGTACAGCGGGTGGACCTGCTGGATCAGCGCCAGCTGGGTGGCCTCGCCCTGCCCCACCAAGGCCCCTTCGGTGACCAGGGCGCGGCCAATGCGGCCCGAGATGGGCGCAGTCACAGCGGCATAGCCCAGATTGATGCGCGCGGCCTGCACAGCGGCCTTGGCAGCGGCCACATCGGCCTGCGCCTGGCGCTGCGCCACCTGGGCGTTAAGGAACTCTTGCGGGCTGATGGCCTTGGCGGCCTGCAGCGGCTCGTAGCGCTGGACCAAGGCGCTGACCTGTGCCAGATTGGCTTCAGCCTTGGCCTGAACGGCCTGAGCGCTGTCAAGCGTGGCCTGGAAAGTGGCAGGATCGATTTGGAACAAGGGCTGGCCGGCCTTCACATCGGCACCTTCGGTGAACAGACGTTGTTGCAAGATCCCCGGCACGCGGGCGCGCACCTGTGCAGTTCGCAAGGCCTCAAGGCGGCCCGGCAACTCGCTCATCACCGGCACGCTTTGCGGCTGCACCGTGATCACACCCACCTGGGCTGGGGGCATGCCACCGCCCGGCGCACCGGCGGGCGGTGCCGCCTTGTCATCGCCACAGCCCGTCAGCAAGGCCAGTGTCACCAAGCCCAGCGCCAGCCCCCCCATCGACCGCCCGCGACGTCGGGGTGTCGCAGCAGTGGGTTGCAGGGGGGAAAACGCGGTCACATCTTGACTGGCCATGGGGCACCTCGTGGAACACAAGTCGGGTCGACAATACAAGCATGAAATATACATACATTCTTGTATGCATGTGTCCGATTGAACGATAATCCCTGCACTGTCCACTGGCTTTGTGTCACACCCATGCGCCGAACCAAAGAAGATGCACAACACACCCGCGAGGCCCTGCTCGATGCGGCCGAGTTGCTGTTCGCGCAGCGTGGGGTGTCACGCACGTCATTGCAGGAGAT
>JAGOKC010000006.1 GCA_017994835.1 Aquabacterium sp. | reverse complement strand
AGGAACTCACGCTTGCGCGTCCTCTTGGTCTTGCGTTCAAATCCAGTGGTGCTCAGGCTCATCTGCTTCATGCTGATACTGTCTCACATTCAGGGCTGCATGCGGAGGTTTTGCAGACCATCCTTAGATAAACTTCGTCATCATGCTCCCGCACTGTTAAAAATTCGAACTCAAAAGCTTGCAATATTTGATTACAAGAAATGTGCTGATTCGTACACAAACACCTAACCCAATTGCAACGCCCTTCAAGCCAATTCACCAGTCAAAACATGAAACATCTTCATTTTCTGCTGATCTGCCTGTGTTTCACGCAGTACTCACTGGCAGATACCAGCAATCTGAAATTCGAATACGACAGCGTCCGTATTGGGCACATACCCTCCAAGGATGCGCACCACAAAGGTGAACCACACGTGACACTTGAAGCCAAGGTCTTGGCGCATCATCAAAACAGAGATATTAAAAGTTTATTCATGGCACTGAGCAATCTTGCAGCAGAAGGAAGAACGGATAATGCAACTCAATTTCATGCACCGACCGTTTACATCGAGGCCATTCACCAAGGGAAGCAAGTAAGGTTATTTTTCTCAGGCAACTCCAACCTGAGCAATCTCAGACACTATGAGCAGCAGTGGAAATTGCTACATGGCAGCATATTAAAATACATCAACACAAAAATAACTTCGGAATATCAATTCATCATCAACGACGTAAAATAAGCACAGAACCTGCTTGTCACGAAATTTTCCACCGCAATCGTCATCATGCCACATCAAACACCCCGACCAAAAGCTGTGGGCTTCATTGCCTTCGGCATCGTAACGGGCGCGTTCAGTTGGTCGATTTCATCTCTCTTGTCAGGTACTTTTGAGCCCTATGACTCCAGCACAGGTCTCTTGCTGAATCAAATTATCCTTGCCATGCCTGTTGGGTATATATCCTGGCGTTACAAACCCATGGCTTCAGTGCTGTTCCTGCTTGGAACCTACTTCGGCATGAACAGTTACGCTTATATCTTTGGCGGCACTGAGGCCAAAGCGTGGGCCTTGCTTGGTGCAATCACCAGTCTGTTTCTTGTGGTTGCGCCAGCCACAGTGGCTTTGGGTGCTGTATTGTTGCGGCGCTTGCGCAGGTCCAAACACCAGTAGTCGCGCAGCTCACGCACGCATCCAATCTGGCGAAACATGAAAATTCCTGCCCTCACACCCAACACCTGGCTTCGTCGCATCAAGTTCATCTTTGCCACGCTTGTGGTGTTGGCGGCGGTTACGGCTGGCGCGTGGCAAGCATTGGCACATCACAGGCCTTCAGTCGATGTTGATTCCGTTGACGTCATCTACCAGCATGACACCCAGACACCGCCTGGCTTGCGCGCAGTGTTCTTTGGCACCAGCACGATCCTGCTAAGCGATGGTGTCAACACCATCATGACCGACGGCTTCTTTTCACGGCCATCCTGGTTTCGTCTGATCATGCCGATCAAGCCGGATGCTGAAGAAATCAACTTTGCCCTGAGCAAGGCTCCAGACAAGATCGACGCTATTTTCGTTGCGCACTCCCATCATGATCATGCGATGGACACTGGTGTCGTGGCGCGCAAGACAGGCGCGGTGGTCCATGGCTCTGAATCGACGTTGAACATTGCAAGAGGCCAGCACACGCCGGAGTCTCAACTTCGCCTGCTGAAGACGGGACAATCCATTGCGATGGGTCGTTTTCGCATCACAGCCATCGAAACGCCGCACTCCCCCGACCCCATCAACATTGGGTTCATCACGCACCCCGTGCAGTTACCCGCCAAACTCAGTGACTACCGAAGCGCAGAAAGCTACTCGTTCTTCATCCAGCATCCGCTAGGAAAAGTCCTGATTGTGCCAAGCGCAAACTACAGGTCAAATGCATTTGAAGGTCTGCGGGCCGATATCGTTATTTTAGGCATCGGCGCAGTCGGAAAACAGTCCCATGAGTTTATCGAAACCTATTGGAGCGAAACGGTGAAAAAAACAGGGGCCAAGCTTGTCTTGCCCGTACATTGGGACGATTTCACCCAGTCGCTGCGCGAGCCGCTGGTTCCATTGCCTTTTTTTGCAGACGACGCTGATCATGCGATGAAACGGCTTCGCCCGCTCGCAAAACGCGATGGCGTCGCGATTCGATTCTTGCCTTCCCTGCGCGAGGTCACCTTGCCTGCGGGCCTGTAGCCAGGCGCCATTCCACCTCGCCCCGTCATCTGTGACGCCCACTCTGCCTTCCGTGACCACACACAACCAGTCTGCCAACTCAGCCCCTGATGACAAAGGTTGGCTCAGCCGACTCATCAAGTTGTTTCTGGGTCCGGTCCCCGAGCGTCAGATGAACCTGAAGATCACCCTCAGTGGTCAGCTGGGTTACCTCGCCAATCTGGGCTTGGTCTGGTATGCCGTTCACAACGGCCTGATGAACCCTACTCTGGGCTGGCCCATCTCTCTGGCCCTGATCACCGTCATCATCGTTTTTTACCTGGCGATCCGCCTGGGTTGGTCGCACCGCTTGCGTGATCCCTCGCTGACCGTGCCGCAAATGCTGATGGCTGCGGTGATGAGCGCCGTGGGCTACGTGGCGGCACCAGCGATCCACATTGCCCTCCTGATGCCCGTGGCGGTGACGCTCGCCTTCAGCGTGTTCTCGCTCAACGGCCGACAGGTGGTGGTGGTTCAAACCTTCACCACCTTGTTGTTTTGCCTGACCAGTGCGGTCATGTGCCAGTTGCAGCCTGAGTTCTATCAGCCCCACGTCGAAATGCTCGTGATGGGCATACTGGTCAGCGCAGTCTTGATGCTCACATGGACAGGCAGCCAAGTGGCAGCGCTGCGTTCGCGTCAGCGGCGACAGCGCGAAGAGCTGACGCAGATGCTCACCCGCATCGAAGATCTGGCCGCACACGACGCCCTCACCGGTCTGGCGAACCGGCGGCAAATGAGCATGCTGCTGGCTCACCATGTTGAGCGCGTACAGCGCAACGGCCACCCCTTGACCATTGCAATTCTTGACCTGGACCATTTCAAACTGGTCAACGACAACCATGGCCACGGCGCAGGAGACGAGGTACTGCAAACCTTCGCGCGCATCGCACAAGCTGGGTTAACCGGTGCCGAGACCCTGGCACGCTGGGGCGGAGAAGAATTCCTGGTGTTGAGCACGGCCTCGCCCCATTCAGTGGTTGCATTGCTGGACCAGATCCGAGTCCAGCTCAATGACACGCAGGCATCCGCACTGGCCCCGACATTGCGGGTCAGCTTCTCGGCAGGTGTGGCCGTGTACCAAGGCAAAGAAACCATTGCCAGCACCATCGACCGAGCTGACCAGGCACTTTACAAGGCCAAAGCGGCCGGACGAGCACGCACCGAAATGGCGCAGGAGCATGCTGAGTCGGCACAGCCGTTCCAGGCCCAGTTTCCCGCTTCTGCAGCGACACTGATACAAGTGCCGAATGCGAGCGTCGAGAAGCAACCTTCAGCCGCACAACAGCAAACCACAACAGCCTCCGCAGGCCAGGGGCAACCCACGACAGCGCCACCCGAGGGCACACCAGCGCCCGACACCACCGAGCAGCCACGGTTCGCCTGGTTGCTGGGCGCAGAGTTCAAACAGCGCCGCTGGGTCTCCCGCACGCTGATCTCGTCAGCGGCATACGTAATGGGTCTGGCCAGCCTGGAGTTCGGGACCAAAGTGGGTCTGGTCATGCCGGCACATGCCCAACTGCTGACCATCGCGCTGGTCTTGACCCCCATGCTGATGTTTGCCGCCGTGCGCAGTGGTCTGACCCGTCGATTGGCCGATCCGGCCATCACGCTGGTGCAGATCCTGACGGCAACGACGTGGGCGTGTGCGCTCTATGCGACCACCTCTCATGCACACGCCGCTCAACTCACCGCCTTGGTCGTGGTGATCACCATCGGCGTGGTCAACCTCAAGCGACAACAGGCCTGGCTGGCCTGCTTGTATGCCATGGTGACCATGAGTGGCACGATTGCCTTGATGACGCATCTGCAACCGCACGTCTATGTACCCAAAGTGCAGTTCACCCACTGGGTGCTGCTGATGATGGACCTGCCAGTGCTCATGCTGATGGGCATTCAGTTGAGCAAGCTGCACTCCCGCCTCAGACTGCAGCGCGTGCAGTTGAAGGAAGCGGTGTCGCGTTTGCATGAACTGGCCACACATGACGAGTTGACGGGCTTGAACAACCGCAACCACATGAACGAGATGCTGGCGCACTACAAGCGTCGCCATGAAGAATGCGGCGAACCGTTCAGCGTCGCGCTGATTGATCTCGATCACTTCAAGCGCATCAACGACAGCCATGGTCACGCGGTCGGAGACGAGGTACTCAAAGCCTTTGCACGACAGGCCGGAGAAACGCTGAGGCACATCGACTTGATTGCCCGCTGGGGTGGTGAAGAATTTCTGGTGCTGTGCCCGCAGACCACGCCTGACCAGGCCTTGATCGGACTGGAGCGTTTGCGGCTGGCGTTCACCGAAACGGTGGTCTCATGCACCGTACCCGACTTGCGGGCCTCGTTCTCGGTGGGATTGACCGCCCCGGACAAAAGCGGTGAGCCGATTGAAGGCACGATTGCCCGCGCGGATGCCGCACTCTACGACGCCAAGCACGCTGGCCGCAATCGCACCTGTGTTCAAAGTCCTGATGCGCGCACGCCTGCTTGACGTATAAAGCAAGTACATTGAACACGACAATCAGGAGTCCGACATGCCCAAAGGTGAACAGCGCAGCAACAAGATGACCAAGAAGTCCAAGAAGGACACCACTCCACCCAAAGATTCACCTGTTGGCACCACTTCACCCCGCCCGACACCTCCCATGACCACCGTGGCACCCAAGGGCAAACTGAAAAACAAGTAGCCTGTGCATGCGGCATGTTGTCATCTGGGCGGACTGCTCGGCTGTGGCCCACCCCCACGACAACATCATGGGAATGGCCAGCAAAATGACAGGTTGATGGTCACAGGACATGAAGATCACTCCCACTGTTCTCACTGCAGCTTTGGCAGGCTGCCTCTCTGCGTTTTCCTGGCCCTGGCTTTGGCCATTGTTCACGGATCCTGGCTCGTCGGGCAGCATGTGGGCGGTGTTGGGCATGCTGGCGTTTGTCGCCCTGCCCGCTCACGCTTTTGTCTTTGGTTTTGGCGGTAGCCCCACGCAACTGGGGCGCGCCGTTGATGTCGGTTTACTCAAACGCATCGGTGCCTGGTTGAGCGCCGCCATCCTCACCGCTGGCGCGATGTCGCTCCTCAGCGCACAGTCGCTGACCGGTGCCTGATTCTGCATTCACGCTTTTCTGATGGAACTGGACTTGGCCCGAATTCAGGCGTTGGCAGTGCAACTGCTGCGCCGCACGCAGCACCTTTTGCTGCATCCCACCCGTCGTGGCATCCTGTGGAGCATCACGGCCCTCCCAGCGCTGGGCCTGCTTTATGTACTGGCGCTGATCCCATTCACACCCAGCATTGACGACATCCGCAAAGCCCGCATCACCGAGCCCGCGCGCATCGTGTCAGCCGACGGTCAGGACATGGCCGTATTCAAACGCGCAAACCGCGCCTGGGTGCAGTTGAACGAGATGTCACCCCATCTGGTCAAGGCACTCGTGGCCACAGAGGATCATCGTTTTTACGAGCATTTCGGGCTGGACCTGCGCCGCACTGCCTCAGCCGCATTGCGCACGTTCACGGGCGACCGCCAAGGCGGCTCGACCATCACCCAGCAGCTTGCGCGCAATCTCTATCCTGAAGAGATTGGCCGTGCGCCGACGTTGACACGCAAGGTGAAAGAGGCCATCACGGCAATCAAGAT
Source organism: Aquabacterium sp. (assembly GCA_017994835.1). GTDB lineage: Bacteria > Pseudomonadota > Gammaproteobacteria > Burkholderiales > Burkholderiaceae_C > Aquabacterium. The sequence goes on along the minus strand of JAGOKC010000006.1, from coordinate 40,250 downwards.
CGAGTCCCTCTACTCCAAGGACGAGATCCTGGAGACTTACCTGAACACAGTGCCCTTTCTGTATAACGCCTTTGGCATTGAAATGGCGGCGCGCACCTATTTTGACAAGCCCGCACGCAACCTTGACGTGCTTGAGAGCGCCACCCTGATCGGCATGCTCAAAGGCACCAGTTACTACAATCCAGTGCTCAATCCTGACCGGGCCGAGCAGCGTCGCAATACGGTGCTGTCCCAGATGCTCAAGCGCGGCGAGTTGAGCGAGGCGGAGTTCAATCGTCTCAAGCAACGCCCTCTGAGGCTCGATTTCGAGCGCCAGACCGAAGCACCCGGAGAGGCACCGCACTTCACGCAGCAATTGCGCCAATGGCTGATTGAATGGGCAGATCAAAACGATTACGACATCTACGCCGATGGCCTGGTCGTGCACACCACCATCGACTCGCGCTTGCAGGCATGGGCAACGCAGGCCGTGCAACGTCAGGGTCGTCAGCTGCAAGCCATCTCTGACAATGCCTGGGCACCTGCGTCGGTGTGGTCCACGGATCTGGATCTGGTGCAAACCTTCGTGCGAGAGTCAAAGGCTTATCAAAAGGCCAAGGATGAAGGCCAGACCGATTCGGAGATCATGGCCCGGTTGTCTGGCGATGCCGCTTTCATGCGGGCGCTCAAGGAAGAGAAAACGCAGGTGCAGGCGAGTTTCATGGCACTCGACCCTCAATCTGGCGAGATTCGCGCCTGGGTGGGGAGCCGCGACTTCCAGCAAGACCAGTTTGACCACGTGCAACAGGCCCGTCGTCAGCCAGGCTCCACCTTCAAGCCGTTTGTGTATGCTGCAGCGTTCATGCAAGGGGCCAAGCCCACAGACACCCTGCCTGACAAGGCGCTTGAGATCAAAACCGATGCAGGTGATGTGTGGAGTCCGACCGATGGACGAACACCCAGCGGACGCAACATCACACTGCGCAGCGGCCTGATTTACTCCAAGAACATCATCACCGCTCAGTTGATGCTGCAGGTGGGCGTCAACAAGGTGGTGAACCTGGCGCGCGACATGGGGGTGAACACCAGCAAACTGGAGCCGGTTCCGTCACTGTCGCTGGGAACCAGTCCTGTGACCTTGCATGAGATGGTGAACGCCTACGGCACCATCGCCAACGGTGGCCGCTACATTGCGCCCCGCTTTGTGACGCGCATTGAAGACCGCGAAGGCAAGGTGCTGGGCGAGTTTGCGATGCCCAAACCCAAGGTGGTGCTGCCACCCGAGGTGGACGCCACACTGCTGGACGTGATGCGCGGCGTGATCGACAAGGGCACCGGCTCGGCCATTCGCAGCCGCTACGGCTTGCGGGCCGACCTGGCCGGCAAAACAGGCACCACGCAGAACAATACCGATGGGTGGTTCATCATGATGCACGGCCAACTGGTGGGAGGTGCCTGGGTGGGCTTCAACGACAACCGCATCACCCTGCGCAGCGATTATTGGGGGCGTGGTGCCCAAAGCGCCCTGCCTATTGTGGGTGAAGTGTTTCAGCAGGCGCTTCGAAACCGCATGCTGGATGCTCGCCTGAAGCTGGGCGAGCACGACCCCGATGTGATCAAGCGTGTCAATGATTGGCTCGGCGGGGTGCTGCAACCTGCCCCGGCTGCAAGTGCTGCCAGCGAAGCGGATGAGGATGAAGCCCTCAGCGCCGATGTGGTGTCGGCCATGCCGTCAACCTCTGCGCCAAGCAGCCCTGACATGCCCGGCAGTGCCACACAGCCGGGCATGTCAGCGACAGCGCCAAGTTCGGCTGGCAGCACGCCTCGCGCAGAGGCAAGCAGGGAATCTGCCAGCGCCCCCCTGTCACGAGCCAACACCCAGCCGGCATCTGCGCCCCTTGAATGAAGGGGCCCAGGCCCACAATACGGGTGATGATCCCTAGCTTGGCCGTTGTTCACCCAACCTACACTGGCTCAGCGTGTTCCACAACTTTGTACTCAGCCCATGCGCCATCTCTCGTTGACCCTGCTGGTTTCTGCCCTGCTGTGTAGCGCCGCGCCTGCGTGGGCACAAGCGCGTGCAGCCTCGGCACCCGTCGCTGCGGCATCTGCCGCATCGGCTGCGTCATCTGCATCAGGTAAACCTGCACAGCAGGTCATGGACATCGACCCGACGGCACCACACATCAAAGCGGCCATGAAACGGGCGCGTGCATCAGCCAAGGAAGTGCTCAAAGTCGCGGCATCAGGCAATCCGAAATATGAAAACGTCGGCGTGCGCGTGCTGGTGAGCGAAGGCAAACAGCAAGAGTTCATCTGGCTGATGCCGATTGAGAAAACCGACAAAGGCTACGTCGGCATTGTCAACAGCGCCCCTGTCGTGTTGAAGCGCCTGCAATTTCGGATGCACCACAACTTCAAGCCGCAAGACATTGTGGACTGGATGTACACGGACAAGGTCAACAAGACAATGCATGGTCAATTCATCACCTGCGCACAGGTCATGAAGGAAGCACCGCAGGACGCGCCAGTGCTCAAACGTCGCTATGGTCTGAACTGCGCCCGCTAAGCGGTTGATCAAACGGCTGAATCGGCACCACCTTGCGGCCCGTCGTTGCTGTATGACGGGCTCGCAATTGACCACATCCCCCATCCACATCTTGCCCGGCCGAGTTACGCAGCTTGGTCAGAACGCCCCGCTGGTGCAAGCTGCGGGCTATGGCAGCGGCCTTCTCCCATGATGGACGACGGAAGGGCAACTCCGGCACGTCGTTGTACGGGATCATGTTCATCAGCGCGTACTTGCCTTTGAGCAAACGCACGATACCGTCCAGTTCCTCCTCGGTGTCGTTGATCCCTTCCAGCAGGGTCCACTGGTACTGGATGGGGTAGCCGGTGGCGCGGGCATATCGCTCGCCCTCCTCCACCAAATCTTGCGGCGTGATGCGCGGCGCACGCGGCAGCAGTTGGGCGCGCAACTCGGCCCGGGTCGAGTGCAGGGACAGGGCCAAAGCCGGTTTGACACGCCCCAGCGGCAAACGCTCGAATGCCCGCACATCCCCCACGGTTGAAAACACCAGATTCTTGTGCCCGATGTTGCCCAGCGTGCCCAGCAGGTCAATGGCCTCCAGGACGTTGTCGAGGTTGTGGGACGGCTCCCCCATGCCCATGAACACCACTTTTTTGACCGGACGCAGCGTGCGGGCCAGCGCGACCTGGGCGACGATCTCGGCGCTACCGATCTGGCGCAGCAAACCGTCTCGCCCGGTCATGCAAAACACGCAACCTACGGCACAACCGATCTGAGTGGATACGCACAGGCCATCGCGCGGCAGCAGCACGCTCTCGACCATCTGACCATCGGCCAAGTCCACCAGCAAACGAGCAGAGCCATCATCGCCTGCGTGTTGCGAGCGCAAACGGGCCAATCCCTGTAGTTCGGCCATCAACGCGGGCAAGGCGGTGCGCACTTCCAGGGGCAAAAAATCCTGCAAGTGACGACGCCCGCTGTCTTGGGGCAAGGCCTGTGACCACAAGCGCAGCACACGCTGCTCGTGGATGGGTTTGGCACCCAGGTCACGCAGACGCTGGCGGAGGGTGTGGAGGCGCATGGCTGGCAGTCAAAATCTGACGTGAGTGTAGGCATATTTCCGGTCGGAAGGTGTCTGGGCTGTACGACGGACACTCAGCCAAGCGAGTGGTTTTACCGAGACACTGCATCGCCTCTGATCGCATGTGCACTGATCGCCCGCAAGCCGACACCTTGCCGCGCCACCGTTCCGCGTCTATCGTGGCACCCTGCCCCGCGTTCGCCCATACCTGAGCACGCACCTTCAATGATGGAGACCCAAGAATGAGCAACCCCAACTGGAAGTTTGAAACCCTGTCCGTGCATGCCGGCTACTCGCCCGACCCGACCACCAAGTCGGTGGCGGTGCCCATTTACCAGACCGTGGCCTACGCTTTTGACAGCGCCCAGCACGGCGCAGATCTGTTTGACTTGAAGGTTCCGGGCAACATCTACACCCGCATCATGAACCCAACCACCAGCGTGCTGGAGGCGCGCGTGGCAGCCCTGGAAGGCGGCATTGGTGCCCTGGCCGTCGCGTCAGGCCAGTCGGCCATCACCTACGCCATCCAGACCATTGCCGAGGCGGGCGACAACATCGTGTCATCCACCGCTCTGTACGGCGGCACTTACAACCTGTTTGCGCACACCCTGCCGCAGTTTGGCATCACAACGCGTTTTGCCGATCACAAGAACCCTGACAGCTTCGAGAGCCTGATCGACGAGCGCACCAAGGCCATCTACGTTGAATCCCTGGGCAACCCGGCCGGCAATGTGACCGACATCGCGCGCCTGGCCGAGGTGGCGCACCGTCACGGTGTGCCCCTGATTGTGGACAACACGGTGCCCTCTCCATATCTGTGCCGTCCCATCGAGCACGGTGCCGACATCGTGGTGCAGTCGCTGACCAAGTACCTGGGCGGCCACGGCAACAGCCTGGGTGGTGCCATCATTGACTCGGGCAAGTTCCCGTGGGCTGAGCACAAGGCGCGCTTCAAGCGCCTGAACGAACCTGACCCGTCGTACCACGGCGTGGTCTATACCGAAGCACTGGGCGCTGCCGCCTACATTGGCCGTGCCCGCGTGGTGCCGCTGCGCAACACTGGTGCAGCAATCTCACCGTTCAACGCCTTCTTGATCCTGCAAGGCATTGAGACCCTGGGGCTGCGCATGGACCGCATCAGCAGCAACACCCTGAAGGTGGCAGAGTTTCTGAAGGCACACCCGGCGGTGACGTGGGTGAACTACGCTGGCTTGCCTGACCATCCAGACCACGCCTTGGTGCAAAAGTACCTGTCGGGTCAGGCCTCGGGGTTGCTGACTTTTGGCGTGCCCGGTGGCCGTGAAGGTGGTGCGCGTTTCCTGGACAAGCTGCAGTTGTTCACGCGCCTGGTGAACATTGGTGACGTGCGCTCGCTGGCCACCCACCCGGCTTCAACCACACACCGCCAACTGTCGCCCGAGGAGTTGGGCAAGACGGGCGTGACCGAAGACACTGTGCGCCTGTGCGTGGGCATCGAGCACATTGACGACCTGTTGGCTGATTTGTCGCAAGCCTTGGCTGCAGCAGGTTGATACAAGGCCACGCCGCTTGGGGCAGCGCGTTCAGTCTTCGGCCAGCACGCTCAACAGGCCACTGGCACGCTGGGTGGGATGCTGAATGGCGCTCGACAAAGCGCCTTCTGCCGCCGACACCAGCGTGAATGCCTCGCGGGCCCGTGTGATGCCGGTGTACACCAGTTCGCGCTGCAACATGCCGAGCCCATAAGGCGGCAAGACCAGAGCCGTGTGCCGAAACTCGGAGCCCTGGCTTTTGTGCACCGTCATGGCAAAGGCCGTTTCCACATGGGCCAGGCGACTGACGCCCACCGAACGGATCTCCGGCCCGTCCATGAAGTAGGCACGCAAAGGAGCTCCACGCGTGGCTGGGCGCAGCGTCATGCCGATGTCGCCGTTGAACACGCCCAACGTTGGATCGTTGCGGGTCACCATCACGGGTCGCCCTTCGAACCACTCGCCCGAGGGTTTGAGCCAGCCTGCAGATGCCAGGGCTTGTTGCACCGCGTGGTTCATGCCCGCCACGCCCCACTCGCCCTCGCGCACCGCGCACAGCAGACGGAAGCGGTCAAACGCGGTCAGCACACGTCGCACCCACTCGGTGTGGGCCTTCTCGTCGGCCGGCGCGGGGCGGGTGGCCATCACCTGCAGGTACTCTGCATAGCCGCCCTCGGCGTGCGATCGACCATGCAAGGCCAGTTCCACCGCCACGTCGGGGCCAGGTGCGGCCAGGTTGCGCACCGCGCCGGTCTTGTCTTGAGACAAGATGGCCTGGCTGGCACGCACATCACCCTGGTTCACCGCCAGGGCCAACCTGCCAATGGGTCCACCAAAGCGGCGACTTTCACGCAGCATCACGGTTTGCTGGGCCAGCAAGGGCGCAGCACCGCTGTGGTCCTGGTAGATCAGATCCAGATCCTGCCGGGTCACATCACGTGCGTAGCGCAGGGTTTCAGGTGCGTAGCAACCCCGCTCGGCATCCCTGCACAGGTCACCCAGGACGGCACCGGCTTCCACCGAGGCCAGTTGGTCCTTGTCTCCCAGAAAGATCACCCGTGCGGTGGATGGCAAAGCGTCCAGCAAGGCTGCCATCATCTCCAGGTGGATCATGGAGGCCTCGTCCACGATCAGCACATCCACATCCAGTGGATGGCTGGCGTTGTGGCGGAACTGGCGTGTGTCAGGCCGGGCACCCAGCAAAGCGTGCAGGGTGCGGGCGGCACCCACGCGCTGGTTCAACTTGTTCAAGTCGATCCGATCTCCCAGCGCGTCTTGCAGTTGCACCAGGGAGGCATCGATGGATTGTTTCAAACGGGCTGCTGCCTTGCCGGTTGGCGCGGCCAGCGCCACGCGCAACCTTTGGGCATCGGCATCGACCGCAAACAGCAGTGCCAGCAGGCGTGCCGCAGTGTAGGTCTTGCCCGTCCCCGGCCCGCCGGTGATGACGGACAGACGCGCACGCAAGGCCACCGCACAAGCCAACTTTTGCCAATCGGTGGCCAAAGCATCACCCTGGGTGGCGTTTGGGGTGCCCGAGCGCGCTGGTGCTGGAAACAATTGGTCCAGCCAGGTCCGCGTCACCACCTCGTTCACAGCCACACGCTCCGACACCCGTTGGCGCAGTTGGCGCGCCACCCGGCATTCGTAGCCCCAGTAGCGACGCAGATAGAGCACGGGCGCGGCCTCACTGCCGCCCAAAACCAGCGGCTGACCCTGGTCGTCGTCGTGGCGGGCATCCCGCACCACACGGGTGGCACGCAAGGCGGCCAGCCAGCCGGCCAAGGTGGGTGGCAACTCGGCCCACAGCGTGTGCACGGCGGCCTGGGCTTCGGGGGGGCCAGCCAGCAAGGCCACCGGGGGCGACACCACATGCGCCAACGGCAGGCAGGTATGTCCGCGCCCCTCCATGTGCGACAGCACGGCCGCTGCCACCAGCACTGCGGGTGCCGCGTCGGGGTCACGCTCGGCCAGGAAGGCCGACAGGGCAGCATCCAGTCGGCGCAGCCAGCCGGCTTCGGCCCATTGGTCCAAGGTTGGGCAGATCGAGCTCATGCCGTGTGCTCCTCATCGGCCAGCAGGGTATCCAGGGCGTCCAGCAAGGGCCACACAGGCGGCATGACGTAGGCACCGCACTGGGGTCCGTCAATGCCGCGCAGGAACAGATACACCGCGCCGCCCAGATGTTCGGTGGGCTCGTACGCGCCCCCCAGTCGCACGCGCAGCAGGCGGTGCAAGGCCAGCAGGTAGATGGCAGACTGAACATCGTAGCGGTGCTCGGCCATCGCCTCCTGCATGCGTTCACGGGTGTAGGCTGATCCCTGGTCGCCCAGGTGGTTCGACTTGTAATCCAGCACCCAGTAGCGCCCTGCGTGCTCGAACACCAAGTCAGCAAAGCCCATCAACATGCCGTGCAGTTCACGTTCGGGCAGTGCGGGCCGGTCTTGTCCGTCCAGCAAGTGCATGCGGCACAGTGCATCAACGGTGTGGGCCTGCAAACGCCCGGCAGGCAGCCAGAACTCCATTTCAGGCAACAGGTGTTGCAAGTCTTGCAAGCTGGCGTCCACACCTGGCAAGGGCAGGCTCACCACGGCTTGCAGCCATTGCGCCACATCGTCGGCTTGCTCCTGTCTGCCCGCGCGCTCACACTGACGACGCAGGCGTTCGGCCACATCGGGCCGCGTCACTGCAAAGTCCTCTGCCGCCAGCCATTCGAGTTGATCGTGCAAGAAATTGCCGGCCACGGCACCTTTGGTAAAACGATGCCAGCCAGGAATGGCCGACGCTGTTGCTGCTGGTGTGGCGTCGAGCAGTGCCCCGCTCCCAGTAGCCGCAGCCGCTTGACCATCCGTCGTGCGCAGAGGCGACTCGGTGCCAGCTTCGGCAGCGACAAGCTCCTCAGCCACGGGCCACTCGTCATCTGCCGGACGCAAGGTGGCCACGGGTGCAGGCGACGTGCTCATGCTGCCCAAGGATCGCACCAACGCCGAAAAACTGCCGATCGTCCAGCGGCGGTCAAACTGCGCGGAGTAAACCTCGGCGTCCACCAAGGGTGCGGCGACTTCATCGCGCATCAAAGGCGTGCGCTCAAGCTGCGAAGGCAGGGGCTGCAAGATGATGTTGGCATCCCGCGCAGCCAAGGCCTGCAACCGCTCCAACACGCCTTGAGACTCGCAAGGTTCAGTGCCAACCAGCAAGTAACCCGAAGCACTGAGGTGGTTGGTGCAGTGCTGGTTGCGCACATCGCCCACGGCCGGCAGGCCCATCCACACGGCATGCCGCGCTCGCGTCAGGGCCACATAGAACAGGCGCAGGTCTTCACGCAATCGGTCGCGATCGGCCGCCTCTTTCACGTCCGGGTCTGACAAGTTCAGCACCAACCGGCGCTGTCCCTCCTCGTCTAACAGGTGCACAAACGGTGTGCGCGAGGGCTCCACCTTGCGGTGCGAGGCAGCAAAAGGCAGGCACACCACCGGGTACTCCAGCCCCTTGCTCTTGTGCACTGTCACCACCTTGACCAGATCGGCATCGCTCTCCAGGCGCACGATCTGCTCCTCGCTGCCACCACGTCCCTCGTCGATCTGCATGCCCAGCCAGCGCACCAGCGCCTGCTCGCCGTCCAGTTGGGTGCTCGCGTTCTGCAGCAGTTCAGCCAGATGCAGGTAGTTGGTCAGGCGGCGTTCACCCCCTGCCTCGGCCAGCCAGCGCGCCGGCAAAGCCAGTCGGTGCAAGGTCTGACGCAGCATGGTCAACACACCCTGGTTCTGCCAGATGCCGTGCAATTCACGCAGGTTTTCGCTGCGTGCATCAAAAGCTTCGTCGTTGACGGCCAGATGGGCCAACTCATCCAGGCTCAGGTCCACCATGCGCGTGGCCAGGGCTGCACGCGCCAGGCGCACGTCCAGAGGCGATGCCACGGCGCGCAGCCAGTGCAACAGGTCACGAGCCTCCTCACTCCAGAACACCGAGTTCTTGTCAGACAGGTACACCGACGACACCTTGCGATGCCGCAGTTCCCGACGAATGGCCTCAGCCTCCTTGCCGTCACGTACCAGCACCGCCACGTCGGCGGGCCGCAGGCGTTGCCATGACTGCCCCTCACGGTCAAAACCCACAGCGGGGTCGTTCAGCCAGCGCACGATCTGCTCGGCACAGCAGGCGGCAAACGGCCGCAGCGCATCCTTGGCGGCTCGCACGCCATTCAGGGCATGCACCACCTGAACCGCCGGGAGTGCGCCTTGGTTTCCCACCAGCACCTCATCCCGGCCCTTAGCCTTCACCGGCACAAAGGGCAACACGTCGTCAGCCTGTCCTGGCTCACCAAACAGAAAGGCTCCCGGCCCATCACGCTCTTCAGCCTGACGGAACCATGCATTCACCGCCCCCACCAAGGCGTGGGTCGAACGGTAGTTGGTATCCAGCACGTAGTGTCGGCCCACGGTCGCGCGGCGCGCTGCCATGTAGCTGTGAATGTCCGCACCCCGAAAACCATAGATGGACTGTTTCGGATCGCCAATCAGCAACAACGCACTGTTCCGATCGTGTTCAGCCGTGCGGTAGATCTGATCAAAGATGCGGTACTGCAGCGGCGAGGTGTCCTGAAACTCGTCGAGCATCGCCACCGGATACTGGGCCAACATGCGTTGACGCAAGATCTCGCCATGCGAGCCAGACAAAGCCGTATCCAGTCGGCGCAGCATGTCGGCAAACCCGAAGGTTCCGGCCTGCTTCTTCAGATGGACCAGGCGCTGCCCTACCTTGGCAGCGGCATGCAGTCTGATCGGTGTACGCACCTCAGGCAGGTCTGACAGCTCGTTCAGCAACTTAGCAAAGGCGTCGAAGTCATCGGGCAAGCTGATACCACCGGCCGACGCCTTGCGAGCCTCCAGCAAGCCCTCCGGGCTCAGTCGGTGACACGCCGCCGAGGTCAAACCGTGTTCTTCCTGGTCAGGGTCAGACGCCCACGCCACCAACTTCTCCAGCCAACCCCGATAGTTCCCGGGGGCCAGTTTCCGGCGATCCCAGTCGCGCACCTCAGGTGCTGTCTGCGCATCCAACCAGTCGCGCATGCCCTGAGCCCGTTGCACCCACCCCACCTTGATCTCATCCAGGCGCTGACGGCGTTGCCCGAAACTCTCACGCAAACAATCTGACAGGCTGCCGCGCCCTGCACCGTCGGGCAGATCCTGCTCATGCAAACGCCCGACATCGCGGATCAAAGCCTGCACGTCAGACCACACGCTCAACACCACCGCCAACTCATCGCCACTCAGCTGGTAGCAATGCTGACGCCAGTAATCCTGCGCCGCTTCGGTCAGCAAAGCGTCGGCATCGGGCTCCAGGGTTTCGTCAAACAAGCATCCGCTGTCAAACGCGTGCTCGCGCAACATGCGCTGACACCAGGCGTCGATGGTATGCACCGATGCCTCGTCCATGCCCTCAGCAGCCATCGACAAGCGCCATGCCGCCTGACTGCGCTGAGCCTCGTCTGGATAAGCCGCCAGCAAATCCTGCAACAGCGGGTCCAGTTTCTCGGCTGGCAACTCACCCCGGAAGCAACGCGCGGCTTCCACCAAGCGTGCTCGAATGCGATCCGACAGTTCACGGGTGGCCGCCCTCGTGAAAGTCATCACCAGGATATCGGCCGGCAGCAAGGGGCGCTGAAAGCCGTTTTCTTCCCCCCCATGCCCCAACACCAGCCGCAGGTACAAGGCTGCGATCGTCCAGGTCTTGCCCGTGCCCGCGCTGGCTTCGATCAGGCGACTACCCCACAGCGGGAAACTCAAAGCGTTCAGCGCCTGGCTCATGCCTTCACCTCCACAGCAGTCGGCATCGCTGCCTCATCCTGGGCAACGACCTCATCCGTGACCGCCTCATGCATCGTCACCATGACATGGTTTGTGGCCCATGTCTGAACACGCCCCCACACCTCATCGGTCAGCACCTCGAAACGGCCATCGGCGCTCAGGGCATCGAAATCCGGGTACAGACGCGACCAGCACGGGTCATCGCACTCGGCATCGCGCATGAAGCCCCCCTCGTACACGGCCTCTGGGTCCTCTGATTCCGTCACCTTCGCCAAAGCCGTGCGCATCGGCAGCGGCAAGGGCGCATCCAGGCCAGCACGCCACACCTTCAACAATGCCTGCAGATCATCGTGAGCCACGGCCGGGTCCATGGGGGTGCACAGCACGGTGGCATCGCTGCCCACCAACACCCCTTGTACCGCCTGCCCTTCGCACGCGGCCACCACGCTGCGCACCCAGGTCAGTCGCAACTTGTCGAGCTTAGGCTGTGCCGCATCCTTCTTGGTCTGCTTGCTTTTGGCCAGCTTGCCGGGCGACAAGTCCAGCCAGGTCGGCAACGCGTCAGCCTCATCTGACAGGCGCAGGTGGTCCAGCCAGTCCTGCAACACCACGCCGTTGTGTGCCACACGCACGGCACGGCGTGCTGCCACATGCGAATACCTCGCCACCTCGCGCTGCCATGCGGCCAGCATCGGCAACAAGGTGTGCTCCAGGGTCTGCTGCGTCCACACACCCAGCGCCCCCATCGGCAAGCGACCGGAGCGGCGCAGTCGGTCCATGCGCGCCTTCACCTGCTCCCGCAAGGCATCCCATTGCGCCTGGGCGTCGGTCACCCCCTCTTGCGTCTGCAGCCATGCATCCAGATCCGCCAAAACCTCGTCCATCAGCGACGACACCAGTTGGTGCTCTTCCAGAGCGTCCAACCCGAAAGACTCCTCGTCCTCTGGCTCCGCGTCCAAGGCATGGAACACCACATTGAGCCGTTGGCGGAAAAACACCTGGGCCGGATGGCGCAGAAACTGCGCGAGCTGGGCCAAGGTCACCGGCACATGCGGATCAGGCTCAAAGGGCGGCAAAGGCGGTGAGGACGACGCCTCGGCCGCAGCGCCACACGTTTCATCCACCGCATCGCCATGCGCCGCATGCCATTCCCGCGCATGGGTGAACAAGGCGGATCCCAGCTCGAAATAACGGCGACTGAAGGGTTGCAAAGGATGCTCCGTGGTGCGCGCCTCCAGCACCTCACCCGCCCAACCTGCAGCCAGGTAATCACGCAACTGAGACACCAACACCGAAGGGGGCTGCTCGGTGTTATCGCGCACACTGCGCCCCGTCCAGCTGACATACAACTGCCGACGGGCGGACAGCAACGCCTCCAGCATCAGTTGTCGGTCATCATCCCTGCGTGAACGGTCACCTGCCCGGTTGGTGCCGGCTTGCAGCATCAGGTCAAAGTCCGTGCGCGTGGCCCGACGCGGGTAGTCACCGTCGTTCATGCCGAGCAGACACACCACCTCGAACGGAATGGCCCTCATCGGCATCAAGGTGCAGAAGGTCACACCACCGGCCTTGAAGCGCTTGTTGACGGCGGGTTCATTCAGGGCTGACAACCACGCCTCACGCGCCACATGCAGGTCCACTGGCGCATCGAAACTGGCCAGCGCACAGGCATCCAGCCAGGCGCGCAGCGCATCGTCCAGGGCGGTGAGGATCAAGCGATCCTGATCGTCCTGCGCTTTGACCAAGTCAGACAGCAGTGCACGACCACGCTCTGCCCAAACCAACGGTGTGGCCGGTTCACTCAACACCTCGCGCCAATGAGACAGACGCGCCAGCAAGTTGGCCAAAGCACCAGCCAACTCTGCCTCCAACCCCCCCACTTCGGCATAGGCTTCGATGCCATCGAACTCACCCTGACCTGCCGCATAACCCAGCAGCATCCGACGCAAACCAAACCACCCCGTATTCTGATCGCCACAAGCGGCCAGACCCAGGTTCTCACGGTGCGTCTCGTCAAGCCCCCAGCGAATTCCGGCACCGGCCATCCACTGCGTCAGACGCGGCAAGGCATCTGTACTGATGCCAAAGCGTGCCGCCACCGCAGGCACATCCAGCAGGTCGCGCAGTTCACTGATACGACAGCGCTGCTGAGGCAGGCGCAGCAGCCACTCCAGCGCCGACACCAAGGGGTTGCTGGCTCGGGCGCTCAGATCGGCAATGTCAAACGGTATGAAACGCGCGTCATGCCGCCCGTACTGCTCGAAGACAGCACGGATGGCCGAAGCCACCAGGTCGATGTCGGGCACCATGACCACCACGTCACGTGGCTGGACCGGCGAGGCGGTACCAGCCGTATCCGCAAACAATTGCAGCAACTGATCGTGCAGCACCTCGACTTCACGCATCATGCTGTGCGCCACATGGAACACGATAGACCGGTCTGACGCAGGCACCTCACACTTTGGGTGCTCCTGCATGGGCACCAGATCACGGATGCGTTGCTGCACTTGCACCAGCAGCGGCGCATGGCCGTCATCTCCGTCGTCAAACAGGTCCACACGCGGCACGGCAAAGCGGGCCTGGGCCTGCTGCACGTCGTCGAACTCGTCCAACTGGCGCACGAAATCACGGCTTTGCCGCCCCCATGCCGCCAGCAAAGGATGAGCGTGTGCGTGCATCTGGTCCAGCGACAATCGCGACAGGTCCACATCCCCCCGCAAGGCATGACGCCGCCGCGCAATGCCACGCAACAACTCGCGACCATCCATGATGTCGGCCCAGTGAAAGCGGCAGGGATTAGGAATGGCCATCAACACCTGACTGTGCTCGCTCAAGGTTGCCAGCAACTGCAAGGTGGGCAGCGGCACGCTGGTCATGCCAAACACCACCACCCGCCGCGCCACCGGGCTGTCCAGCGGCACCCCCTGCTCCAGCGCGTGCAGTACACGCTGCTGCACTCTCGGGCGGATGCTCTGCAGATCGGATGGATTCAAGCTGGCCAGCAAAGTGCGCCACAACATGGGTTGCCAGCGCTGTTCTGCAGGCACCGGCTGTGGTGCGCGCCCAGGAGTCACCAACTCGTCACGCCCCTCGGCCCAAGCCTCCAGCCAATCAGCCCGGTACACCTGATACTGGTCAAACAGGTCGGCCAGGCGGCTGGCCAGTTGATACAGCCGGTCAGGCTCATCACCTTGCAAGAAACCGGCAATGGGCTCGAACCCCGGCGTGCCCATCCATTGCGGCAACAACTGCATCAAACGCCAGGTCAGCGGAGCCTTGTCGGTTGCGCACTGGCTAGGCACCTGATCGCGACCCAACACCTGCCGGTAGGTGCGCCACATGAAGCGCGCGGGCAATTCCACCCGCATCGCCGCACACACCCCCCCATCGCGCGCCAGGGTCATCTTCAACCACTCGGCCATGCCGGCGCTTTGCACCAGGATGACTTCTTCCTCCAGGGGTGCCAATGGACGCTGACGCAGCCAGGTCAACACGGCCTCAGCCAACGCCTCGGAGCGGTTACCGTGCAAAGCAAGCAAGCCGGTCTGGATGTCAGTGCGCATGAGTCAATTGCATGATGATGTCGCGCCCATCTTCCCTGATTCCTGGCTCATGGCGTGAGCCAGAATCGAAGCAAAACGATGCAATCAGCATTGTCGCCCATGCGCCACACCGGGGAGCCGCCAAGGCAATGAACCCTGAACCAGGATCACCGTAGCCACCCTCGCAACATTCGCTACATTCGCATCGCACAAAGCAAAACGCCGACAAGCACAAGACTTGTCGGCGTTTACTTATTGGGTGGGGTGGCTAATGGGACTCGAACCCACGACAACCAGAATCACAATCTGGGACTCTACCAACTGAGCTATAGCCACCGCAAAAGAGATTTAGATTATAGCGTGATTTCGCACCTGATTACAAGGCCGAAGCGGATTTTTGCGCAGCAGCGGCCTTCTCGATCACCTTCTTGCCTTCGTTCATGTACTCGACCTGGTACTCGCGCTTGAGAGCACGGTAGTAGGCATCGGCCTCAGCCCGGGCCCAGTAGCCACTGAACTGCGCCTGCATTTCCTTGAACTCATCCGGACTGACCTGCAGGGGCACCACCTTGTTGACCTTCAACAGAGCCACACCCTCGTCACCCAGACTTGTCACCGTCCAGGCTGGCAGCTGCTTTTCAGGGACGCGCAGGGCCGCATCCAGCACTGCCGCCGGTTGCGCAAACACCGTACGACGCGACATCTGCACTGCAGTCGGCATGGCGGTTTTTTCTGGAGACTGCTTCCACAGCGCCATCTTCTGCTCTGCATCAGCGCGGGCTGCCTTGAGCGCTTGCGCCAACATCCAACGCTCACGCACCTGAGCCTGCGCCTGCTCGAAAGGCATCAGTGCAGCCGGACGGTACTTCACGATGCGAGCCGATACCAACTTGTTCGTCGCCACCTCCACCGCTTCGGTGTTGTGCGCCTTGCTACGGTTGGTCGGATCGAACAGAGTCTCCAGCAAGCGACGGTTCGACAACACGCCCAGATCCTTGGCTCCGGGCTGACGCAACACGCCAGCTGCGGATTGAATCGGCAGCTTCAGCTCAGTTGCCACGGGCTGCAGACTGTCCGACTGCTCATAGACCATGTTGGTGAACTTCTCGGCCTCTTCCGCATACTGGCGCTGCGCCAGTTGCTTGCGTGCGTCGTCTTCGATCTCGGCACGCACGGCTTCAAACGGCTTGGTCTCACCACCGCGCACGCCGGTTAGCTGAATGATGTGGAAACCGAACTCACTCTCAACCAAACCGCTGATCTGGCCAGGCTTCATCTTGTAAGCCGCTTCCTCAAACGGTTTGACCATGTCGTCCCGTCCGAAAAAATCAAGGTCACCACCATTGGCACCTGAACCTGGATCGTCGGAATGCTTGCGAGCCAACTCCGCAAACTGTGTCGGATTCTTCTGCACCTGAGCCAGCAATTGCTCGGCCTTCGCACGTGCGGTCTTCTTTTGCTCGGCTGAGGCGCTGGCCTCAGCCTTGATCAGGATGTGGCTGGCGCGACGCTCTTCCGGCGTTGCGTAGCGCTGGATGTTCTCCTTGTACGCACGGCGCAATTCGTCCTCGGAAACCGACACTCGGCTCTTGAGCGTATCCAGATCCAGCACCACATACTGGACATCAGCCTGCTCAGGCGTGGTCAACCACGCAGCATTGGCAGGATCTTTGTAGTAGGCCTGCAACTGCTCGGGAGTGGGCTTGAGTTGCGCCATGTAACTCTTGGGCTCGAACTTCAGCCACTGCACCTCACGCAACTGAAACAGGGCGTCCACTGCGGCACGGGTCGAAGTTTGCGCAACGTGGCTGGCCACCTGCACACCACCCAGCACCTGCGCTGCAGTCAACTCCTGGCGCAACATGGACTCAAGCTGAAGCGGTGTCAAGCCACGCGCTTCCAGCAACGCCTTGTTGACCGTGCCATCGGGGTTGCGCAGCGCCGCAAATTGTGGGTCGCTTGCAAAAATGCGCATCACGCGGGCGGCCGGAACGGAGAGGTGCTGCTCACGCGAAGCCATCTGCAGCACGTACTCGCGAACCAGGGCATCCAATGACTGCTGCTTCACCGCAGGCTGGTCAAACAGGCTGATGTCGAGATCCGGGCGCTGTGAACGCTGGCGTTCCACAAAATTGCGGTGCGCGTTGTCCCATTCCTGCTGCGAAACCTTCTGCTTGCCCACCTTCGCGACGGTTCCGGCGTTGTCAGTGAACTGAGAATAGCCCTCCATGCCCACCAACACGAAGGATGGCAAGATCAACAGGACCAGGAACAACTGGAGGATGCGGGTATTTCTGCGGACGAATTCAAACATGTCTGGGAGACCGGTTGGATGCTGTTCTGCCATGTCGCAAAGCGCAGCCCAGATAACACAAAGGCGAACCATGGTTCGCCTTGCTACAGAGCACACATCGGTGTGGTGGGTGCTGAGGGGCTCGAACCCCCGACCTACGCCTTGTAAGGGCGCCGCTCTACCAACTGAGCTAAGCACCCGATCGCACTCAAGTCAGCTATCTTACATTAATTGAGTGCGTCCTTCAGAGCCTTGCCGGGCCTGAACTTCGGCACCTTGGCCTTTTTGATCTTGATCTCTGCCCCGGTGCGCGGGTTGCGCCCCGTTCGCGCCGCACGTGTGCTCACCGCAAAGGTACCAAACCCCAATAACGACACCGTATCGCCCTTCTTGAGCGCGGTTTGAATGCCACCAATCACTGCCTCCAGGGCACGGCCGGCGGCCGCCTTGGAAATGTCTGCCTGCTGGGCAATGTGTTCAATCAACTCGGATTTGTTCACGAAACCTTCCCTCCAAAGTACAACGAAAATCAGCGTGACTTTGCCCGGATGTCCGGCAAGGACTTCTGCAGGTAATAGACCATCGACCAGATCGTGAGCGCACAAGCGATGTAAATCAACCAGGTGCCAACCACGCGGCTGTGAAACAGCCCGAACACATCGGCATCCAGCAACAGCAACACAATGGCCCCCATTTGCGTGGCTGTTTTCAACTTGCCCAGCATGTGCACGGCCACATTGCCCGAAGCACCAATCTTGGCCATCCATTCACGCAAGGCCGAAATCGCAATCTCTCGCCCGATGATGATGAAAGCCACCAGTGCCGCCACCCTCTTCTCATCGAGCAAGATCAGCAACGAGGCACACACCAGAAATTTGTCTGCCACCGGATCCAGAAACGCACCAAAAGCCGAAGTCTGGTTCAGGCGACGTGCCAGCCAACCATCCAGCCAATCGGTGGCAGCCACCACCACAAACAAGATGGCGGCAGCCAGATTGATCTGCACCTGCGGCCAGGGCAGGTAAAACACACCCACGATGAGCGGAATTGCAACAATCCGCGCCCAGGTGAGCAAAGTGGGCAAAGTCAGAAACATGAAAGCATTGTGCCGTGAACCGTGTGACTCACCGACGATCCAGCGTCATCGGTTTGAACTGACGCTGCTCATTGAACAAGAAAGTCTCATTGAAACGCCAAGGACGCGGCAATTTCGAAACGTTGCCGAACGGTGCCGCACGGCGGACAGCCTGCATCGCCAGTTGCACGGTGTCGCGCGCCTGACTGGGGTAGCGCATGACCTCAATACGGCGCACGGAACCATCGGCATTCAACTCGATGGTCAACACCGGAATGGCCAACAAAATCGGGGGGGCAGCGTCGGTGTAAGACTGAACCGGACTGGACGCAACCATCCGTCGGGCCGCCTGCTCGCGCACTTCACCCCAGTTACGCGGCGTAGCGGGTGGAGGCAACTTCACGACACGCGGCACCACCGCACGAGAGGCAGAAGTTGTGGCCGAAGCAGGCACCTCGGGCGCTTTGCCCGCTGGCGCATCAACCTTGCCTGAGGGCGGCACGCTGCATCCGGTCAGCGACAAAGCCAAGACCAAAGCCCCCAGCAGGCTCAGACACCCCTGGCGGCCCTCAGCGCAGGGCTTTGTAGATTTCTTCAGCCAGCTCATGCGAAATTCCCTCCACGCTCGCCAGTTCAACCACGCTTGCAGACGCCACACCTTTGACCCCGCCAAACCTTTGCAACAGTTTCGCACGGCGTTTCGGTCCGACGCCCGCAATGTCCTCCAGACGACTCCCCCCTGTGCGCACACTCGCACGCCGCGCTCGCATGCCGGTGATGGCAAAACGGTGCGCCTCGTCGCGGATCTGCGCCACCAGCATCAGCGCGGCAGAGCTGGGTGACAAAGCCAGTTTGGGGCGATCATCGGCAAACACCAACTCTTCCAGTCCTACCTTGCGACCCTCACCTTTCTCTACCCCCACAATGATGGACAGGGGCAAACCGAGGGTCTCAAACACGTCGCGCGCCATGGCCACCTGACCTTTTCCGCCGTCAATCAACACCAGATCAGGCACACGCGCGGCCTTGGTGCCCACAGCGCTGTAGCGGCGTTCCAGCGCTTGCTTCATGGCCGCATAGTCATCACCCCCTGTGATGCCGCTGATGTTGTAGCGCCGGTACTGCGAGGGCTGCATCTTGTGCCCCTCGTACACCACACAAGATGCCTGAGTGGACTCGCCAGCTGTGTGACTGATGTCAAAACACTCAATGCGCAGACCCGCCAGCGGATCGTGGAGCACAGTTCCCCCTGTCGGCGGCGCAGCCACATCACCTGGCTCCTGCGTCTGCACGGCATCATCCAGGCCGGCTTCACGCGCATCCAGGTCCAGATCGAGGTTGAGCGCTTCCACCAGTGCGCGCGTGCGCGCCTGTTGCGACCCTTCTTCGCTGAGCAAGCGTGCCAGAGACAACTCCGCGCCCTTGATGGCCATCTCCAGCCAGGCCCGACGCTGCTCACGCGGTTGGTGCACCACCGTGATCTTGCGACCGCCCTGCTCTCCCAGGGCCTCGATCAGCGCCGGGTTCACGGCGTGACTCAAGATCAACAGAGACGGCACCGCACCGCCCAGGTAGTGCTGGGTCAGGAAGGCTTCCAGCACCCGCACTTCGGTGGCATGGACCAAGGCATCCGCGTCGGGTGACTCATTCGTCCCCACGCCCTGCCCGCCTTGCTCGTCGGTCTCATCCGGTGCCAACACATGGTCCTGCACATGCACCGGGAAGTGTGCCCGATCGCCCAGATGGCGGCCGCCCCGCACCATGGCCAGGTTCACGCAGGCGCGCCCGCCGCTCACCTTCACGGCCAGCACGTCCACGTCCTTGTCCATCACCGTGTCCACCGACTGCTGGTGCAGCACGGTCGACAGCGCGGAGATCTGGTTGCGAAACTCCGCCGCTTTTTCGTACTCCATGCGCTCGGCGTGGGCCATCATCCGGTGCTGCAAATCGGCCATCACCGCCTCGGGCTCGCCCAGCAAGAAGCGTTCGGCCTGGGCCACGCTGTTGCGGTAGTCCTCGTCGCTCACCAGCCCCACGCACGGGCCGCTGCAACGCTTGATCTGGTAGAGCAGACACGGGCGCGTGCGGTGGTTGTAGACCGAATCCTCGCAGGTGCGGATCTGGAAAACCTTCTGCAGCAACTGGATGGTTTCCTTCACCGCCCAGGCATTCGGAAAGGGGCCGAAGTAGCGGTGCTTGCGGTCCACCGCGCCCCGGTAGTAGCTCATGCGCGGGAACGCGTGCGAGGCAATCTTCAAGTACGGATAGCTCTTGTCATCCCGAAACAGGATGTTGAAGCGCGGGTTGAGCGTCTTGATGAGGTTGTTTTCGAGCAGCAGCGCCTCCGCCTCGCTGCGCACCACGGTTGTCTCCATCCGCACGATCTTCGAGACCATGTGCCCGATGCGCGAACCGCCGTGGTTTTTGTGAAAGTAGCTCGACACCCGACGCTTGAGGTCGCGCGCCTTGCCCACGTACAGCACGTCGCCCTTGGCATCGAAATAGCGGTACACACCCGGCAAGGCGGGCAAGCTGCTCACCTCCTGCAGCAGGCGCGCCCAGATCAGCTCGCGCTCGCGCTCCAGGTCTGGCCCCGGTGGGGCACCTTCGTTCGATGCATCCTGTACGTCATTCGGCTCACTCATGGAATGAGATTGTCCCCGAGCGCACGCCCTCCACGCCCATGGGTTGCCATAATCCGCGCCATGCTGTGGGATCTTTTCTGTCGCGTCATCGACAACTTCGGTGACATGGGGGTGTGCTGGCACCTGGCCTCAGACCTGGGCCAGCGCGGCCATCAGGTGCGCCTGTGGGTGGACGACGCCCGAGTTCTGCAATGGATGGCCCCACAGGTGAGCTGGAGCGCAGACGCCGACCTGGGCCTGCAGACGGGGCGCGGCCAGCCTGGCGTCACCGTCTGCCACTGGGCTGACGCCGAAGCCCTGCCGGACGCGCACCCTTTGACACCCGGCGATGTCGTCATCGAAGCCTTTGGTTGCAACTTGCCCGATGCCTTTGTCGCCCGCATTCAGCGGCCCATTCCGCCCCAGTGGGTGAACCTTGAATACCTCAGCGCCGAAGACTATGTCGAGCGCAGCCACGGCCTGCCCTCCCCCGTCTGGCACGGCCCCGGCGCCGGCTTGCGCAAGCGCTTTTTCTACCCCGGCTTCACGTCGGCCACCGGCGGCTTGCTGCGCGAACCTGACCTGCTTGCCCGCCGCGCCGCCTGGGACACCCCCGCACGCCAGGCGTGGCTGCACCGCCATGGCGTCCCCTGGGCACCCGGCGAGGGTGTGGTGTCCATTTTTTGCTATGCAAACGCCCCGGTCGATGCCCTGCTGACGCACCTGATCACCCGCCAACAACCCGATGCCACCACAACCCATGTGCTGCTGGCCCACGGTCACGCCACCAAACTCGGGCTCGCCTGGCAAAGCGCCCATGCCCATGTCGCTGAACCGCCCCCACATGCACGCGAGGTGACAGCCGCCGCCCCCCGTGCGCCGCTGACTGCACTGCGCCTGCATCCCCTGCCCGCCCTGCCACAGTCAGATTTTGATCACCTTTTGTGGTCGTGCGACCTCAACTTCGTGCGGGGGGAGGACTCTGCGGTGCGAGCCCTGTGGGCTGGCCGCCCGCATGTCTGGCAAATTTACGAACAGGACGACGGCGTGCACGCCGACAAGCTGGACGCCTTCATGAACCGTTGGATGCGCGACTGGCCTGCCCCACTCAGCGCAGACGTAAGGGCTCTTTGGCGAGGTTGGAATGGATTGGGCACGCTGCCAGCTTCACTCCCGGCATGGCATTCGAACCAGACCCTGTGGGCACAACACACGCTAGATTCACATCAAACCCTGTGCAAACAGGTCGATCTCGTCACGCAATTGGTTCACTTCGTCAATCAAGCAGGGTAAAATTGCAGGCTTTGCTTCTGGCGGTTTGGGTTTTTCGTGTGCAAAACGCACCCATGCCGACCCTTCTGTCCGGAAGCGCTCCAGTTTTGAATAGACCCTAATCGGGAATCCACATGAAACTCGCACAAGAAATCCGCGCTGGCAACGTGATCATGCAGGGCAAGGACCCGATGGTCGTCCTGAAGACTGAATACAGCCGTGGTGGTCGTGGCGCAGCCACCGTCCGCATCAAGATGAAGAGCCTGCTGAACGGCTTCGGCCAAGAAACCGTCTTCAAGGCCGATGACAAGATGGACCAGATCATCCTCGACAAGAAGGATTGCACCTACTCCTACTTCGCCGACCCGATGTACGCGTTCATGGACGCCGAGTACAACCAGTTCGAGATCGAAGCCGAAAACATGGGCGATGCGATCAACTACCTGCAAGACGGCATGGAAGCCGAAGTCGTGTTCTACGACGGCAAGGCCATCTCCGTTGAACTGCCCACCACCGTGGTCCGTGAAATCGAAACCGAACCCGCCGTCAAGGGCGACACCTCCGGCAAGGTCATGAAGCCAGCCCGCATCGTCGGCACCGGTTTCGAAATCCCAGTGCCTCTGTTCGTTGACTCTGGCGACAAGATCGAAATCGACACCCGTACCCACGAGTACAAAAAGCGCGTCTGAGCCATCTCAGTCTGACCCTACACAAAAGGACGCCCTCGGGTGTCCTTTTTTCATGTCCGGGCGTTGCTCACTCTCAGAGTCGTTGATGCGCCATCGCCAAAACCTTTGACGGGGACAGGTCCTTGAGCTTGTGATCTGACCAGACCTGGCGCCAGCGTCGTGCCCCCGGCAAGCCGTGGTACAGGCCCAGAATGTGGCGAATCACTTGCGGCCAGCGCACCTCGCCATGCGCCCAACCGGCGGTGCGCGCCATTTCGCGCTCGGTATAAGCCACCATCTCTGCTTCCACCGCTTGGCGTGTCAAGGCCTGCTCACGTGCCGGCAAGCCAAACAGCAACTCATCCCATTCGGCCATCAGCCAGGGATTGTGATAAGCCGCACGCCCCACCATCACGCCGTCCAACGTCACGCCGTCAATCATGGCACCAGGCTGCAACTGCGCCACACAACTGGCGTTGTCGGCGAGGCCACCATTGAGCACGATGGTCAGATGCGGGAAATCACGCTTGAGTTGATGAACCACCTCATAACGCAGCGGCGGAATCTCGCGATTCTCTTTCGGGCTCAAGCCCTTGAGCCAGGCATTGCGCGCGTGCACGATGAACACCTCGCATCCTGCATCCGCCACTGTGCCCACGAAGTCACGCACATAGTCATAAGACTCGATCTGGTCGATCCCGATGCGATGCTTGACTGTGATCGGCACCTTCGGGTCGCCTCCCACGGCGTCGATCATGGCCTTCACGCAATCGGCCACCAAAGCAGCTTCGTTCATCAGACAGGCCCCAAAGGCCCCCCGCTGCACCCGCTCACTCGGACAACCACAGTTCAGGTTCACCTCGTCATAGCCGAACCGTTGCGCCAGCTTCGCGCAGTGCGCCAGGTCAGCGGGCTCGCTACCGCCCAGTTGCAAGGCCACCGCATGCTCTTGCTGGTTGTATTCCAGAAAACGCAGCATGTTGCCGTGCACCAGAGCGCCGGTGGTCAGCATCTCGGTGTAAAGCCGCGCATGCGGGCTCAGGAGGCGATGAAAGTAGCGGCAATGGCGGTCAGTCCAGTCGAGCATCGGCGCAACGCAGGCGCGCCAGGGACTCAGGTCTTGGGGGGGCAAAGTGGTCAAGGTCACGAAAGAGCTCGTTCAGAGGCATGCACCAGCGGCAGCAGACAATCTCAAACCGACCACCCCGCGCACAGGCGGACATTTTCTCAGTTGCCAAGAGCTTTCGCCAACACAAGGTCATGAAAAAGCCTGTGACGCGACACCTTGCCATCCAGTCGCACCGGCGGTGGACTGAGCACGAAGCCAAGAGCAGGGCAATACACGCTCGTCACCAACAAAAGCAAAAAGGCCCGCAACGACATCGGTCATGCGGGCCTCATGCTCAGCGCATTGGCGCTGGCATCAAAGATCAGGATTCGCGCGAAGCGCGCTTGCGGTCCTGTTCCTTCAGGTGGCGCTTACGCACACGCACCGACTTCGGCGTGATTTCGACCAGTTCGTCGTCATCGATGAAGTCCACACCATATTCCAGGGTCAGGTCGATCGGCGGCGTGATCTTGATCGCGTCTTCCTTGCCGGACACGCGGAAGTTGGTCAGCTGCTTCGTGCGGGTCGCGTTCACCACCAGGTCGTTTTCACGGCTGTGGATGCCCACGATCATGCCTTCATAGACAGGATCGTTCGGCTTGACGAACATGCGGCCACGGTCGTCCAGCTTGCCCAGCGCGTAGGTGAAGATTTCGCCTTCGTCCATGGAGATCAGCACGCCGTTCTTGCGGCCGCCGATTTCGCCCTTGTGCGCTTCGTAGCCGTCAAAGATCGACGAGATCAGGCCCGAACCACGGGTCAGGTTCATGAACTCGTTGCTGAAACCGATCAAACCACGCGCCGGAATGCGGTATTCCAGGCGCACGCGGCCGTGGCCGTCCGGCTCCATGTTGACCAGGTCGCCCTTGCGCAGACCCAGGGCCTGCATCACGCCACCCTGGTGGATTTCTTCCACGTCGGCGGTGACCAGTTCCATCGGCTCGCACTTCACGCCGTCAATGTCCTTGAACATCACGCGCGGCTTCGAGACGGCCAGTTCATAGCCTTCGCGACGCATGTTTTCCAGCAAAATGGTCAGGTGCAATTCGCCGCGGCCGCACACTTCAAAGATACCGTCTTCGTCGGTTTCTTTCACGCGCAGCGCCACGTTGTGTTGAAGCTCCTTCTGCAGACGGTCCCAGATCTGACGGCTCGTCACGAACTTGCCTTCACGACCAGCCAAAGGCGAGTTGTTCACGCAGAAGTTCATGGTCAGGGTGGGCTCGTCGATCTTCAGCATCGGCAGAGGCTGAGGATTCTCACGATCGGTCACGGTGACACCGATGTTGATGTCTTCGATACCGTTGATCAACACGATGTTGCCAGGACCGGCTTCGGTCACTTGCACACGATCCAGACCGTGGAAGGTCAGCACCTGGTTGATGCGGCCCTTGATGGACTTGCCCTCAGGGCCTTCCATCACAACCACATCCTGACCGGCCTTGACTGTGCCTTGGCTCACCCGGCCCACGCCGATGCGACCCACGAAAGTCGAAAAGTCGAGCGCAGAGATTTGCAGTTGCAGTGGCGCAGCGGGATCACCCGTTTGCGCCGGCACGTGCTTGAGCACGGTGTTGAACAGGGCCGACATGTCGGGACCCCATTGCTCGCCCGGCACGCCTTCTTCCAGCGAGGTCCAGCCGTTGATGCCCGAAGCGTACACAACGGGGAAGTCCAGTTGCTCGTCTGTCGCACCCAGCTTGTCGAACAGGTCGAAAGCGGCGTTGATGACGGCGTCAGGCTTGGCACCGGGCTTGTCCACCTTGTTGACCACCACGATGGGCTTCAGACCGAGGGCCAGGGCCTTCTTGGTCACGAAGCGCGTCTGAGGCATCGGGCCTTCTTGCGCGTCGATCAGCAGCACCACACCATCCACCATGGACAGAGCCCGCTCGACCTCACCGCCAAAGTCCGCGTGACCCGGTGTGTCCACGATATTGATGTGGGTGCCTTCCCAGCTCACGGCGCAGTTCTTGGCCAGGATGGTGATGCCGCGCTCACGTTCGATGGCGTTGTTGTCCATGACCGTGTCAACCACTTTTTCGTGATCGGCAAACGTGCCAGACTGGCGCAGAAGTTGGTCAACCATGGTGGTTTTGCCATGGTCAACGTGGGCGATGATCGCGATGTTGCGAATTTGAGTGCTCATAAAAGCTCTTTGGTCCTAAATCAAATTTCTGAGGCTGATGCCGCCGCAGCGGAAGGGGTTGACTGTGTCAACATGCCTTCCACCTCGGCCGGACTCAGCAGGCGCGTAGGGATCAGTTCGCCGCCTTTGATGTGGGCACTGCCCAGCAACACACGGCGATCCGGGTGGCTGCCCGGCTCAGGATGGGGCCCATACACACGCACCTGGGGCGCATCGGCCAAACTCGTTCTCCGGCGCAAACCGGTGAGGAAACGCGCGGCCTCAGGCTCACTCAAGAGCACCTCCGGCCAATCGTTCAACAAAATATCAGCAGGCAGCAGATGGGTGTCCCGCTCGATTTCGCTCATGGCCGTGAGAGCCTCCAGCGTCAACGCAGCGCTCAAAGTCACACCACCACTTCCTGTTCGGCGCAAACCAATCAGGTGTCCCCCACAACCCAGGGCCTCCCCGATGTCCTGCGCCAGGGTGCGAATATACGTCCCTTTGCTACATTGCACATCCAATTCCAGCACATCACCTTGCCAGTTGAGAATGTCAATGCGGTGAATGATCACCTGCCTGGATGGGCGCTCGATCTCGATGCCCTCGCGTGCGTACTCGTACAGCGCCTTGCCCTGGTGCTTGAGCGCTGAGTGCATCGGAGGCACCTGCCCGATCTGCCCGGTAAAGCGCTCACAGACTTGTGCAATGCTGGCCAGATTGACTGCTTCAGCCGTCACTGCACGGGTCTGCAGCACTTCACCCTCGGCGTCCCCAGTGGTGGTGGTCACACCCAACTTGACCGTCGCGATATAGCGCTTGTCAGCATCCAGCGACACCTGCGAGAACTTGGTTGCCGCACCGAAGCACAAAGGCAACAAGCCAGTGGCCAAGGGATCAAGCGTGCCAGTGTGGCCAGCCTTTTCTGCTCGCATCAGGCGGCGCACCTTCTGCAAGGCATCGTTGCTCGACAGACCCAAAGGCTTATCAAGCAAGATGACGCCATGCAATTGGCGACGCGGTTGACGCGGAGGCTTGCTCACGACGGCGTCCCCTCACCCTCATCGTCCTTGGCTTTGTCGGCTACGGCGCGGGTGATCAGATCGTTCAACTCTGCCGCGCGTTCGGTGGTGCGGTCAAAGTGAAAGTGCAAGGTTGGCACAGTGTGAATCTGCAAGCGCTTGAACAGGCCATTGCGGATGTAGCCTGCAGCCTCATTCAAACCTTCTTCGCAGGCTGCGGCGTCACCCACCAACAAGGAGAAAAACACCTTGGCATGTGCGTAATCAGGCGTCACCTCCACATGGGTGATCGTGATCATGGTGCTGATGCGTGGATCTTTCAGATCGCGGATCAAGTCAGCCACATCGCGCTGGATCTGGTCATTGACCCGGAGGCTGCGGTTAGGGGTGGATTTTTTATGGCGCATGGTGAATTCCTGCTGTCATGGCGGTCAGTGCTCGGAAACACAAACCCCGCCTGGGCTCAGGCGGGGTTGAGGGGCAGAGCAAACTGCGCGCTGCTTACAGCGTACGGGCCACTTCCTTGATTTCGAAGAACTCGAGGACGTCGCCTTCCTTGATGTCGTTGTAGCCCTTGATGTTCAGGCCACACTCGAAACCCTCACGAACTTCCTTGGCATCGTCCTTGAAGCGCTTGAGGCCTTCCAGCTCGCCGGTGTAGATGACCACGTTCTCGCGCAGCAGGCGCAACCTGGCGCTGCGGCGAACCACACCGTCGGTGACCATACAACCCGCGATCGTGCCGATCTTCGAGGCCACGAAGACCTGACGGATCTCGGCCGTACCGATGATTTCCTCGCGCTGCTCCGGAGCCAGCATGCCGCCCATCGCTGCCTTCACCTCATCCACAGCGTCATAGATGATGTTGTAGTAACGCAGGTCAACACCGTTGTTGTCAGCCAGCTTGCGAGCGCCCGCATCGGCACGCACGTTGAAGCCAATGATGACCGCCTTGGAGGCAATCGCCAGGTTGACGTCCGACTCGCTGATGCCACCCACCGCTGCGTGCACGATCTGCACACGCACTTCCGGTGTGGACAGCTTGAGCAGCGATGTGGCCAAGGCTTCTTGCGAACCTTGCACGTCGGCCTTGATGATGAGCCCCAGCGTCTGAACTTCGCCTTGGCCCATGTTCTCGAAAATGCTTTCGAGCTTGGCTGCTTGTTGCTTCGCCAGTTTCACATCACGGTACTTGCCTTGGCGGAAGGTGGCGATTTCACGAGCACGACGCTCATCGGTCAGCACCATGAACTCGTCACCCGCAGCAGGCACCTCGGTGAGACCCTGAATTTCAACCGGAATCGACGGACCTGCTTCGGTCGCAGCCTTGCCGTTTTCGTCCAGCATGGCGCGAACACGGCCGTAGCTTGCGCCGGCCAGCACGATGTCGCCACGACGCAGCGTACCGGATTGAACCAGCACCGTCGCGACAGGACCACGGCCCTTGTCGAGACGCGCTTCGATCACCAGACCCTTGGCCTGCGAAGTGGTCGGAGCCGTCAGTTCCAGCACTTCGGCCTGCAGGAGCACTTGCTCCAGCAGATCATCAATGCCCTGCCCCGTCTTGGCCGATACATGCACGAACGGAGAATCACCGCCGTACTCTTCTGGCACCACTTGCTCGCCCACCAGTTCCTGCTTCACGCGATCAGGGGCTGCACCGGGCTTGTCGATCTTGTTGATCGCCACCACGATGGGCACACCTGCCGCCTTGGCGTGGTGAATGGCTTCCTTGGTCTGGGGCATGACGCCGTCATCGGCAGCCACCACCAGGATCACCAGGTCGGTTGCCTTGGCACCGCGAGCACGCATGGCCGTGAAGGCCTCGTGACCCGGGGTGTCGAGGAAGGTGATCATGCCGCGCGGCGTATCGACGTGGTAAGCGCCAATGTGCTGGGTGATGCCGCCGGCTTCACCGGAAGCCACACGTGTGGTGCGGATGTAGTCCAGCAGCGAGGTCTTACCGTGGTCAACGTGACCCATGACGGTGACGACCGGCGCGCGAGGAAAGGACTCGCTCGCCTGATCGGCGTGCTCTTCCATCAGGAACGCATCCGGATCGTCCAGCTTGGCCGCAAAGGCCTTGTGCCCCATTTCCTCGACCAGAATCATGGCCGTTTCCTGGTCCAATTGCTGGTTGATGGTCACCATCTGACCGAGCTTCATCAATTGCTTGATGACTTCGGAAGCCTTGATGGCCATCTTGTGCGCCAGATCGGCCACGGAAATGGTTTCAGGGACATGGACCTCGATGATTTGCGGCTCAGTTGGTGCCACGAAAGTGGACTGGCTCTCGCCACGGTCATTACCACGACGACCACCACGTCCGCCCGGTGCCTTCCAGCCACTGCGCGAAGCGCCTGCATCGCTGCGGCCCTTGTTGGCCGGTGGTGCGCCACGCTTTTTCTCATCGGCCCAGCTTGACGACAGCTTCTCGGACTTGACCGACTTCTTGTCGCCAGGCTTGGCAGCCGTCGTGGCAGCGCCCGGTGCCGCAGCACCCGGAGCACCCTTGGGCTTGTGAATGGTGCCCTTGATCGCCGCTTCTGGTGCGGGCTTGGGCTCTTCCTTCTTCGCCACCAGCACCTTCTTGGGTGCATTCATCATGGCGCGGATGGCGGCCGCCTCTGCTTCAGCAGCCTTGCGGCGCGACGACAAATCGTCTGCCCGCTTCTTTTCTTCAGCTTCGATGTCAGCGGCCTTCACCACCCGCACAGCGGTTGGCTTGACGACTTCTGGCGCAGGCGTCGCAACCGGAACGGGCACGACAGCTTGAGTTGTCTCGATCACGGGCACATCGACGACGGTGGACGCCTTGGCTTCAACCGGAGCCTCTTCGACCTTGGCAGCCTTCGCCGCACCACCACGACTACGCTGCGAAGCCGCAGTCAGGGCAGCCGCTTCCGCACGACCAGCTTCCATGGCCGCCGCACGACGGGCCACCTGAGCGACCGCTTCAGCGGCATCTTGCTCAGCTGTCTTGGCAGCGATGGCGGCGATGGCAGCCTTGGAGCCGGCCTTGACGGACGAGGCAGCAGCCTCTTGCTCGGCCAGTTCACGTGCAGCACGCTCAGCAGCTGCGCGCGCGCGCTCTTCAGCCTCTTCGCGTTCGCGGCGATCTTGCTCTTCACGTTGGCGACGAACCGCAGCCAGTTGCTCTTCTTGTTGACGCAATGCTTCAGCCTGCGCACGCACCTCTTCTTCGCGGCGAGCCAGTTCGGCTTCTTCCTGCGCAGTCTGAGCCGCATCGTCAGAAGCGTCATCACGCTTGACGAAGACACGCTTTTTCTTCACTTCGACCTGAATGGTGCGGGCTTTGCCGGAGGCGTCAGCCTGCTTGATCTCGGTGGTCGATTTGCGGGTCAGCGTGATCTTCTTGCGATCTGCGCCAGCGGCAGAGCCGTGGGCAGTACGCAGGTGTTCCAGCAGACGCTCTTTATCGGCCTCCGTGAGCACGTCTTCCGGCGTTGCTTTTTGCATGCCAGCAGACTGGAGCTGATCCAACAGTGTCGCAGCCGGGCGATTGAGCTCCGCGGCGAGTTGTGCGACGGTGGTCACGGCCATTGTTTGTATCCTTGCGATGAGCTTGCTTAAATGAGTCGAGTGGCTTGGGTATGTCGTGCGCGGTATCAGGCGAACCAGTGTTCACGCGCCTTGAGGATCAGGGCACGTGCCAACTCATCCTCTACGCCCGTGATCTCGGTGAGCTCGTCCACGGCCAGGTCGGCCAGGTCGTCACGGGTGTGGATACCTGCGTCAGCCAGCTTTGCGAACAATTCAGGAGTCAGACCTTCCAGACTCTTGAGATTTTCCGACAAAGTTTCGACTTCTTCTTCCTTGGCGATTTCCATGGTCAGCAAAGCATCTTTTGCGCGGGTACGCAGCTCATTGACCGTGTCTTCGTCAAACGATTGAATTTCCAGCATTTCCTGCAGCGGCACGTAGGCCACCTCTTCCAGGCTGGTAAACCCTTCGGCGATCAGAATGTCCGCCACTTCCACGTCCACGTCGAGCTTGTCAACGAAGATCTTGCGGATGGAGTCAGACTCGATCGCTTGTTTCTGGGCAGATTCCTCTGCCGACATGATGTTGATGCGCCAGCCCGTCAGCTCGGAAGCCAGACGGACGTTCTGACCACCACGACCGATGGCGATGGCGAGGTTTTCCTCGTCCACCACCACGTCCATGGCGTGTGGCTCTTCGTCCACAAAGATGGACTGAACGTTGGCAGGAGCCAGAGCGCCAATGACGAACTGTGCCGGGTCTTCAGACCACAGCACGATGTCCACACGTTCGCCAGCGAGCTCGTTGGTGACGGCCGTGACGCGCGAACCGCGAACACCCACGCAGGTGCCGATGGGATCGACGCGCTTGTCATGCGACAGCACGGCAATCTTGGCGCGAGAACCAGCATCACGTGCACAGCTCTTGATCTCAAGCAGTCCCTGCTCGATTTCAGGCACTTCTTGCCCGAACAGTTCAATCATGAACTCGGGCGCACTGCGTGAGAGCATGATTTGTGGGCCACGCGCCTGGGTGTCCACGCCCAGCATGTAGGCACGAACGCGGTCGCCGGTGCGCAGGTTTTCTTTCGGGATCATTTCGGTGCGCTTGAGGCGACCTTCCACACGACCCGATTCGACAATGATGTCGCCCTTGTCCAGACGCTTGACCGTGCCGACAAAGATTTTTTCGCCGCGCGAAAGGAAATCGTTGAGCAGTTGCTCACGCTCGGCGTCACGGATTTTCTGCAGGATCACCTGCTTGGCAGCCTGAGCGCCAATGCGGCCGATTGGCACGGACTCGATGGACTCTTCAATGTAGTCATCGACTTCGATGTCGGGGATCTGTTCCTGAGCTTCGAACAGCAGGATTTCAGCATCGGGCAGTTGCAGGCCGGCCTCGTTGGGCACCACGTGCCAACGACGGAAAGTTTCATAGACGCCTGTTTCACGGTCGATGGCCACACGGATGTCCACCTCACCCTGATAGAGCTTTTTGGTCGCGGAGGCCAGGGCGGACTCGACCGCGCCAAACACCACATCACGGTCCACGCTCTTCTCACGAGAGATAGCGTCCACCAGCATCAGCAATTCACGATTCATTCTTCTGACCTCCGAGTTCTTGCGCCTCATCTACGGCAACTTCACCGGCCGCCGGGTTTGCCACCTGACGGCTACGCCCCTTGAAACTCACAGCAGGCACCAGACGCGCCTCGCGGATTTCATCGAGCGTGAAACTTAAAATCTGATCGACCGGGCCCTGAACAGCGTCCGGCCCCGCTTTGGCTTGTTCTTTGGCCAACTTCTTGGCCGCTGTCTTGGACAAAGGCTTGTCAGCATCGGGGGCGCGAAGAACCAACCCCCACGCCCGACCTGCAGCCAACTGCTCCGGATCGGCCTCTTGCGCAGCACACAAGACGCCGCTGTACTTCTTGGCCCCCTGGAACGGCACCTTCAGCGAAATCCCCACCTCTTCACCCACGAAGCGCGCAAAGTGCGCCGGAGTTTTGAGCGGACGATCAACGCCAGGCGAGGAGACTTCGAGGCGACTGTAATCTGCGTCAACCGTCTCGAGTGCATACTGCAACTGCCGGGTCACCTTCTCGCAATCGTCAACGGTCACCAGGTCGCCGGGAAGATCGTAGGCCTGATCAGGAAAACGATCGATGTACACGCGCAGCAAACCGCCGGAACTGCGTTCGCAGTCCACAAGTTCGTAGCCGAGGCCGGATACGGTGGTTTCAACAACTTTGAGCCAGGTCATCCAATAAAAACGGTCAAGCAAAAAAAATGGGCTGGAAAGATCCGCCCATTCGTGAGTCACACGAGACGATCCACTTTGCACCTGTGCAACACAACAACACAAAGCAAAGCAACCAATCCCGCATTTTAGCCTGAGTAATGCCTGACAGCAAGGCATGCGCGGTAATTTCGTGTTTGACCCCGCGTCCATGCCAAAATCGCCGTCTCGTTTAGCACTCTGTATGGAGACCCTATGGGATTTCTCGCTGGCAAACGCCTGTTGATCACCGGCCTGCTGTCCAATCGCTCAATTGCCTATGGCATCGCCAAGGCCTGCAAGCGCGAGGGCGCTGAGTTGGCCTTCAGCTATGTGGGCGAGCGCTTCAAAGACCGGATCACCGAGTTCGCCAAAGAGTTCGACACCGAACTGATTTTTGACTGTGACGTCAGCAGCGATGAGCAGATCGATGCCATGTTTGCCGATCTGTCCAAGACCTGGCCCAAGATCGACGGCTTCGTCCATGCCATTGGTTTCGCCCCGCGCGATGCCATCGCAGGCGATTTCCTCGAAGGCTTCACACGCGAAAACTTCCGCGTCGCACACGACATCTCAGCCTACAGCTTTCCAGCCATGGCGAAGGCCTCAATGCCGTACCTGAATACGGGTGCATCGCTGTTGACCTTGTCGTATCTGGGGGCCGTGCGGATTGTGCCGTCGTACAACACCATGGGTCTGGCCAAGGCTTCGCTGGAGGCCAGCGTGCGTTACACCGCTGGCAGCCTGGGTCCAAAGGGCATCCGCGTCAATGGTATTTCGGCTGGTCCGATCAAGACTCTGGCAGCCTCCGGCATCAAGGGTTTCAGCAAGATCCTGAGCATCGTAGAGGAGAACGCGCCGTTGCGTCGCAACGTCACGATCGAGGATGTGGGCAATGTGGCTGCATTCCTGCTGTCTGATCTTGCGTCGGGCGTCACGGCCGAAATCACGTATGTCGATGGCGGGTTCAGCAAGGTGATGGCAGGCGATCCGGACGCGCCCTGATTTTTGCCACTGGGTGATGCCTGCCTTGGTGGGCATGACCTCCCCTGCTTTTCAGTCACGATGACGCGGCGATGGATGACCGCGCCATCCCAAGGAGTCCGCATGAACCACTCGGAACTTGAAGCGCTGCTCAAGAAGTTGCACACGGAATTGGCGTCTGGCCAACCGGTGGATGAAGCGTTGCGCGCCTCGTTGCGCCAACTCGATCAGGATATTGTGCAGGTGTTGGGTTCTGGCAGTCCGCTGTCCAACACCGAAAGCGACGAGAGCCTTGCACAGCGAGCACAGGAGATTGATGCCCGCTTTTCAGCAGAGCATCCCTATCTGGCCAACACGCTGCGTGATGTGATGGACTTGCTGGGCAAGATGGGGATCT
Source organism: Aquabacterium sp. (assembly GCA_017994835.1). Classification (GTDB taxonomy): domain Bacteria; phylum Pseudomonadota; class Gammaproteobacteria; order Burkholderiales; family Burkholderiaceae_C; genus Aquabacterium. Next base: position 6,448 of record JAGOKC010000006.1, on the reverse strand, counting down.
GAACCTGCTCAGTGGCCACGTGTCGGATGTGCCGGCACAGCGGCCAGCAGGGTGCGGGTGTAGTTGTGCTGAGGTTGCCCGAGCACCTGGTTTGCCGGACCCTGCTCAACAATCCGCCCACCTTGCATGACCGCCACATGGTCGGCCAGATAAGCCACAACACCCATGTTGTGGGTGATGAACAGCAAACCCAGTCCCAATTGAACTTGCAGTTCACGCAGCAGGTTGAGAATCTGCGCTTGAACCGACACGTCGAGGGCGGACGTGGGTTCGTCGCACACGAGCACCTGAGGCTCAACGGCCAAGGCCCTCGCAATCGCGAGGCGCTGCCGCTGACCGCCAGAAAATTCGTGTGGGAAACGCTGCAAGGCATCAGCCCGCAAGCCTACGCGCTCGATCAGTTCCACGACCTTGCTCAGACGGCGAGCAGCAGACCAATCGGGCCGCAGGGACCGCAAACCTTCCTCCAGAATGTCTGCCACACGCATGCGTGGATTGAGTGAGGCAAACGGATCCTGGAACACCATCTGGATGGCCTGACGTGCTGACCGCAAAGCCGATGCTGGCATCGTCAACAGATCATGGCGTGACGCACCGTGGTGCAGCCAGACCTGCCCACTGACACGCACCTGAGGTTGCCCGCGTAACAACTGAACAATGGCGCGCCCCGTTGTCGTTTTGCCACAGCCAGACTCTCCGACCAGCGCGAGGGTCTGGCCCGATCGCAAGCTGAATGAGACATCCTGTACCGCAAGCACCTGATGCTCGGGACGAAGCAGCCCCCCCCCACTGCGGAAGGTGACGTTGAGCGCACTCACATCCAGCAGCAGCGGCCGTTGCATGCCCGCGTCGGGCATTCCGGTGGCGGGCGGTGCATCTGCCTCCGCAACCGGGGCGGCCGCGACGGACGGCGTGCGCACCATGGCCTCGTCCTGGCTGAGCGGATACCAGCAACGCACCTCGGCACCCCGATCGCCAGCGACCTCGTCCAGCGACGGCACCTGTTCACGGCATTTGGCCTGCACCCGGTCGCATCGTGGGGCAAACCGGCAACCCTCAAATGCTTGCCACAGCGGCGGGACCATGCCGCCAATCGACACCAGGGGCTCTGTCCTGCGTGCGGCATCCGGAAGAGCCTGCAACAGCATGCGTGCGTAAGGGTGATGAGGTTGTGCAAAGAACGTGGCGGCCGGCGCCTCTTCGATGATCTGCCCGGCATACATCAAGGCCACCCGGTGGGCCATGTCGGCCACCACACCCAGGTCGTGTGTGATCAGCAGCAGCCCCAGTTGGCGCTCCTGCTGCAAGGCCTTGAGCAGGTCCAGCACCTGCTTCTGGATGGTCACGTCCAGCGCGGTGGTCGGTTCGTCGGCAATCAGGTAACGGGGCTCGGCGGCCAGCGTCATGGCAATCATGACGCGTTGTTTCTGCCCCCCGCTCATCTCGAAGGGGTAGCTGTCGATGCGACGTTCGGGCTCGGGGATGCCCACACGGCGCAGCCAGTCCACGGCTTTGCGCCGCGCCGCCACCCCACGCAGGCTGGTGTGCGCCTCGATGGCCTCGACGATCTGGTCGCCCACCCGCATCACCGGGTTGAGGCTGGTGGCGGGCTCCTGAAAAATGATGCCGACGTGCCCGCCACGGATGCGGCGCATCTCGCACTCCGGCAGGTAGAGCAGCTCGGTGGGCTTGCCGTCGGGCACGTCGGTGCCCAGATCGACACTCCCCTGCTCGATGCGACCGTTGTCGGGCAGGAGGCGCATCAGCGCCAGGGCGGTCATGCTCTTGCCGCAACCAGACTCCCCGACCAGGGCGAAGGTTTCGCCGCGCTCCAGCGTCAGGCTCAGGCCATCGAGCGCGCGCACCAGGCCCGCTTCGGCGTCCAGCGTGACATGAAGGTCATGGGTCTGCAGCATCGGAACCTCAGGCTGGGTGAACGGCCGCACGGGGGCGGGCGCGATAGACACGGGCGCGCGGATCGAAGGCATCGCGCACGGCATCGGCAAACAGGTTGGCCGACAGCACGATGGCCACCATGAACACGAACGCGGCCAGGAAGGACCACCAGACGATGGGGTCACGGGACATCTCGACCCGCGCCTGGTTGATCATGCTGCCAAAGCTGTTCATGGAGGGATCAACCCCGACGCCCACGTAGGACAGCACCGCCTCGTAGAGGATCAGGCCGGAAAATTCCAGCACCGTGGTGATCAGCACCAGGTGCATGACATTGGGCAAGACGTGGCGCTGCATGATGCGCCTGTGGCTCACCCCGAAGGCGGTGGCTGCCTGAACGTATTCCAGCTCACGCAGCTTGAGCGTCTCGGCCCGCAGCAAACGGCACAGGCCAGCCCAGCCGGTCAGGCCCAGGATCAGGCAAAGCAGGAAGATTTTGAGGTCGGCGCGCTCCAGCCCGGTCTCGAACAGTTCAGGGTGCTTGTCCAGGAAGACCTGCACCATCAGCACGCACGCGGCGATCAGCAGGATGTTGGGCACCGACGAGAGCACCGTATAGATGTACTGAATGACATCATCGACCCAGCCCTTGAAATAGCCCGCCGCAATGCCAAACACCAGCGCGAACGGCAAGGTGGCAATCGTGGCCAGGCTGCCGATGACGAAGGCCGTGCGCACGCTCTTGAGCGTCATGTACAGCACATCATTGCCGGTGCGATCGGTGCCGAAGACGTGGTAGCCCTGCCCCCAGCTGAGCGCCACGCCCCACCCCACCAGCACGGCCATCACCGAGGCTGTGATCCAGGCGGCGCGCCATGCCAGGGGTTGCGTCGTCGTGGTTGTGGCGCGCGCCGGGCGCACCAGCAACCACAGCAGCAGGCTCACGGCCGCACCACCCAGGCTGCCCCATGCCAGGCGCACCGCGATGTCGCCAGCCCAGTCACGCTCGGCATCGGCCAGGCCTGCGCCGCCATGCCGCAAACGCGGGTAGGCGCGCGCGGGCAAGGTGGGGACACCGTGCTCATCCAGCACAGGTTTGGCATCCGCCTGTGGCGGCACGGATTCCTTGCTGAAGCCGTGAGTGGCCAAGGGCTGCGAGTAGCTGTTTTCGCGGCTGGCGATCAGCTTGGCCAGTCCGATGTCCAGCACGGACTCGGTGCGGGTATCGAAGGCCCGCACGCCCCCGGCCACATCGGGCAGGGCGCGCCGGAAATGCACGCTGTCTGCCAGGGTCATCAGCAGCATCAGGCCCAGCAGCACCGCCGACGCCATGGCCGACGGTGTGACGAACACGCGCCGCCAGGTGGCGCGCAGCGCAGCGTCCCGTCGCACCTGTCGCACGTACACGCCCATGCCGAGCAGCATCACCCACAGGACCACATCGGTCCACAGCGTCACAAACTTGAAAGGCAGATCCATGTCAGGGCGTCCTCACTGCATCCGCACGCGCGGGTCGGCCAGGGTGTAGGCCACGTCGATCAGGATGTTGGAGACGATGTAGAGCACCGAGCCTAAGAACACCATGGCCCGCACGATGGCGAAATCCTGGCTGGCAATGGCGTCAATCGTGTACGAACCCAGGCCCGGAATGCCGAAGAAGCTCTCGGTCAGCAGTCCACCCATGAACAGCCCCGGCAAGGCACTGCCCGAACTGGTGATGATGGGCAGCATGGCGTTGCGCAGCACGTGGCGGCCCATCACCGCGGTTTCTGCCAGACCCTTGGCGCGCGCGGTGCGCACATAGTCCTTGCCCGCCTCTTCGAGGAAAAGGGTGCGGAAGAAGCGCGCCTGCCCCGCCAACGAAGCCACCAGCATCAGGCAGATGGGCAAGATCAGGAAGCGCACGGCGTCCAGCCCACCGGCATAGCCCGAGATGGGGGCCAGCCTGGCCACCCGCGAGAACAGATACTGGCCGACGATGATGTAGAACAAGCTGGAGATCGACATCATGACCACACAGGCCACCACGCCCCAGAAGTCAACGCGGGTGCCTCGGAACATCACCAGCCACAGGGCAAAGATGACGCTGGCCAGCAAGCCGAGCACGAAGATCGGCACCGTCAGCCTCAGGCTCACGCCCATCCGCTGCGCGATCTGGTAGCCAATGTCGCCGCCGCTGGCGTTGTCGGCGCGGCCAAAATCAAAGACAAACAGCGAGACCGAACGCTCCCAGAACACGGTCTGGGTGAGCTTGTCGGTGCCCTGAGCCTGATCGTTGAAGAGCATGGGCTTGTCATAGCCCCGCTCCACTTTCCACTTCTCGATCTGGTCAGGCGTGACCCGCTTGCCGCCAATGTTCAGGCGCGCCATATCGTCGGGCGTGTTGACGGTGAAAAACAGCAGGAAGGTGATGAGGTTCACCCCGATCAGGATGACCAGGCCATACCCCAGGCGGCGAAGGATGTACTGCAGCATCACCGACCTCTCTGTGACGAAGGAACGGGGCGCGGCAAAGCCGTCTGCTGATCGCGTGCCCGCAAAATCTTGACGGCTCCCCAGGCCATGGCCGCCAACACCGCCAACACGGCCAGGATTGGCCAGTAAACCGGGTGGTTCCAGTTCTGCAGGCTACGGCTGCGCTCGGCGGTGTCGAGGCGGTAGTACTGGGCCTGATCACGCACCATGATGCTGGGCTTGCCGTTGCGCACCCAGCGGTGATACGCCCCCGATGAGTAAGGGAAGTAGCCCCAGGACCAGGGCGCGTCTTCTTGCAGGATGCGCACCATCTGGTCGATCACGGCCTGCTTGGCCGAGCCGTCGTCCATGAAACGCAAGGTGCTGTAGAGGCGGTCGTACTCGGCATTCTGGTAATTGGCCGCGTTCTCACCGTCATGCACCGACTTGGCTCCGGGCCCGTAGAGCAGGAAAAGGAAGTTCTCGGCATCCGGATAGTCGGCCAGCCAGCCCCAGGTGAAGATCTGGTGCTTGCCGCGGCGCACCTTGTCCTGGAACTGGTTGTAGTCGGTGGCGCGAATCTCCAGCTGAATGCCCAGCTTGGCAAACTGCTTGGCGGTCCAGTCCAGGTTGGCTTTGCTGTCAGGGGTGTTCGCGGCACCCACGTCATAGTTGAGTACCAGAGGCTTGCCAGAGCGGGCATCACGCCCGTCGGGGTAGCCTGCTTCGGCCAGCAGCTTCTTGGCGTCTTCAATGGGCCGGCGCACCGCCTGGCCATTGACCCAGCGGTGGGTGATCGCGTTCAAACCCTCGGCCGAGCCATGGCGCGAACCGAACACCCCACCCGGCAGTGGCCCCTGCGCCACTTCACCGGCTGCCTTGGGGAAGATGCGGTTGAACTCATCCCAGTCGATGGCAATCGACAAGGCCTGCCGCAGCTTGCGGTTGCGCACCTGCTGCTCAGGCGTGTCGCCCTTGCCCACCACTGGGTCTAGCCAGTTGAAGCCCATGTAACGGCTGGACAGGTCCACCGTGCGCGACAGGACGATGCCCTTGTCGGTGAACTCCTTGTGGAAGTTCGGCGAGTCTTCCATCTGGATCTTGTAGGCGTTGCCATAGCTCATCTGATCGAACTCGGGCACATCTAAATAGCCCTGGCGGAACTTGGCGTCCTGCGGCACGGCTTCTTTTTCGATGTTGAAGACCAGGGTGTCGATGAACGGCGTCTTTTGGCCACAGTCTTTCAAGCGACCTTCGGCCTTATCCTGCGGCGTGCCCTCGCAGGGGTACAGCTCGCCCCGGTAGTTGGGGTTGCGCTTCATCACGTGCCGGCGGTCTTGCACGAACTCGGCCATCATGTACGGGCCCGTGCCCACCGGCCAGCTGTTGAGCGACAGGCCATTGCCGGCCATGCCGGGTTGGGCATAGAAGGCATCGGCCTCCCAAGGAATGGGCGCCAGAAAGCTCATCGCCATCCAGTACTTCCACTGCGGGTACTTGCCGTGGATACGGATGCGCAGCGTGTGCGAGTCGAGCGCCTGGGCACCGGCCAGGGGCCAGCGACGGAAGTCCAGAAAGGGCTTGTCCTTACTGGTGGGCGGCACACTGGCGCGCAGCTTCTGGTCTTCAGCGCGGATGAGCTTGCCGTAGTCGGCCAGGCCCACCACGTATTCCGAGAAGATGCCGAACACCGGCGCTGCGGTGCGGGTGGTAGCGTGGCGTTTGAGGGCGTAGACAAAATCGTCGGCCGTGAGTTCGCGCGTGCCAGTCTGGCCAAACGCCCACGGGCTGCGCTTGTCGGCGACCTGGTCGGCCGCCAGCCGGTGGTAGAGGTACTCGCCCTGCGCATTCCTGGCAAAGGCCGGGTGAGGCGCAAACAGCACGCCACGCTTGATCGGGATGTCGTAAACGCTCTCCACGATCTGAGCCGCAGGTGCCGAGTCAGGCAGGACCTGCCCCTTGCTGCCCAGGTAACGCGGCTGCACCACGGCGGCCGCCGTCTTGGGCACCAGCGTGTAGGGACGCTTGAGGTAGTGGTAGCCGTAGAGCGGTTCGTAGATCTGGTAGGTGTACGGCGTCTCGTTGCTGCTGTACGACG
>JAGOKC010000142.1 GCA_017994835.1 Aquabacterium sp. | reverse complement strand
ATCGACGAGCGGGCCGCCAAGCTGGTGCTGCTCGATCACCACCAGAGCGCGGCCGACAAGCTGGGGCGTTTCCAGTGCCGCTGCGGGGCCGTGCATTTCGACATGAGCCAGTCGGGGGCGATGCTGTCGTGGAAGTTCTTCTTCCCCGAGCAGCCCGTGCCCGACCTGATCCGCTATGTGCAGGACCGTGACCTGTGGCATTGGGCCTTTCCGGAAAGCGCCCCCTTCTTGTCGGCGCTGGATCTGGAGCCCAATGAGTTCCCGCGCTGGGCCGAGATTGCGGCGTTCACGCCGGAGCAGGTGGCCGAGTTCGGGCAGCGTGGCTGCGCCATGAACGAGAAGTTCCTCAGCCTGTGCCGTGACATTGCCGAGGGTGCTGCACCCATCACCTTCAATGGCCAGGCCGGTGTGATGGTCAACTGCCCCGGCGCGTTCACCAGCGAGGTGGGCAACATGCTGTCGGCCGGGTGCGGCAGCTTTGCCCTGCTGTGGAGCGTGTCGAAAGACGGCACGGTCAAGGTCGGCTTGCGTGCCGTGCCCACGTTCAATGCCATTCCGCTGGCCGAGGCCATGGGCGGTGGGGGGCATCCGCAGGCCTGTGGTTTCCGCATGGGCCCTGAGCGCCTGGCTGAATTGCTGACGGGGGTATTTTGGTCTGATCCTGCCGGGAATGCGGCCTGACTTTGTTCGATGTCCATCTGATGCCTGAGAAATTGTTTGAGCCCATGGTCTTTGTGGACCTGGAAACCACCGGTGCCACCGGCACGGTGGACCGCATCACCGAGATCGGCATCGTCGAGGTCAATGAAGAGGGCGAGGTGCGAGAGTGGTCGAGCCTGGTCAATCCGCAGACCTCGATCCCGCCCTTCATCCAGAACCTGACCGGCATCAGCGATGCGATGGTGGCCGATGCGCCCACGTTCGAGGAGCTGGCCGAAGAGGTGCTGATGCGCCTGCATGGACGCCTGTTCGTGGCCCACAACGCTCGCTTCGACTACGGTTTTTTGAAGAACGAGTTCAAGCGTGTGGGGGTGGACTTCAAGGCCACGGTGCTGTGCACGGTGAAGCTGTCGCGCAAGCTGTTTCCGCAATTCAGCAAGCACAGCCTGGATGCCTTGATCGAGCGCCATCAATTGCACATGCCCGCCCGCCATCGGGCGCTGGCCGATGCGGCGGTGCTGTGGCAGTTCTGGCAGATCCTGCAGCAGCAGATGCCGGCCTCGCAATTGCAGGAGGCCGTGGGCGTCCTGACCGGACACAGCAGCTGGCCCACGCACCTCGACCGCGCGGTGCTGGACGAGTTGCCCGAGCGTCATGGCGTCTATCTGTTCTACGGCGAGGGTGCCGTGCCGCTGTACATCGGCAAGGCCAACAAGCTGCGCCAGCGCGTGTTGTCGCACTTTGCGGCCGACCACCGGCTGGCCAAGGAGATGAGCCTGGCGCAGCAGATCCGGCGTCTGGAATGGACCGAGACGCCCGGCGAGATGGGCGCGCTGCTGCTGGAGGCGCAGTTGATCAAGCGCTGGCAGCCCATCCACAACCGGCGTTTGCGCCGCAGCGACGAGCTGTGCACCTGGCGTCTGCTCCCCACCGAGCGCGATGGGGAGGGTGGCTACCTGCCCGAGCTGGCCTGGGCGCGCGACCTGGACTGGGGACGGCAGGATGCGGTGTACGGGCTGTTTGGCAGCCAGCGCGATGCGCTCAAGACCCTGCGCGAAATTGCCGAGACTTCGCAGCTGTGTCTGGCCACCTTGGGCCTGGAGAAGACCCCGGCGGGGCGGCCCTGCTTTGCCTACCAGTTGCACCGCTGCAGTGGGGCGTGTGTGGGGGCGGAGTCATGGGGCCGGCATTCGGCCCGCTTGCGCACGGTGCTGTCAGACTGGCAGGTGCAGGTGTGGCCCTATGGCGGACCCGTGCAAGTGCGCGAGGGCGATGCCTGGCATGTGCTGGACGCGTGGTGCTACCTGGGCACAGCGCGCACGGCGGACGAGGTGCAGGCGCTGCTGGAACAGGGGCGGCCCACCTTCGACAAGGACACCTACAAGATTCTGGCGGGGCGCTTGCCCGGCATGACGGTGGAGCCGGTGCCCACCGAGCCTCTCAGGTCGTCTGCAGAAACGACTTGATCAGGGCGGCCGTATTGGCCGGTTGTTCTTGCATAAAGCAGTGCGTGCCGTTGACCTGTTGCGTCTGCACGTGTGGGTTGACGCTTTGCAGGCGGGCCGCGCCTTCGGCCACAAAGGGAAAGGTGTGAGTGGCGTGCAGGACCAGGGTGGGAGCCTGGATGCGGCCCAGCAGGGTCCACAGCCGTTCGGGTGCTGAGGCGAACACTTCGGCTTCGCGCGAGGGTTGGCATTTCAGCTCGACGCCGCCATCGGGCGCATCCTTCAGGGCGTGGCGCACGAAGGCGTGCAGCGCTTCGGCCGTCCAGGTCTTGTAAACGCCACGGTGGCGCAGTTGCTCGAAGGCTTCGTCACGGCTGGGCCAATGGTGGCGGCGGTTGCGTGCGCTGCGGGCCATGGGTGACAAGCGGGCCACGCCGGTCAGGGTGGCCAGGGTGGCCCCCAACATCATGGCGGGGGAGAACAGCACCGGGTCGAGCAAGACAGTGCGGTGAAACAGCCGTTGGTGCATGCCCATGGTCATGCCGGTCAGGATGCCGCCCAGGCTGTGGCCCAGACCCAAGTGAGGCACGTTGGCAAAGAGGGCATGCCCCTGGGTTTTGAAGGCTTCCACGGCCAGTTCGGCATTGCGGTTCCAGCCCACAAAGCGGCCACCGTGGTCGCTGTCGCCGTGGCCCTGGATGTCGCACAACCACAGGTCAAAGTCGTGTGACAGGTGCTGCAGCATGGGCTCGTAGGTGCGACCGCAAAGCCCGTTGCCGTGCAGGAAATGGATCAATGGTTTGCCACTGGGGGTACTGTGCCAGCCGCGCAGGGCAAAGCCTTCATGGCCGGTGTGAGTCCAGGGAGTCAACTGCATGGGCGTGCTTTGCGAGTGAGGGATCAGCGCTGTATTGTGCCCACAGCTTGACCTCGTTGGCCAGGTGATCGGTTGACCATCTCGTCGGCTTGCCGTTTTGTTGTGTCACGCGGTGGCCGAGAGCTTGCGGGTCAGCCATCGCACCAGGGTCCCGATGAGCGGGAGTTTGGCGTACAGCTCTTCGGCGGTGTCCCAGTAGTCGCGGTGCAGGCTGACGCGGCCATCGGGCGCGAAGGTGAGTTGCGTGGCACCGTGCACGGTGAGTGTGCCCGCAGGGCGGTCGATGAGAAAGTCCCAGGTCAGCCAGGCGTGTGTGCCCTCGGTCATCGTGTGGTGCACCACGAAGCGCGGGTTCTTCACGGTGTCGAACATGTGCGCGAACACGCGCTGGATGCCGCTCAAGCC
>JAGOKC010000141.1 GCA_017994835.1 Aquabacterium sp. | reverse complement strand
GCTGGCATTCCGCTGCAGGACATGGAGTTCTGGCAGTTCCACCCGACGGGCGTTCATGGCGCCGGCGTGCTGCTGACCGAAGGCTGCCGTGGCGAAGGTGCCATCCTTCTGAACAGCAATGGCGAACGCTTCATGGAACGCTACGCGCCCACTCTGAAGGATCTGGCCCCGCGCGACTTCGTGTCTCGCTGCATGGACCAGGAAATCAAGGAAGGCCGGGGCTGCGGCCCCAACAAGGATCACATCCTGCTCAAGCTGGACCATCTGGGCGCTGAAACCATCCACAAGCGGCTGCCCTCGGTCTACGAGATCGGCGTGAACTTCGCCAACGTCGACATCACCCGCGAGCCGATTCCGGTGGTGCCCACCATCCATTACCAGATGGGCGGCATTCCGACCAACATCAATGGTCAGGTGGTCACGCAAAATGCTGACAACAAGAGCGAAGTGGTCAACGGGCTCTATGCCGTCGGAGAGTGCTCCTGTGTCAGCGTGCACGGTGCCAACCGCCTCGGCACGAACTCCCTGCTTGACCTGCTGGTGTTCGGCCGCGCCGCCGGCAACCACATTGTCGAGTTTGCTTCCCGGAGCAAGGCACACAAGGCGCTGCCCGCTGACGCCGCCGACCGCACCCTGGAGCGGCTGAACCGCCTGGAAGCCGACGGCAGCGGCGAGTACGCTCAGGATGTCGCCAACGATTTGCGCGCCTCCATGCAGTTGCACGCCGGCGTGTTCCGCACGCAGGCCAGCATGGATGAAGGTGTCAAGAAGATCGCTGTCATCGCTGATCGCGTGAAGGCGATCGGGCTGAAGGACAAATCACGTGTTTTCAACACCGCCCGCATCGAGGCACTCGAAGTGGAAAACCTGATCGAGGCCGCGCAGGCAACCATGGTGTCCGCGGCGGCGCGGCACGAATGCCGTGGCGCCCACACCGTCAATGACTACGAACGACCGGCCGACGATGCCGTGTCGCCGCTGGGTCGTGACGACGCCAACTGGATGAAACACACCCTGTGGCACAGCGCCAGCAACAGCCTGACCTACAAGCCTGTCAATCTCAAGCCTCTGACGGTGGACAGCGTGCCGCCCAAGGTCCGGACGTTCTAACCCGCAGCCTCACACGAGAAGATCCATGCAAAAACGCACATTCCAGATCTACCGCTACGACCCGGACAAGGACACCAAGCCCTACATGCAGACCATCGAGGTTGAACTCGACGGCAACGAGCGCATGTTGCTGGACGCCTTGATGAAACTCAAGGCCATGGACCCGACGATCTCATTCCGTCGTTCGTGCCGCGAAGGCGTCTGCGGATCGGACGCCATGAACATCAACGGCAAGAACGGTCTGGCCTGCCTGACCAACATGAACACGCTCAAGGGCGCCATCGTGCTCAAGCCCTTGCCGGGTCTGCCCGTGATCCGCGACCTGATCGTGGACATGACGCAGTTCTTCAAGCAGTACAACTCGATCAAGCCGTACTTGATCAACGACAACGTGCCACCGGAGAAGGAGCGGCTGCAAAGCCCCGAGGAGCGCGAAGAGCTCAACGGCCTTTACGAATGCATCCTGTGCGCGAGTTGCTCCACAAGTTGCCCGAGCTTCTGGTGGAACCCCGACAAGTTCGTTGGGCCGGCCGGTCTGTTGCAGGCCTACCGCTTCCTGGCCGATAGCCGCGATCAGGCCACTGGCGAGCGCCTGGATAACCTCGAAGACCCCTACCGCCTGTTCCGGTGCCACACGATCATGAACTGTGTCGATGTCTGCCCCAAGGGTTTGAACCCGACGCGTGCCATTGGAAAAATCAAGGAAATGATGGTCCTGCGGGCCGTCTGACGGAACCGATCGATGAGCGACGCCTTTCTCCCTCAAGGGGCGCCCGGCGAGTTGCTCGACGAGCGGGACCTGAGCAAGCTGCGCTGGCGGTGCCGGCGTGGCCTGCTGGAGAACGACTTGCTGATCGAGAAGTTTTTTGAGCGATATGCCGGCAGTCTGACGGTGGGACAGGCACGGGGATTGCATGCTTTGATGGAGTTGGCAGACAACGACCTGTTGGACTTGTTGCTCTGGCGCAAGGAACCCGGGGTTGACATTACTACAATGGAAATGAGCGAAGTGCTGGGGATGTTGCGTGGCGGGCGTGTTGGCGCCCGAGAGTAACTCGCCGGTTGATGGGCAAGACAATCAAGGAACCAAAATGAAACTTTCTGATAACAAAGCCACCTTGTCGTTCAGCAACGGCAGCCCCAGCGTTGATCTGCCTGTGTACCAGGGCAACATTGGTCCGGACGTCATCGATATCCGAAAGCTGTATGCACAGACGGGGATGTTCACCTATGACCCCGGCTTCCTGTCGACGGCATCGTGCCAGTCGGCCATCACCTACATCGATGGCGACAAAGGTGAGTTGCTGTACCGTGGATACCCGATCGAACAACTGGCCACCAGCTGCGATTACCTGGACACCTGCTATCTGCTACTCAAGGGCGAATTGCCCAATGACAAGGAGCGCAAGGACTTCCACAAGCTCGTGATCAACCACACCATGGTCAACGAGCAGATGCAGTTTTTCCTGCGTGGCTTCCGCCGGGACGCCCACCCGATGGCCGTACTCACGGGCTTGGTCGGCGCACTGTCGGCCTTCTACCATGACAGCACGGACATCAACAACGCCGAGCACCGCGACGTTGCGGCGATTCGCCTGATCGCCAAGATGCCCACGCTTGTGGCCATGGCCTACAAGTACGGCATCGGCCAGCCTTTCATGTACCCGAAGAACGACCTGAGTTACGCCGGGAACTTCCTGCGCATGATGTTCGGCACACCGTGCGAGGACTATGTGGTCAACCCGGTCATCGAGCGGGCGATGGACCGGATCTTCATCCTGCATGCGGACCACGAGCAGAACGCATCCACCTCGACGGTGCGTCTGTGCGGCTCGTCCGGCACCAACCCGTTTGCCGCTATCGCAGCCGGCGTGGCCTGCCTGTGGGGCCCCGCGCACGGAGGTGCCAACGAAGCCTGCCTGAACATGCTGGAAGACATCCAGCGCCAGGGCGGCGTGTCCAAGGTCGGCCAGTTCATGGAACAGGTCAAGGACAAGAACTCCGGCGTGAAGCTGATGGGCTTTGGCCACCGCGTGTACAAGAACTACGACCCGCGCGCAAAGCTCATGCAGGAAACCTGCAACGAGGTTCTGGCCGAACTGGGCCTGGAGAACGACCCGCTGTTCAAACTGGCCAAGGAACTCGAAAAAATTGCCCTGGAAGACGAATACTTCGTCTCGCGCAAGCTCTACCCGAACGTCGACTTCTACTCCGGTATCGTGCAGCGCGCCATTGGCATTCCGGTCAACCTGTTCACCGGCATTTTTGCCCTTGCCCGCAC
>JAGOKC010000140.1 GCA_017994835.1 Aquabacterium sp. | reverse complement strand
GGCAGCATTGCCCACCACCCTGACCGCTTTGACCTGGACAAGCACCACGCCATTGAGACCGGCAAGGTCTTTGCGGTGTGTGGCAACACCTGGCGCATGTTGCATGACTCCCGCCATGCGACGCACTTCGATTTCATTGGCAACTTCGAACGGCACTTTGGTCTGTTTGAAGGATGCGGCAGTGCCATTCCCTTCGACACCGTGGCACAAGACAGCGCTTCAGGAGCCTGCTGCTGACACGGTGCAACCCGGCCGCCTCAATTTGTCGTTGCCATGATGGCCCCTTCGGTGGCCACGGGGCTGCCAATCCAGGCCACGAACTGAAGTGCCGGCATGGGCCTGGCATAGAGGTAGCCTTGCGCTTCGTCGCAACGGTGCGCAGCCAGCCACTGTGCGTGATTGGCGGTTTCCACCCCTTCGGCAATCACCGACAGTCCCAGGCTGTGTCCCATCGAGATGATGGCCTCTGCAATGGAGGCGCTGTTGCCTTCAGTGTGCAGGTCGCGTATGAAACTTTGGTCAATCTTGATCTTGTGAATCTTGAACCGCTTGAGGTAGGAGAACGATGAGTAGCCCGTGCCGAAGTCGTCAATCGACAACTGCACACCCAGGTCGTGAAGTTGACGGATGGTGCGAATCGCGCGTTCCGGGTTGTCGGCCATCACGCTCTCGGTGATCTCAACCTCCAGGAAACGTGCCTCCAGGCCTGCGGCTTCCAGTGCGTTTTGAACGGATTGGGCGAAGTCCTCTTGTCTGAACTGAACTGTCGAGACGTTGATGGCCATCACCAGATCGGTCAGTCCGGCCTTTTGCCAGGTCCGGCATTGCTGGGTCGCTGTGCGCAGCACCCAGTCGCCGATTGGCACGATCAGGCCGCTGTCTTCGGCCACTGGAATGAAATCACCGGGTGGCACCAAACCCAGCTCGGGGTGCTGCCAGCGCACCAAGGCCTCGCAACCCACCACCCGGCCCGTGGTGAACGAAATCTGCGGCTGGTAGTGCAGCAGCAACTCGTTGTCACGCAAGGCCTTGCGCAAATCATTTTCCACGCGCAAGGTCTTGTTGACCTGTTGCTGCATGTCAGCCGTATGGAAGCGGAAGGCATTGCCACCATCGCTCTTGGCGCGGTACATGGCCATGTCGCTGGCCTGCAGCAGGGTGTCCACCTCTTGCCCGTCGGTGGGGTACACGGCAATCCCGATGGAGGGTGACACCACCAGTTGTTGCCCAGAGATCTGGTACGGCTCTGACAGGCACTTCAACAGCTTTTGTGCCACGTGCGCGGCAGCTCCCGCATCCACCTCTGGCAGCAGCAGCGTGAATTCGTCGCCACCTTGGCGTGACACCGTGTCTTGCTGTCGCACCGAATTTTTGAGTCGCTGCGCAACCTCCACCAGCAAGGCGTCACCCGCTGTCGGCCCCAGCGAGTCGTTGATGAGCTTGAAGCGGTCCATGTCCATGAACAACACGGCCAGCGCTTCTTGACTGCGCTTGGCATGCGCCAGGGCCAGCCCCAAGCGGTCGCGCAGCAAGGACTGGTTGGGCAGGTTGGTCAAGGTGTCGTGCTGGATGATGTGCCGGATTTTTTCCTCGGCCGCCTTGCGCTGGGTGATGTCGCTGAAGATGGCGTAGTAATGCCGCACGCTGCCATCCGAAGCGTGGTCCACGTTGATGGTCAGCCACTCGGCAAAAATCTCGCCGTTCTTGCGGCGGTTCCAGATTTCGCCTTGCCAGCGCCCGTTCTCCTTGATCTGTCGCCACATCTCCTTGTAGAAGGCCGCATCCTGGCGACCCGAATTGAGGATGGACGGGGGCTGTCCGATGGCTTCTTCGGCCGGGTAGCCCGTGATGTCGGTGAAGGCCTGATTGACCGATTTGATCCGCACGTTGGCATCGCAGATCACGATACCCTCCATGTTGTTCATGAACACGCCCGCGTGCAGGTCGAGGGCCGCCTCACGCTGCTTGATGTCAGTCAGATCGGTTTGGGTGCCAATCACGCGGATGGGTTCACCACGCTCGTTGCGTTCCACCACCTTGCCTTGGGTCAGGGTCCACTTGTAGTCGCCGTTCTTGCAGCGCAGGCGCACTTCATGCGCATGCAACTCCTGCGGGGTGGTCAGCATCGACTGGACGGCAGCATTAACGGCGGGCAGGTCATCCGGATGCACGCGCAAGGACCATTCCGATACCTGGTTGCCAATCTCGTTTTCATCGAACCCGAGCATGCTTTTCCAACGGGCCGAGAAAAACGCTGTGCCCTCGGGCACGTTCCAGTCCCAAAGGCCCAGGTTGCTGCCGTCAATCGCAAAGCGCCAGCGCTCTTCAGCAACCTCCAGCGTGAGCTGATCCTGCTTCATCTGGGTGATGTCACGCCAGTTGCCTGCCAGCTCGATCAAGCCTGTTTGCGGGTTGCGACTGGCGCTGGAGCGATCTTCGATCCAGCGGTAACGGCCATCTTTGTGCAGCCAACGGTACTGCAGCGTGAAGCCTGAAACTTCTTGAATGGCACGTTTGATGGCAGATTTCACCAAACGTTGATCATCGGGGTGCAGGCGCTCCCAGTAGATGGCCTGGTTTTTGTAGAGGTAGTCGGGCAGGTAGCCGCTCAACCGCTCGATGTTGGCGCTGATGTAGCACAGCGAGAGTTTGGCGTCGGCGCTTTTTTGCTCGAATGCATACACCACTGCTGTGCTGGCATCCACGATGTGTTCGAGTCTGGTGCGGGTCTCACGCAGCTCCGCCTGCAGATCGTGTTGCCGATGCTCTTCCTTGCGGATCAACCAAAACAACAAGGCCCCGGTGAGCACAACAAAGAGCTCGCCTTTGAAAGACTGGACTTGGAATTCCCAGCTCTGAGGCCAGGGGAGCAGGTGCACGAACGAATCCGACAACCAAATCCAGGCGCTGGCCAACAGCAGGTAGATCAGGCTGATGCGTGATGCGGCAGACATGGCGGAGTTGGAGCGGCAGGAACTCCAGAATGCCAGAATCGCGGACGTTTGTGTTGCAGACTCACCCGTCGGGCGCGTGATGAGCATCCAAAATCGGACATCCTGCCGATCTTTCAGGGTTTGCCCGTGCCCTGGCAAGCACGCCCCTCAGCGCGCCTCAATGCCTTGTTCGTACCAGTTTTTGCTTCGGTTGACCATGGCGACCAGGGTGAGCATCACCGGCACTTCCACCAGCACGCCCACCACGGTCGCCAGCGCGGCGCCCGAGTTGAGGCCAAACAGCGAGATGGCCACGGCCACGGCCAGCTCGAAGAAGTTGGAAGTGCCGATCAGGCAGGCGGGGCCGCCCACGTTGTGCGGCAGCTTCATCCAGCGCGCGGCCAGGTAGCTGATGGCGAAGATGCCATAGGTCTGCAAGGTCAGCGGAATGGCGATCAGCAGGATGACGC
>JAGOKC010000139.1 GCA_017994835.1 Aquabacterium sp. | reverse complement strand
CCATTTGTGCCAGTTCGGCAGCCACAGCGGCCATGAACGTGACCTCATCGGCACTGTCCGCAGCCACCCTGTAGGCGTACAGAGTGCTGTGGGGCTGCAGGTCGTGCCGGTGCGGCACCCCCAGGCGCAGGGTTTGCCCCGCTACTTTGAGTTCAAGTCCGGCCAGCGCCACCAGTTCATCCATCCGCCGCGACGCGACGCGAAGCAACAGGCGCGCCCGCCTTGATAGCAAGGCCGGCATAGCGCTGCCCGGCACCAGCTTGACGGGATGGATGCCAGCCACGGGGTCTGAATCCAGCCAAGGCAAGATCGCGCACAAGGCCTGCTGCAAGGCCTGCGCATGCTCGCGCGGCAAGGCCTGTCCTTCCAGGGGGAACACTGCGTCGGTGGTCAAATCGTCGACAACCATCCGCGCCGTCATGCAGGATCCCCCGCTTGAACTGCCGTCGTGGGCTGGGCTCGGGCCCAACGCACCAAGGCCTCGCCCCATTGGAGAGCGGTCTGAGGGTCAATCTCGAACACCGTGAAGCGACTGCCCTCCCGAATGCGCGTACGCAGCAGGCTCATGCCGCCGCCGGCATGGTCGAGTTGCTGCAGTTCGATGACCTGGCGTCCCAAGGGGCTGGTCATCTTTTCGATCGGTGTAATGGTCGTCATTCAGTCTGCCTGCTTCATTGCCACACAACCGTCAGGGCCAGGGTCGCAAAACCCGGCCTGCCTGACAAGCGCGGCTTTCCAAGTCGCTATTTAGCGCAGTCGCGGGGTACGCCGTCTATAACCGGGTCGGGTGGGGTGATATAGCCCCAATGGGTAGCACTCGATACTCAACGAGGGTGATAGCGCAGCTCACCGGCCCAACCGTAATATTCGCTCCAGTGTTGACAGTACACCTGCCGGAAGAAGCGGGCGTCAGCCAGCCCATTCACCGATCGACCCGCCCCGGGTTGCCTTCTGACAGGAGACACTTCATGAGCAAGAAACAGCACGATACCCCGATGCTTGACCAGTTGGAGAGCGGTCCGTGGCCCAGTTTTGTCACTGGCCTGAAGCGGCTGGCGAAGGACAACGACTACATGACCGACCTGATGGGTCAGCTCGAGCACTCCTACAAGACCCGCAAGGGCTACTGGAAGGGTGGCACGGTCGGGGTCTTCGGCTACGGTGGCGGCGTGATCCCGCGCTTCTCCGAGGTGGCCGAGATGTTTCCAGCCTCCAAGGAATTTCACACCCTTCGGGTGCAGCCCCCTGCCGGCATGCACTACAACACCGACGTTCTGCGCAAGATGTGTGACATCTGGGAAAAGCATGGCTCCGGGCTGATTGCCTTCCACGGCCAATCCGGCGACATCATGTTTCAGGGCGCCAGCACCGCCAACGTACAGGGTGCGTTTGACGAACTCAACGAACTGGGCTTTGACCTGGGTGGCGCTGGTCCGGCCGTGCGCACCTCCATGTCCTGCGTCGGCGCGGCGCGTTGCGAGCAATCGTGCTTCGACGAAGCCCGGGCGCACCGCCAGGTCGTCAATACCTTCCTGGACGACATGCACCGTCCGGCACTGCCCTACAAGTTCAAGTTCAAGTTCTCGGGCTGCCCGAACGACTGTATGAACTCGATCCAGCGCGCAGACATGGCGGTGATTGGAACCTGGCGTGACAACATCCGCACCGACGAAAAACTGGCGCGCAAGTGGTTTGTCAAGCATGGCATGACCGAACTGGTGAACGACGTGGTGAGCCGCTGCCCGACCAAGGCCATCATGCTCAAGGAGACCAAGGACGTCTCCACCGGACCGAAGATCAGCAGCGTGGCACTCAACGACACCCAGTCGCTGGAGATTAACAATGCCGACTGTGTCCGATGCATGCACTGCATCAACGTGATGACCGGTGCCCTGGCGAGTGGCACAGACAAGGGCGTGACGGTGCTGATGGGTGGCAAGCGCACCCTCAAGATTGGCGACCTGATGGGCACGGTGGTGACGCCATTCATGCCCATGAAGACCGATGAAGACTACGAGGCGCTGGTCGAGCTTGCCCAGAAATCCATTGACTTCTTTGCCGAGAACGCACTGGAGCATGAGCGGACCGGCGAAATGATTGAGCGAATTGGCCTGATCAACTTCCTCGAAGGCATCGGTCTGGAAATTGATCCCAATATGGTTTCCACGCCGCGAACGAACCCCTACGTTCGTACTGACGGCTGGGACGACGAAGTGGCCAAAATCAACGCCCGTAAAGCAGCGGCTTGAATTTCGTTCAAAGTTTCCGACGAAAACAGGAAGACAAACATGGCAACCATGCGCACCCCCATTGAAAGCGGCGTACCAGACAGCAAGCAGTACCTGCATCCGCTGATGCTGAAGAACTATGGCAACTGGAAATACCACGACCGGCCCAGACCAGGCGTTCTGCATCACGTTTCGCACACCGGTGACGAAATCTGGACAGTTCGTGCCGGCACGCAGCGCCAGATGGACCTGTACACCATCCGCAAGTTGTGCGACATCGCTGACACCTACGCCGACGGCCATGTACGCTTCACAATTCGCAGCAACATCGAATACATGGTGTCGGATGCGGGTCGAGTGGCGCCGCTTATCGAGGCACTCACCAGCAACGGTTTTCCCGTGGGCGGAACCGGCAACTCGGTGTCCTCCATCGCGCACACCCAGGGTTGGCTGCATTGCGATATTCCGGGCACCGACGCATCAGGCGCCGTCAAAGCCCTGATGGACGACCTGCACGCCGAGTTCATCAAGGAAGAAATGCCCAACCGGGTGCACCTGTCAACCTCCTGCTGCGAGATCAACTGCGGCGGCCAGGCTGACATCGCCATCGTCATCCAGCACACCAAGCCGCCCAAGATCAACCACGATCTTGTGGCCAACATGTGCGAGCGCCCCACAGTGGTGGCGCGCTGCCCTGTGGCCGCCATCCGCCCGGCCATGGTCAATGGCAAGCCTTCGCTGGAAATCGACGAGACCAAGTGCATGTGCTGTGGCGCCTGCTACCCACCGTGCCCTCCGATGCAGATCAACGACCCGGAGCACAGCAAACTGGCGATCTGGGTCGGCGGAAAGAACTCCAATGCACGCGGCAAGCCCACGTTCATGAAGATGGTCGCCTCGGGTCTGCCCAACAACCCGCCGCGCTGGCCGGAAGTGTCTGCCATGGTCAAGAAGATCCTTTACACCTACAAAGAGGACGCACGTTCGTGGGAGCGGGTGTCTGACTGGATCGAGCGAATCGGCTGGCCACAGTTCTTCGAGAAGTGCGACCTGCCCTTCACCAAGTACCTGATTGACGACTGGCGCGGTTCACGCTCCAGCCTGAACGCCTCGACGCACATCCGGTTTTGATTGATACCAGAATTGACTGCACCATGAAATTCGGTTTACTTGTGAG
>JAGOKC010000074.1 GCA_017994835.1 Aquabacterium sp. | reverse complement strand
CAACTGGTACAGCATGTGAGACAGCCCCACGGCGGCTGCGCCCCAGCGCATCCAGAAGGGCAGGTGCGGGTATTGGTCGGTGCGTCGCGAGTCCAGCCAGATGATGGCGGGGCGCACGGGTTGTCGATGTTCGTCCAGGCAGATCATGGTGGCGCGCTGGCAGGCCAGGGCCACGGCGGCCACCCGGTCGCGCAACTGCGGGTGGGTCTGCCACAGCTTCTGGCAGGCCAGGCCGAGGTGATGCCAGAAGTACTCACCGTTTTGTTCAGCCCAGTTCGGCTGTTTCGAGAAGTAGGGCGTGATGTGCTGCTGTGACTTGGCCACCAATTGGCCCTGGGCATCAAACAACATGGCCCTCACGCTTTGGGTGCCCTGATCCAATGACAGGAACAGATCGGGTTCAGCCATGATGGGGTGCCTCCTGTGCGGTGCGGGGCAGGTCTGCAGGCAGGCGGTAGTGGGTGGCAATCAGCTCGCTGTAGCGCGTCCACTGTGCGTGCCAGACGGCATCGGTCCAACCTAGCCAGCGTTGACAGGCTGCCCTGATGTCATCCGTTTGATCGCGGCTCAGCTCGTTTTGCAGGGTGCCGACGCGCAGGCGGCGCAGCAGCAGGTCGTCGAGGTTGACCACCATTTCGTGCTGAAGGATCCAGTCCAGTTGTGCGCGCAAGGCGGCCCCGTGCGGCGTGCCTTGCAAAGGGTGGTCCAGCCCGGCGGGCGTGCCCGGCTGGTGCCGGAAGCAGCGTTGGCGGCGGTCGTGGTGCGCCCGGCGGTGTTCGGTCGGGTCGATGAGGTCGGCCGCCAGCAAGGCGTCCAGTGCAATCTGCCGAAAGGTGGTGAGCTTGCCCCCCGACACCGAGATCACCCCCTGGCCCTGCCACACCAGATGGTCGCGGCGTTCGCGGGACGGGTTGCGTCCCTTGCCCGATGCAATGATCGGGCGCACACCGGCCATGGTGGCCTGCACGTCGGTGGGGAGCAGGCGCATTTGGGGCATCTGGTGGTTGACGGCTTCGAGCAGGTAATCGACTTCGCCCTGCGTGGCGAACGGTTCGTCGTTGAGCTGGCCCTGGTGGTCGAGGTCGGTGGTGCCGATGCAGGTTTGCCCCTTCCACGGAAAGGCGAACACGGGCCGCCCGTCGCGAGGGTGCATGAAGGTCAGACAGTCAGAAACGGGCAGCCGTACGGCATCCAGAAACAGGTGCGTGCCACGTTGTGGCCGGATCACTGGCGGGGTGGCCGACAGCCGGTCCGCCCACAAACCCGTTGCGTTGAAAACGTGCCGCGCTTGCAGGCTGGTTCGGGTGCCGTCGATCTGGTCGCGCACCTGCACGACTTGCAGGTGCAAGGGGCTGGTGTCGTCACGTTCAATCGATTCGACCAGCGTGTGATTGCGCGCGCTGGCACCTTCGAGCATGGCTTCTTGCAGGACGCGGATCACCAGGCGGCTGTCGTCGGTGAGGGCGTCGGTGTAGTGCATGGCCCCGCGCAGGTCGGCGTGCCCCAGTTGAGGGTAGCGTGTCAGCAACTCGTCTCGGGGTATCCAGCGGTGGTCGCGAATGCCTGCCAGCGCGTCGTACACCTTGAGGATCAGGGTCAGAGGCCAACGTCCCGGAAAACGTCCGGCACGCACCGGAAACAGGTAGGGCATGCGCACCACCAGTTCGGGCAGCTCGTTCAGCAGGCGCTCGCGTTCCTGCAGCGAGTGGCGGGTGAGTCGAAGGTCGCCTTGGGCGATGTAGCGCAGGCCACCATGCACCATCTTGGAGGAGCGGCTGGAGGTGCCCCAGGCAAAGTCCTTTTGTTCCAGCAACAAGGCCTTCCAGCCGCGCCGGGCGGCTTCCAGCAAGATGCCCGCCCCCGTGATGCCGCCACCCACCACGATCACATCCCACACGGTCAGCGGGTCTGACAGGGACGCCAAGGTGGGGTGCTGCCCAAGCAGGCGTGACGGCATGCCTTCAGTCATGGAAACGCCCCAGACAGCCTTGGTTGAGCACTTCTTCGGCATCGAAGTAGCGCAGCACCTGCCCGATGGCCGCCATGCCCAGCGGACCTTTTTCAGCGGGCAACCAGGGCGCATGGTCACGACCCACGCCGTGCTGGTGGCTGATGGTGCCGCCCATGTCGGCAATGGCGTTGCTGGCCGCTTTTTTCATGGCCTGCCAGCGCGCCTGGGTGGCTTCGTAGGTGTCCGAGTTGCGGAAGAAGTAGGTGGTGTAGATGCTCGAACCCTGCGTGTACATGTGCGAGAGGTGCGTGAACACATGAACGCGTTCGCCGTCGCCGCAGTGGTCTTGAATGGCCTGCTCGACGCGCTGCATGGTTTGCGTCACGCTGGACCAGTTCACGGCCGTTTCAAGGGTGTCGATCGAGTAGCCGTGTTCCCAGAAACCGTGGCGCAGATGGGGCGAGCGAAAGCGCGCATGCTCCCAGCGCTTGCCCATGAAGGTGCCGGTGTACAGCCCCCCGCCAGCGCGCACCCGGCGCTTGATCTCGCTGATCAGATAACGGGCCTGACGCCGCGTGCCCGTCACACCCATGGTGATCATGCACTTGCCATCGGGGTAGCCTCGCAGGGCCGTGTAGCGGTTGAGCAAATTGGCCTGCCAGGCATCGGCCCCCAGGGCCAGGTGCGAACGTGTTTCTTCGGCGTTCGACAGGCGCAGCATCGACAGCGGCACCTTGTCTTGCACCATGTTGCGCACCAGCTGAAAGGCCGTTTCCCAGTCTGGCGCAAAGGCCACGTGGAAGGACTCGTGCTCCGGCAGGCGCTGC
Source organism: Aquabacterium sp. (assembly GCA_017994835.1). GTDB lineage: Bacteria > Pseudomonadota > Gammaproteobacteria > Burkholderiales > Burkholderiaceae_C > Aquabacterium. Next base: position 10,164 of record JAGOKC010000074.1, on the reverse strand, counting down.
ACCCGCACATCCACTTCGGTGATGATGCCCATGCGGCCCTCGGTGCCCATGAACATCTCCCGCAGGTCCGGGCCGGCCGATGACGCTGGCAGGGAGGGGATGTTCAGCGTGCCCCGCAAGGTCTCCACTTGACCGCCGGCAAACAACTGCTCGATGCGGCCATAGCGCATGGACTGTTGCCCGGACGAGCGACTGGCCACCCAGCCGCCGAGCGTTGACAGTTCGAACGACTGCGGAAAGTGTCCCAGCACATAACCCTGTGCGGCCAGTTGCCGCTCGACTTCAGGGCCGGGTGTGCCGGCACCCAGGCGTGCGATCTGGCTGACCGGGTCGAGCGAGATGAGCTGGTTCATTCGGGCCAGCGACAAGGTCAGCACCGGACGATCAGAGGGCGGGGGGGTGATGTGGCCCGCCACCGACGTGCCGCCGCCGTAAGGGATCACCATGATCTGCTGGTGGGCGGCCCATTGCAGCAACTCCTGCACTTGCTGTGAGGTGGTGGGTTCGGCCACGCCGTCCGGGAAGATGCCAAAGCGACCTGAGCGCATGGCGTACCAGTCGGGCAAGCTTTGCCCCCGTGCGTGTCGCACCCGCACCTCGGGGTCGCGCGACACCAGTGGGTGCTCGACCAGCCGACTCGGCGGCACCGTGGCCAGCACGGCGGCCAGGTCGGCGTCCGGCAACTTGCGGCCCTCTCCGAGGGTGCGTTGCACGTGCGCCAGTCCCGAGGGGCGCAGGGGGAAATGATGCGATTCGTCTCCCCAACCATTCCAGCGTCTTGCCATGTGCAGCTCTCTTTTATGCGATCAGTGCCGTGATGCTAGAGTTCTGCGACATTGCGGTATTGACGAATCGCGCCACCCAGCAGATGGCGGAATTGACCTGAATCCGCAAGGCCATCAGAAGCACTGTCATGCAGCCGTGACCGGGCTGGCGCACAATCGGCCCCCTGCGCAGCACCTTGTCGGTGCACGCACCAGTCAAGAGGAGTGGGTTTTGCCCGGTATGACCTTGCATCAACGCTTGCGCACCCTGGATGCTGCACGCCTGCGCGGCATGAAGCGCGGCATCGAGAAGGAAGGACTGCGCGTCGCGCCGGACGGTACGTTGGCGCGCACGCCGCATCCCGTGGCATTGGGCTCGGCGCTCACCCACCCGCACATCACCACCGATTTCAGCGAATCGCAGCTGGAGCTGGTGACGGGCGTGCATGACCGGGTCGAAGATTGCCTGAACGAACTCACGACCATTCACCGTGTGGTGCTGCAGTCGCTGGGGGACGAGTGCATGTGGGCGGCGAGCATGCCGGGCCTCTTGCCACCTGATGCCGACATCCCCATCGGCTACTACGGCACCTCCAACGTGGGCCAGGCCAAGCGGGTGTACCGACTGGGGCTGTCACACCGCTACGGCTCGCGCATGCAGACGATCTCGGGCATCCACTACAACTGGTCTTTTCCAGGGCTGAGCAGTGCCGACTACTTTGCGCTGATCCGCAATTTCCGTCGGCATTCCTTCCTGCTGTTGTACCTGTTCGGGGCTTCACCGGCCGTGACCTCCAGCTTTGTGGCTGGGCAACCTCATGGGCTGGAGGCGCTCAGCGCTGATGCCCTGCATCTGCCTTACGCCACATCCTTGCGCATGGGGCGACTCGGTTACCAGAGTGATGCGCAGTCGGCCCTGTGCGTCAGCTACAACGATCTGGAAGGCTACGCCCACTCGCTGCAGGAAGCCTTGACCGTGCCCTATCCGCCTTACGAGGCGATGGGCATCCGTGACGCGCAGGGCGGCTATCGCCAACTCGCCACCAGCCTGCTGCAGATCGAAAACGAGTTTTACAGCACCATCCGGCCCAAGCGTGTGATCCGCTCGGGTGAGCGCCCTCTGCATGCCCTGCGCGAGCGTGGTGTGGAGTACGTGGAAGTGCGCTGCATGGACATCAACCCGTTCCTGCCCGTCGGCATCGACGCGCACACCGCTCGGGTGCTGGATGTGTTCTTGCTGCACGCGCTGCTGTCCGACAGCCCCCCCGACAGCCCTGACGAGATCCGTGCCTTGCAGGTCAACCAGCTGATGGCGGCTTCGCGTGGGCGTGAGCCGGGGCTGATGCTGCAACGGGGCGGTCAAGTCATCAGCTTGCGGGATTGGGGTTTGGCTTTGCTGGACGAAGGCATGGCGGTGGCCGAAGCCTTGGACCAAGCCCAAGGTGGCGAGGCGTATCAGGCAGCCTGGGCCCAGGCGCGCCGCGACTTCCTGGCGCCCGACACCTTGCCCTCGGCCCGTGTGCTGGAGGCGATCCGCACGCAGCATGCTGGCCGCTTCGATGCCTTTGGCTTGGCTTGTTCGCAAGACCTGAAGCAGTCCCTGTTGTCGCAGCCCTTGTCGGAGGCTGAACGCGCCACCTGGCAGGCGCAGGCGCAAGCCTCCTTGGCCGAACAGGCGCAGATCGAGGCCGCGGACACGCTGGACTTCGAGGCCTTCCGTCAGCGCTACGTGGACCCAGCCGGCTTGACCGTGCAGGCTGCTTGAGCGCCTGCGCCTCCCCGGTTCACGGGGGAGGCGGTGCCTGCTGCATGGTCAATTGTGTCTGCGTGTTACATTCGCCAGATGTGTCCGAATTTCTCTCTTAGAGTGATTGGGCCGGCCGCGGGCTGGCAACACCAATCATAGGGAGGACCGGAACATGAGCATGCGCAATGGCTTGAGCGCGGTGATGCTGGCGGCGGCCTGCGTGGGCGGAGCCCAGGCGGCCAACATCGCCTTGACCTTTGACACCGATGCCCAAGGTATCACCGCAACGGGCGGCACCTTGGTTCACGAGGCGGGCGGCTACCTGGCGCAAACCGACATCGATGACGCCAACATGTCGCTGTACCTGCCGTCGTCCCTGCTGGGCAACTGGTCGCAGTATCTGGGCGGCACCTTGTCCTTCGATGCCATCAACCTCAGCGGTGTCGCATCGGATTGGGGGGACTTCGGGCAGGTCACTTTGACCGGTTCGGCTGGGCAGGTGACAGTGGATCTGGCACCAGGCACAGAGCCGGGTGGCACCTGGCAAACCTATGCCACGACGCTGGATGCGGCCACCTGGGGTGCCAACCTGGGCGATGTGCTGGCCGATGTCACCAGCGTGAGCATCGTGCTGGAGTCACACAATGGCTTCGGGCAAGGTAACAGCGAGATCAATGGCTTTGACAACTTCAAGGTGTCGGCTGCGGCCGTGCCGGAGCCCTCGACCTGGGCGCTGTTGGCGACCGGTTTGGCCTTGATGGCATGTGTCCATCGACGTCGTTCACGTCATTGAGTCGGGGCGGCTCTGCAGTGACCATCTCTGGTTGCGCGGAGCCTTTCTCAGTCTGATCCCGATCAAGGTACACCTGATGTCCGCACCATTGAGCTCATTCGCACGTCTTCGTGGATGGATCGCCACCATCCTGGTGACAGCTTCCCTGTTTGGCTGTGGTGGCGGTGGATCTTCTGATACGCCCAACGCGCCACCTGTGCAACCGACGGGTTTTGTTGCCATTGCCGCGGGCGCCACACATTCGGTGGCTATCAAGGCCGACGGCAGCCTGTGGACATGGGGGTGCTCCACCTACGGTTCTGCATGCGACAAGACGGCTGCAACCAGCCAGGCGCCGACCCGATTGGACGCCACAAGTGACCAGGCTTACACCGCCGTATCCTCTGGGGAGTTTCACAACCTGGCACTCAAGGCGGATGGCTCCTTGTGGGCTTGGGGCAAGAACGAGAACGGTCAACTCGGCAACGGTGCGAATGTGGATGAGGCACTGCCCATTCGCGTTGGCCAAGCCCTTTACCAGCAGGTGAGCGCCGGGGGGGCGCACTCAGCAGCGATCGACCGCGACGGTCGTTTGTGGACTTGGGGCCAGAACACCTATGGTCAGTTGGGTGATGGCGGGGTCGACACCACGGATGTGCCGAAGCACATCATGGCAGGGACCCAGTTCATTGCCGTGGCGGCTGGACCGTACCACACGGCCGCCATCGATGCCGGCGGCAATCTGTGGACTTGGGGTGGCAATGCTTATGGGCAATTGGGTGACGGCACCAACCTGACTCAGTCCATGCCGCAAAAAATTGATGTTTGGGACGTTGGGCTGACGCCTCTGAAGTTCACGCAGGTGGCTGCGGGCACCACCAATACCGCAGCGATCACCGAGAGCGGTGATCTCTATGTGTGGGGTTGGAATGGGTATGGGCAAGTGGGGGATGGGTCGGCTGCGGATCAATCAACCCCAGTCAAAATTGCCGGCCCGGGGTATGCCCATGTGTCCATCAACGAGTGGCATGGCCTGGCGGTGAAGCAAGACGGGAGCCTGTGGGCTTGGGGAAGCAACTGCTGCGGACAGATTGGCAATGAACCCAAATCGGATGCTGCGACACTGGTTCAGGTCGGCGCGCCAGGCACTTACCGCCATGCCGTGGCGGGCCGTTGGCACAGTGCAGCACTGAACCGAGATGGTGGCTTGCGAGTTTGGGGCGACAACAGCTACGACCAATTGGGCCAACGTTGTGAGCAAGAGTACTGTTCCATCAGCGTGCCCAGCGGACTTGCTTTTTAGCTTCGGCCGACCTTGTCGGGCATCAGGCTTGGCGCAGTGCCTGACGCACCTCTTGCATGCTAGGTCGATCGAGCACGTGCGCATCGGTGCAACGCGCCTGCCAGTGACGCAAAGTCTGTGCACGCGGATCATCGTCCTCCGCGGTGGCGGTGCCCTGCAGCAGTTCTTCGAGCAGGTGGCCAAACGCCAGCGTGTCCATCCTGGCCAGCGCATCCAGGGTGTCCTGTTGTGTCGCACCCGTCGGCAAGATGGACGCGGCGCCGAAGTCACCGAGCAGAGCCTGCCCGTCCGAGCGCCACAGGATGTTGTGCGCATACAGATCGCCGTGCAGGACACCGCGGGCGTGCAGGTGCGCGGTCGCCGAGGCGATGCTTTGTGCGAGGCGCCAGGCGGTGTCGATGGACCAGGCCGCATCCGGCGCGTACACATCGCGGGTACAACTGTCCAGGCTGGGCGGGCCGGCCAGCACGCGCCAGCTGGCATTCAGTTGCGGCATCACCAGACCTTGCCGACCCTCCGGGTGAGCTTGCAGCACACCGTGCACCGGGATCAGATGCGGGTGCGTGCCCGCAGTCAGGCAGGCCTGCATCTCCTGGTCTGGCAGCCCGTCGCTGGTCAGGGCGCCCTTGAAGAGCTTCACGGCCACCGCTTCAGGTTCGCCTGAGGGTGTGCGTCGCCACGTGCCCGCATGGATGTGGCCGGACGCGCCTTCACCCAGCAGGTGGGCCAGTGTCAGGCTCGACCAGGGGATGAGCGGCCAGGAGGTCTGCGCTGTCGCATCGGGTGTTGACGCGCCGCTTGCCGCGGCGACCTCACATGGGTTGCCCCCGTAGGCCAGCCAGGCCAGTTTGGGCAAGGTCAGCAACCATCCGGGCAGGGTGTGGAAGTCGTTGGCCGAGATCCGCAGCAGGCCCAGTTGCTGGCAAGCCGCCATGCTCTCGGGCAGGGTGCGCAAGCGGTTACCGGCCAGCGCGACCTTCTCCAGCCCCGAGCACCGGCCGATGGCGTCGGGCAGCGTCTCGATCTCGTTGGCCGTGAGGATCAGCCAGCGCAGCGTGGGTGGCAAGGCCGAGGCCGGCACATGGCGGATGTGGTTGGACTTGAAGCCCACCATGCGCAGACTGGGGCAGTCGCCCAGGTGTTCGGGCACTTCGGTGAAGTCGTTGTCGGAGCAGAACAGCACCTTCAGCCGATGCAGACTGCTCAGCTCGGGCAGGCTGCGCAGCCGGTTGCCGCTCAGGTTGAGCACTTCCAACGTGTCAGCCAGGGCGAACACCTCTTCAGGGAGTTCGGTCAGGCCGCACGACAGGTCGAGTCGGGTGCTGCCGGCCAGTTGGCCTGCGCGCAGTCGGTTCAGGGTGTCGAGAGACATGGTGGGCGTGTGAGCGGGGCCGACCCAGCGGGCGATCAGCCTGGTGCGGGCTGGTGCGTCGGTTTGGCCATCACGGCGGCAAACAGAGGCAGATCCAGGCCCCGTTGCAGCCAGGCGCGCAGCGCGGGCAAGGCCGGGGTGGCGTCAAACCAGACGCGGTCGACCTGGGCAAACTGGCGCACAAAGGGCAGCAGGGCCATGTCCGCCAGCGACCAGCTTGGGCCGAACAGGCAGGGCTGGTGGTGCAGTCGCGCTTCCAGGTCGGCCAGGTGTGCGCGCACCGCCTCATCCCGCCATTCGATCGCCGTGCGTTCCGGATGCCGCTCGGCGTACTTGTAGCGGTCGAGCAGCTGCTTGAAGGGCCCGTCGTTCTGGGCAATCAGGGCCAGCATGGCCTCCAATGGGGCGGCTTGCAGCCAGCCATCCGGGTCGTGCTGCGCCAGGGCCCAGCGCATGATGTCCAGGCTTTGCTCCAGCACCATGCCGTCGGGCAGACACAGCACCGGCACCGTGCCCTTGGGCGACAGCCGCAGCAGTTCGGCCGGCTTGTCGCGCAGCGACACCTCGTGCACCTGCACGGGCAGGCCCGCTTGCCACAGCGCCAGGCGGGCACGGATGGCGTAAGGGCAGCGCCGGTACGAGAACAGAAGGGGCAGGGTGCTCATGGCATCCGAGGCCGTGACCCGAGGGGCGCGGCCGTCACACGGCTCAACCGCCCCAGCGCACCTGCGCAGCACCTTGGCGGTGGCGCACCACGCCGTCGGTCACGCTCAACTGGTCTTCCACCACCCAGCGCACGGCCTGCGGGTAGATCACGTGTTCGTGCGTCAGCACACGGGCTGACAGACTGTCTTGCGTGTCATCGGCCAGCACCGGCAGGGCCGCTTGCAGCACGATGGGGCCGTGGTCCAGCTCGGGCGTCACAAAGTGCACGGTGGCACCTGCCAGCTTGCAGCCCGCCTCGATGGCGCGCTGGTGCGTGTGCAAGCCCGGGAAGGCCGGCAGCAGCGAAGGGTGGATGTTGAGCAGGCGGCCCTCAAAATGGCGCACAAACCCTTCGGTCAGGATGCGCATGAAGCCGGCCAGCACCACCACATCGGGCTGGTAGCCGTCGATCACGCGGGCCAGTTCGGCATCAAACGCCTCGCGGCTGTCAAACGCCTTGTGATCGACCACGGCAGTGGCGATGCCTTGGGCCGCGGCGAACTGCAGGCCGCTGGCGGAGGCTTTGTTGCTGATCACCGCTGCGATGCGGGCAGGCCAGCCCTCGCGCTGACAGGCGTTGACGATGGCTTCCATGTTGGAGCCCCGGCCGGAGATCAGGATGACGATGTTTTTCATGCGGCCTAGAGTGTAGTGGGTTGGGTCACGAGGTGCGAAGGGCTGCCCCTACAATTTCCCCCTTGTCCCGACCTCTGGCCCCATCTCCATGACCCAACGCGTTCTCACCGGCATCACCACCACGGGTACCCCTCACCTGGGCAACTACGTTGGTGCCATCCGTCCGGCCATTGCCGCCAGCCGCGAGCCAGGGGTCGAGAGCTTTTTCTTCCTGGCCGACTACCACGCGCTCATCAAGTGCGACGACCCGGCCCGCATCGCCCGCTCGCGCCTGGAGATCGCCGCCACCTGGCTGGCCGCCGGCCTGGACACCGAACGCGTGACCTTCTACGCCCAGAGCGACATCCCCGAGACCACCGAGCTGAACTGGCTGCTGACCTGCGTCACCGCCAAGGGCCAGATGAACCGCGCCCACGCCTACAAGGCCTCGGTGGACGCCAATGTGGCCAAGGACGAGGAGCCGGACGCCAACATCAACATGGGTCTGTACTGCTACCCCATCCTGATGGCGGCCGACATCCTGATGTTCAACGCCCACCGCGTGCCCGTGGGGCGCGACCAGATCCAGCACATCGAGATGGCGCGTGACGTGGCCCTGCGCTTCAACCACCTCTACGGCGCTGGCAAGGACCTGTTCGTGCTGCCCGAAGCCGAAATCGAAGAGTCCGTGGCCACCTTGCCGGGGCTGGACGGCCGCAAGATGAGCAAGAGCTACGACAACACCGTGCCCTTGTTCGAAGGCGGCCCCAAGGCGTTGCAACACGCCATCGCCCGCGTGGTGACCGACTCGAAGCTGCCGGGCGAGCCCAAGGACCCCGAGGGCGCTCACCTGGTGACCCTGTTCGACGCCTTTGCCGACGCCGCCCAGCGCGAGGCCTTCCGTGCCGACCTGCGTGCCGGTCTGGCCTGGGGCGAGGCCAAGCAGCGCTTGGTTGAGCTGATCGAAATCCATGTGGGCCCGATGCGTGAGCGCTACGCCCACCTGGTGGCCCACCCCGAGCAAGTCGAAGCCGTGTTGGCGGCCGGTGCCGACAAGGCCCGTGCCCGCGCCACGCCTTTCTTGAAGGAGTTGCGCCATGCCGTGGGCTTGCGCCGCATGGTGGCCTCGGGTGCGGTGGAGACCAAGACTGGTGCCGCGCACAAGGCCGAGCTGGCTGTGTTCAAGCAATATCGTGAGGACGATGGCCAGTTCTACTTCAAGCTGACCACCGCCCAGGGCGACCTGCTGCTGCAAAGCCAGGCCTTTGCCGAAGGCCGCGCGGCCGGGGGCTGGGTCAAGCGCTTCAAGACCGAAGGTGCCGCGCCCCTGGCCGAGGCCCCGGTGAGCCTGGCCGACGGCGTCAGCCGCGAGGTGGTCGAGGCTGCGCTGGCTGCGCTGCAAGCCCATGAGGCGGCAGAGCTGGCGGCCAAAGCCGCCAAGTCCTGAAGCGTCAGTCGCATCAGGCCACCGACTTTGGCAGCTTGAACGCCGGAATCGGTTTCAGGGGTCCAGTGAAAGACTCGTGCGTCGGTTTGCCCCGCAGAGGCTCGAAATCAATGGTTTGCTCGGGCACCTGGGTGTCTGGCAAGTGATCCAGCAGGTGACGGATCAAGGTCAGACGGCCCAGGCGCTGGTCATTGAAATCCACCAGGGTCCAGGGTGCTTTCTTGGTGTGGGTGGCATCCAGCATGCGATCGCGGGCGCGGCCATAGTCTTCGTACTTTTCGCGTGCCACCAGATCAATCGGTGACAACTTCCAGCGCTTGAGCGGGTCTTCGCGGCGTTCGGCAAAGCGTTCCTCCTGCTGGTCCTGGTCCACGGTGAGCCAGTACTTGAACAGCAGGATGCCATCGTCCACCAGCAACTGTTCGAGCACCGGGGCTTGCTCGAAAAAGTGCTCCGTGTCCTGCGGCTTGCAAAAGCCCATCACCGTTTCCACGCCGGGGCGGTTGTACCAGCTGCGGTCGAACAAGGCGATCTGACCGGCGGTGGGCAGATGGGGCATGTAACGCTGGAAATACCACTGCCCCTGCTCCTCTTCAGACGGTTTGCTCAGGGCCACCACATGGCACTGACGGGGGTTGAGGCAATCGGCGATCGCATTGATGGCACCGCCCTTGCCAGCCGTGTCACGGCCCTCAAAAATCACGACCAGGCGCTTGCCGTGGTGCGCCAGCCAGCGGGCCATGCCGTTGAGCTCGATCTGCAAGGGCTCCAGCAGCGCCTCGTAGTCTTTCTTGCTCAGGGGGGCAGCCAACTTGTCGGTTTTGTTGACCTTGCTGTTGCCGCTGCCTTTGCTTTTGTTTTTGTCCTTGTCTTTCCCGTTGTCTTTGCCGTTGCCCATGGTGGTCGAGAGTTCAGGTGGAGGAGGCTTCCCTTATAACGCGCGGTCGGCCATCTGACCAGCAGCCCCGTAGAATCAGGGGGATGAACGCCCCGACCGACGACACCACTTCCGCCAAACCCAGCAACTTCCTGCGCGCGATCATCGACCGCGACCTGGAACAGGGCACCTACGCCAGCCGCCGCTGGGCCGGCACCCCGGGCGACGCCGCCCACCATGCCGCCGGCGAGCCAGACCCGGCCAAGATCCGCACCCGTTTCCCGCCCGAGCCCAATGGCTACCTGCACATCGGCCACGCCAAGAGCATCTGCCTGAACTTCGGGCTGGCGCGCGACTATGGCGGCGTCTGCCACCTGCGCTTTGACGACACCAACCCCGAGAAGGAAGAGACGGAGTACGTCAACGCCATCATCGACGCGGTGAAGTGGCTGGGCTTTGACTGGCAATCGAACTTCAACGGCCAGGCGCAAGACCACCTCTACTACGCCAGCAACTACTTCGACTTCATGTACCGCGCCGCCGAGTACCTGATCGAAGCCGG
>JAGOKC010000005.1:14909-48537 GCA_017994835.1 Aquabacterium sp. | reverse complement strand
TGCAGCAAGAGGGGGTCGAGGTCATCGTCGGCTCCGGCGTGGCCGCCGACATGGCCGACCAGATCGGCCTCACCGGCATCTTCCTGTACTCGATGGACGCCGTGCGTGAGGCGCTCGAAGACGCCGTGGAAGTGGCGCGTGCCTCGCGCATCGAGCTGACCAAGCGCGAGCGCCTCAACACCATCCTGGCCCAGCTCAGCGATGGCGTGATCGCGGTCGATGCCCAGGAGCGCATCCAGACCCTCAATCCGACGATGGCCCAGTGGCTGGGCATTGACCCCGCGCAGTGGCTGGGTCTCAAACTCAGCGAGGTCTGCCCCGAACTCAGCCTGCAGGCCACCTTGCGCCTGGGCACCCAGGAGCTGGAAAAGATCGAGCTTGTCAAAGGCAAGGCCCTCATCGTCAACCGCATCCCCATCGTCGAGCAAGGTGTGCTGACCGGTGCCGTACTCAGCGGCCAGGACCCCATCTCCATTCAGCGGGTTGACCGCCACATCCGCACCCGCATCCAGCCCAACACCGTTCCGGCCCGCTACGATCTGCAGCAACTGCTGGGGCACAGCGTCGCCTTGCAACGTGTGCAGCGCATGGCCCTCAGTTGCGCCCGCAGCCGGGCCACCGTCCTCATCCTGGGCGAAAGCGGTACCGGCAAAGAGCTGGTGGCCCAAGGCATCCACATGGCCAGCGAGCGTCGCGAGCTGCCTTTTGTGGCCGTCAACTGCGCCGCCGTCTCCGAAACCCTGCTCGAGAGCGAGCTGTTCGGCTACGAAGAGGGGGCCTTCACCGGTGCCCGCCGTGGCGGCAAGATCGGCCTGTTCGAGGCTGCCCACAAGGGCACGATCTTCCTCGACGAAGTGGGCGAGATGCCGTTGTCCCTGCAATCGCGCCTGCTGCGTGTGCTGCAGGAGCGCGAGGTACTGCGCGTCGGGGCCACCGAGCCCACACCCGTCAACGTCCGCGTGATCGCCGCCACGCACCGCAACCTGCTGCGCCATGTCGAAGAGGGCAGCTTCCGGCAGGACCTGTTCTACCGCCTCAACATCCTGCGCATCGACATGCCACCGCTGCGCGATCGGCTCGACGACCTGCCCGAGCTCGTGCGCGCCCTGCACCACAAGGTCTGCACCCGGCTCGACCTTGACCCGGCCCGCACCGAGGCCATCGCCACCGCGCTGATCGCCCAGGCCCCGTCCTACTACTGGCCCGGCAACGTGCGCGAACTTGAAAACCTCGTCGAACGCCTGGTGGCCTACGCCGACCCACACGCCGCCCCGTACGCCAAAGACGACGATAACGTCTCGCCCGATGCCGCCAGAACCTTCGTGCACACCGTTGCGCCAGAGCTGTTCTTGGCCGAAGGCCCGACAGAGCCCGCAGACGCCCCGTCCTCGCTCAAGGCCCACCAGGCCCAGCGCGAACGCGCCGAGATCCAGCGCGTGCTCGATGAATGTGGCGGCGACCGCGCCCTGGCCAGCCAGCGTCTGGGCATCAGCCGCACCACGCTGTGGCGCAAGCTCAACCCAGCATGATTCGGGCACCGCTGTCACAATCTCTGCTGACCCCGTTTCTGCCCGCCCCTGCTCTGCCCGCCGCCGTTTCATGCCTCCCACTTCTGCCATGCGCGTCCTGTCTCTGATCCCCCCGATGACGCAGCTCAACACGCCGTACCCCTCGACGGCGTACCTGACGGGCTTCCTGCGTTCGCGTGGGGTCGATGCGGTGCAAGAAGATCTGGCCCTGGCACTCGTGCTCAAGCTGCTCTCCCGCGAAGGGCTTGAGGCCGTCCAGGCGCAGGCTTTGAAAATGCCTGAAACCCAGCGCACAGCCCCGGTCAACCACTTCCTCGACCACAGCGACACCTACCTCAGCACCATCGACGCCACCATCGCCTTCCTGCAAGGACGCGACCCGACGTTGGGCCATCGCATCTGTTCGCGTCACTACCTGCCCGAAGGCCCACGCTTTCAGACCCTTGACGCCTACGCCGACGATGGCAGCGGAGATCCACTTGGCTGGGCTTTTGGTGCGTTGGGCATGGCTGACCGTGCCAAGCACCTCGCCACGCTCTACCTCAACGACCTGGCCGATGTGCTGCGCGACGCCGTGGATGGCCGTTTCGAATTCGTGCGGTACGCCGAGTCCCTCGCCCAAAGCCAGCCCACCTTCGAGCCGCTGGCGCAGGCATTGACCGCCCCGCTTAACCTTGTGGACACCACGCTGCGCGAGCTGACCCTGCAGTCCATCACCCACCACCAGCCCACGCTCGTGCTGATCTCTGTGCCGTTTCCCGGCGCGGTGTACGCCGCCTTCCGTATCGCGCAGGCCATCAAACAAACCCATCCTCACCTTCGCATCGTGCTGGGCGGCGGCTTCGTCAACACCGAACTGCGTGAACTCACCGAACCGCGCGTCTTCGACTACTTCGACTTCCTCACCCTCGATGCTGGCGAGCGTCCCTTGCTGGCCCTGCTCGAACACCTCGAAGGCAAGCGATCCGCGCAGCGCCTCGTGCGCACCTTCGTGCGCGATGCCGACACAGCCCAGGTTCGTTACCTGAACTGGGCTGAGCCTGACGTTCCCTTTGAAGAGATTGGCACTCCCACCTGGGACGGGCTGCCACTCGACCGTTACCTGTCCCTGCTGGACATGCTCAACCCCATGAACCGCCTCTGGTCAGACGGGCGCTGGAACAAGCTCACCGTCGCCCACGGTTGCTACTGGAAGAAGTGCACTTTCTGCGACGTCAGCCTGGACTACATCTCGCGCTACGAAACCGCTAGCGCCGAGATCCTGGTCGATCGCATCGAGGCCATCGTGCGCGAAACCGGCCAGACCGGCTTTCACTTCGTCGATGAGGCTGCCCCGCCCAAGGTGCTGCGCGCCATGGCGCAAGAACTCATCCGCCGCAAGGTGTCCATCTCCTGGTGGGGCAACGTTCGCTTCGAAAAATCCTTTACCCCTGAGCTGTGCCTGTTGCTGGCTGACAGCGGTTGCATCGCCATCTCGGGGGGTCTCGAAGTCGCCTCTGACCGCCTGCTCAAACTGATGAAAAAGGGCGTCTCGGTCGATCAGGTGGCCCGTGTCACGCGCGCGTTCACTGATGCTGGCATCCTTGTGCACGCCTATCTCATGTACGGCTTCCCCACGCAAACCGTGCAAGACACCGTGGATGCCATCGAATACGTTCGCCAGCTCTTTGCCGAAGGCTGCATTCAGTCCGGCTTCTTTCACCGCTTCTCCTGCACCGTCCACTCACCCGTTGGACAAGATCCTCAGGCCTTCGGGATTGAGCTCGTGCCCTTGCCAGCCATCAGCTTCGCCACCAACGACGTGGGCTTCATCGACCCTACCGGTGTGAACCACGACGTTCTGGGCCAGGCCCTCAAAAAAGCCATCTACAACTACATGCACGGCATCGGACTCGACGAAGACGTGCGGGCTTGGTTCAAAGGCAAAGTGCCACGCCCCACCGTCTCTCGCCGCTTCATCGAACGCGCGCTGGCGCAGCCTTGAACTGGTGCACATCCGTCGTTTTCACCCGCACCACGCCTGATTCACGCATCAGACCCAAAAAAGGCAGCTTCCGTCTCTGCGGGCAGGGGTTGTCCGGTTAACCAGGCCCGCTCCAGCACATGCCAGTAATGGCGGTAGCTGGCGCGGTCATGCAGCACCCCGTGGTACGAGGTTGGAGCCCAATGCGCGGCCTGCGCGGCCGTCAAAATCTCGACGGCATCGTCCACTTCGGCCGATACCGGCGCAAACGCCTCAATGATCACCGGGATCTGGTCTGGGTGAATGCTCCACATGCGCGTGTAGCCCAACTCACGACAGGCGCGCTCAGCGGCATTGCTCAGTGCCCGTTTGTCCTTGAACTCGGTCACCACGCAATGCGAGGGCGTGATGTGCGCGGCATGGCAGGCCGCAGCGATCTTCAACTTGGCCTGCATCACCAGCGGATGGCTGAACTGTCCCGCCGCACCCATCGCCGTTGCCGGAATCGCCCCCCGGTGCTCTGACACAAAGTCCATCAACCCGAACGACAGTGACTCCAGGCCGGGCAGGGCGGCAATCGCATCCACCTGCTGCACGGCCTTCAGTGTCTCGATCAGGCCGTGAACCGGCACCACCCGCGCCACACCGTGCTTGACTCGCGCAGCCTTGATGACATCCACAGCACGTTGCGCATCTGCGGTATCGGCCAGTTTGGGCACCATGATGTACGCCAGTCGGTGTCCGGCGGTCTTGATCAGCGCGTCCACATCATCCTCAAAGCGGCGATGGCGCGGATCATGCACACGCGCGCCCACCCGGTCACACACGTTATGCGTGCTGTCGATCAACTCCGCCACCAGCAGCGCTTGCTCATGCTCGCCGCCTACGGGCGCACCATCTTCCAGGTCCAGCGTCACATCAAACACCGCGCGGCCATTGCCAGCCTCAGCCAATTCAGCCTGCAGCATCAGACTCTTGCGCATGTGCGCTTCTGCGCCACAGTAATGATCGCAAACCGGCAAACTGGGCAGCTGATGCTCGCTGCCGAACAGCGCTTGACGAGGGTGAATGGTGCTCAGGGTGGACATGGAGTGTTCCTCACACGAAAAAAAAGCTGGCCGGCCCGAAGGCCGCCAGCTTTGATTGTGATCTACCTTGTCCCATCCGGCACGCGCCGAATGGCCAAGGTCTCACACGGGTGCGATCACAGCAGGTGCTTGACGCCGTCTTGCTCGCCTTGCAGCTCGGCCAGGGTCTTGTTGATGCACTCTTGCGAGAAGGCATCGATTTCCAGACCGGTGACGATCTTGTACTCGCCGTCAGGCGTGGTCGTGACGGGGAAGCCGAACACGATGCCGGCAGGGATGCCGTACTCGCCATTCGAAGGCACGCCCATGGTGACCCATTCGCCGTTCGAGCCCAGGGCCCAGTCGCGCATGTGGTCGATGGCAGCGTTGGCAGCCGAAGCAGCCGACGACAGACCGCGAGCGGCGATGATGGCAGCGCCACGCTTGCCGACGGTCGGCAGGAACACTTCAGCGTTCCAGGTCTGGTCGTTGATGGTTTCCTTGACCGACACGCCGTTCACGGTGGCGAAGCGGTAGTCAGCGTACATCGTGGGCGAGTGGTTGCCCCACACCGTCAGCTTGCGGATGTCGCCGACCTTGAAACCAGCCTTGGCAGCCAGTTGCGAAGCAGCGCGGTTGTGGTCCAGGCGCAGCATGGCGGTGAAGTTCTTGGCCGGCAGGTCCGGAGCCGACTTCATGGCGATGTAGGCGTTGGTGTTGGCGGGGTTGCCGACAACCAGCACCTTCACATTGCGCGAAGCGACAGCGTTCAGAGCCTTGCCCTGAGCGGTGAAGATCTGGGCGTTGGCAGCCAGCAGGTCAGCGCGCTCCATGCCGGGGCCGCGAGGACGTGCGCCAACCAGCAAAGCGTAGTCGGTGTCCTTGAAAGCGGTCATCGGATCGGAGTGAGCTTCGATACCGGCCAGCAGCGGGAAAGCGCAATCTTCCAGCTCCATGATCACGCCCTTGAGCGCGTTCTGGGCCTTTTCGTCGGCGATTTCCAGCAATTGCAGGATCACGGGCTGATCCTTGCCCAGCATTTCGCCAGAGGCGATGCGGAACAGAAGGGCGTAACCAATTTGACCAGCGGCGCCGGTGACGGCGACGCGAACGGGTGCTTTGCTCATATGCAACTCCGAAAGAGTGAGGGCGGTT
The DNA here is from genome assembly GCA_017994835.1 of Aquabacterium sp. Taxonomy (GTDB): domain Bacteria; phylum Pseudomonadota; class Gammaproteobacteria; order Burkholderiales; family Burkholderiaceae_C; genus Aquabacterium. Next base: position 42,823 of record JAGOKC010000005.1, on the reverse strand, counting down.
TAATGGAAAACCCACGAGTGTAGCGTCGCGCAGCCGTGTATGCACAGATCACCGCGCTTTACCAAGGGTCTGATGTCTTATATAAGATATCTTTTAGCTACTTGTGGACATTGGCTGGCAGTTGTGGTGCAATGGCGTACGGCCAGCGTTCATCCATGCTGGCCGTACGCCAATTCGCGATCATACCCCGATCGATAACCGAGACCTCGACGCTGTGGTGACCCCTCCGCCTACTTCTTCCATGTCTGACACGCTGATGTCGGCGGACGTGGGCGCAGGTGCAGCCGGACCCTCCTTCAGCCCGCTCTACCAGCAGATCAAGGTGTTGATTCTGCGCAGCCTGCAGGCTGGCGAGTGGCGTCCCGGTGAAGCCATCCCCAGCGAGCTTGAACTGGCAGCCCGTTTCAAAGTCAGCCAGGGCACGGTGCGCAAGGCGGTTGACGAACTCGCGGCTGAAAACCTCCTCATGCGTCGGCAGGGCAAAGGCACGTTTGTCGCCACACATGCCGAAGAGCAGGTCCAATACCGCTTCCTTCGCCTCGCCCCCGATCATCCCGACCAGTCCCCCGACGCCTCACGTCGTGAATTCCTGGATTGCCGTCGCCTGCGTGCTCCGGCCGATGTGGCGCGCGCGCTGCAACTCAAGTCTGGTGACATGGTGGTCGAAGTGCGCCGGGTGTTGCATTTCGCTGGTCAGCCCGTCGTGCTAGATGACATCTGGCTACCTGGTCACCTCTTCAAAGGCCTGACCGCTGACCGCCTGAGTCAGTATCAGGGGCCCATGTACGGCCTGTTCGAGACAGAATTCGGCGTGCGCATGATCCGTGCTGAAGAAAAAATCCGTGCCGTCGTCGCTGATGCGGCGGTGGCATCTCTGCTGCAAATCGAAGTCGGCAGTGCCCTTTTGAGCGTGGAGCGACTGTCATTCACCTATGGTGATCAGCCAGTCGAATTGCGTCGAGGGCTCTACCGAACTGACCGCCACTACTATCGAAACGAGCTGAGTTGACAGACAGTTCGGACCATTTTTTGCGCCTTGTTGCGTGCCTGACTCAGGTTGGCACGTGACGGTGTGAAATGTCGGGCTGGGGATTGCCCTAAAATCCCCGTTTCCTTTTGACAGATTTCTGACGCTCGGCAGGAGCCCAAACAACATGGCTGACAACGCGAAAACCCCACGCCCCGTCTACCGGAACATACACGTGACGGACATCGTCAAGTATCGGTTGCCTCTGGCAGGCATCGTCTCGATCCTGCACCGCATCAGCGGCGCACTGATGTTCCTGTTGATGCCCTTCTTCATCTGGATGTTCGACACCAGCGTGACGTCGGAGATCTCCTACGAAGAATTCACCTCGGTGTTCACCGCCGGTTGCGCCGACGGAGCCATTCCCGGCTGGTTCTTCAAGCTCATGGCCCTGGGCCTGATCTGGGGCTATCTGGTTCACTTCATCGCCGGTGTTCGCCACCTGCTGATGGAAGTGACGCACTCCTACTCCAAGCAGACAGGTCAGTCCACCGCTGTCGTCACCATCGTGCTCAGCACCGGTCTGACGCTCGTTCTGGCTGCCAAGCTTTTCGGCCTGTTCTGATCTTCAAGTCCCGATTGCAGGAAACACAACCATGTCTCAAAACTACGGAACCAAGCGCATCGTCACCGGTGCAAGCTACGGCGTGCGCGACTGGCTGGCGCAGCGCATCACCGCCGTGCTGATGGCCTTGTTCACCATCGTGCTGCTGGCCCAGGTCATCTTTGGCGGCCCTCTGGGCTACGACAGCTGGGCGGGCATCTTCTCGTCGCAGTGGATGAAGACGCTGACCTTCGTGGTCATCATCGCCATGCTCTACCACGTGTGGGTGGGCGTGCGCGACATCTTCATGGACTACATCAAGCCGGTCAGCATTCGCCTGAGCCTGCAAGTATTTGCCATCGTGTGGCTCGTGGGCTGTGCCGGTTGGGCCATCCAAGTGCTGTGGAGACTGTAAAAAATGACCGCTACCTCATCTCTTCCTACCCGCAAATTTGACGTCGTGATCGTCGGAGCCGGCGGCTCCGGCATGCGGGCGTCGCTGCAACTCGCTCTGGCCGGCCTGAATGTGGCCGTGCTGTCCAAAGTCTTCCCCACCCGCTCGCACACCGTGGCTGCGCAAGGTGGTATCGGTGCCTCGCTGGGCAACATGGCCGAAGACAACTGGCACTACCACTTCTTTGACACGGTCAAGGGCTCTGACTGGCTGGGCGACCAGGATGCCATCGAGTTCATGTGCCGTGAAGCACCCAAGGTGGTGTACGAGCTGGAACACTTCGGCATGCCGTTCGACCGCAACGCCGACGGCACCATCTACCAGCGTCCGTTCGGCGGCCACACCGCCAACTACGGTGAAAAGCCCGTGCAACGCGCCTGCGCTGCTGCTGACCGTACCGGCCATGCCCTGCTGCACACCCTGTACCAGCAAAACGTCAAGGCCCGCACCCAGTTCTTCGTGGAATGGATGGCCCTCGACCTCATCCGCGATGCCGAAGGCGACGTGGTGGGCGTGACCGCCCTGGAAATGGAAACCGGCGACGTGCACGTCCTGCACGCCAAAACCGTGCTGTTCGCCACCGGTGGCGCAGGCCGCATCTACCAGGCTTCCACCAACGCCTTCATCAACACCGGCGACGGTCTCGGCATGGCCGCGCGCGCTGGCATCCCGCTTGAAGACATGGAGTTCTGGCAGTTCCACCCCACCGGCGTGGCCGGCGCGGGCGTGCTGCTGACTGAAGGCTGCCGTGGCGAAGGCGCGATCCTGCGCAACAGCAAGGGCGAGCGTTTCATGGAGCGTTACGCTCCCACCCTGAAGGATCTGGCCCCGCGCGACTTCGTGTCCCGCTCCATGGACCAGGAAATCAAGGAAGGCCGTGGCTGCGGTCCCAATGGTGACTACGTCCTGCTGGACATGACACACCTGGGCGCTGAAACCATCATGAAGCGCCTGCCTTCGGTGTATGAGATTGGCCACAACTTCGCCAACGTCGACATCACCAAAGAGCCGATTCCTGTCGTTCCCACCATCCACTACCAGATGGGCGGTATCCCCACCAACGTTCACGGCCAGGTTGTGGTGCCAGGTAACGGCAAGCCCAACGAGGTCATCAACGGCCTGTACGCCGTCGGTGAATGCTCCTGTGTGTCGGTGCACGGTGCCAACCGTCTCGGCACCAACTCGCTGCTCGACCTGGTCGTGTTCGGTCGTGCTGCAGGCAATCACATCGTTGATTTCAACCTCAAGTCCAAAAATCACAAGCCCCTGCCCAAGGACGCTGCTGATTACACGCTGTCGCGTCTGGCTCGCCTGGACAACGCACGCAACGGCGAATATGCCCAGGACGTGGCCAACGACATGCGCTCGACCATGCAGACCCACGCTGGCGTGTTCCGCACGCAAGCCATCATGGACGAAGGCGTCAAGAAGATCGCAGCCGTGCGTGAGCGCGTCAAGAACATCGGCTTGAAGGACAACTCCAAGGTCTTCAACACCGCCCGCATCGAAGCGCTCGAAGTTGACAACCTGATCGAAGCCGCACAAGCCACCATCGTGGCCGCTGCAGCCCGTCCGGAAAGCCGTGGCGCACACGCCCACAACGACTATCCTGCCCGCGACGACGTCAACTGGATGAAGCACTCGCTGTGGTACTCCGAGGGCAATCGCCTCGACTACAAGCCCGTGAACCTGACACCGCTGACCGTCGAGTCTGTGCCTCCCAAGGCCCGCACTTTCTGATCGAAGCGATCCAGCATTGAGGAATTCATCATGAGCCAAAAGCGCATTTTCCAGATCTACCGCTACGATCCAGACAAGGACGCCAAGCCCTACATGCAGACCATCGAGATCGAACTCGACGGCAACGAACGCATGCTGCTGGACGCCCTGGTCAAGCTCAAGGCCGTCGATCCCACCCTGTCGTTCCGTCGCTCCTGCCGTGAAGGCGTGTGCGGCTCCGACTCCATGAACATCAACGGCAAGAATGGTCTGGCCTGCCTGACCAACATGCGCACCTTGCCCGAGAAAATCGTGCTGAAACCGTTGCCAGGTCTGCCCGTCATCCGCGATCTGATCGTGGACATGACGCAGTTCTTCAAGCAGTACGACTCCATCAAGCCCTACCTCATCAACGACACGCCTCCGCCCGACAAGGAGCGTCTGCAGTCGCCGGAAGAGCGTGAAGAGCTGGACGGCCTGTACGAGTGCATTCTGTGTGCCAGCTGCTCCACGAGCTGCCCCAGCTTCTGGTGGAATCCTGACAAGTTCGTCGGCCCCGCCGGTCTGCTCCAGGCCTATCGCTTCCTGGCCGACAGCCGCGATGAGGCCACCGCCGCGCGCCTGGACAACCTGGAAGATCCGTACCGGCTGTTCCGCTGCCACACCATCATGAACTGCGTGGACGTGTGCCCGAAGGGTCTCAACCCCACGAAGGCCATTGCCAAGATCAAGGAAATGATGGTCAAGCGTGCCGTTTGATTCTGTCGATCTGATGTCCCTGAACTGTCTGCGTTTGCGCCTGCCCCGATGACTCAAGCTCCTGTCCCTGCCGATCTCACACCTGACCCGGATGTGCTGCGTCGGCTTCGCTGGCGCTGCCGTCGGGGTCTGCTCGAAAACGACTTGTTCATTGACAAGTTTTTCGAGCGTTACGGCGACAACCTGACCACGCCTTTGGTGCAGGGCTTGCTTGAGTTGATGGACCTGTCTGACAATGACCTGCTGGATCTCCTGCTGGCTCGCAAAGAGCCTGAAGGCGATCTCACCAAGCCGGAAGTCGTACAGGTTCTGTCCATGATGCGAGTGAACAAGGCGTAGTTCCAATTGGATTTTCGGCACCCACCCGGCGTCGAGACTCCAGCAAGAACCGATAATCCGGACTCGGCAACCCGCCCAGTCCAAGACTTCTTTCCAAACAAGACCGATCCCTTAGGAGTGCTCATGACCCCGTCCGACGTGAAAGCCACCCTGTCGTTCTCTGACGGCAGCCCCAGCATGGAATTGCCCATCTACAAGGGTTCTGTCGGCCCGGATGTGATTGACATCCGCAAGCTGTACGGCCAGACCGGCAAGTTCACCTATGACCCCGGCTTCCTGTCCACTGCATCGTGCAACTCCAAGATCACCTACATCGATGGTGACAAGGGCGAGTTGCTGTATCGTGGCTACCCCATTGAGCAGCTGGCCACCAACTGCGATTTTCTGGAAACCTGCTACTTGCTGCTGAACGGCGAGTTGCCCAATGTGCAGCAAAAGGGCGAGTTCTCCAACCTGGTGTCGCAGCACACCATGGTGAACGAGCAGATGCAGTTCTTCCTGCGTGGCTTCCGCCGTGATGCTCACCCGATGGCCGTCATGACCGGTCTGGTGGGTGCCCTGTCGGCTTTCTACCACGACAGCACCGACATCAATAACCCCGAGCACCGTCAGATCGCGGCCATTCGCCTGATCGCCAAGATGCCCACCCTGGTGGCCATGGCGTACAAGTACTCGGTCGGCCAGCCTTACATCTACCCGCGCAACGACCTCTCGTACACCGAGAACTTCATGCGCATGATGTTCGCCACGCCTTGCGAAGACTACAAGGTCAACGAAGTCCTGGTTCGCGCCATGGACCGCATCTTCATCCTGCACGCTGACCACGAGCAAAACGCCTCCACCTCGACCGTGCGTCTGTGCGGCTCGTCCGGCACCAACCCGTTTGCGGCCATTGCTGCTGGCGTGGCCTGCCTGTGGGGTCCTGCTCACGGTGGTGCCAACGAAGCTGCGCTCAACATGCTGGAAGAAATCCAGCGCAAGGGCGGTGTCGAGAAGATCGGCGAGTTCATCGCCGAGGTCAAGGACAAGAACTCCGGCACCAAGCTGATGGGCTTTGGTCACCGCGTGTACAAGAACTACGACCCGCGCGCCAAGCTGATGCGCGAAACCTGCCACGAGGTGCTGAACGAGCTGGGCCTGCAAAACGACCCGCTGTTCAAGCTGGCCATGGCCCTGGAAAAGATCGCTCTGGAAGACGACTACTTCGTGTCGCGCAAGCTGTACCCGAACGTCGACTTCTACTCCGGCATCGTCCAGCGCGCCATCGGCATCCCCGTGCAGCTGTTCACCGCCATCTTTGCCCTGGCACGTACCGTCGGCTGGATCGCTCAGCTGAACGAAATGATCGGCGACCCTGAGTACAAGATCGGTCGTCCCCGTCAACTGTTTGTTGGCGCTGAAAAGCGCGACGTCAAGCCCATCGCGACCCGTTGATGCGCTGACCCGACGCACGTGCCGTGCTTCTGCCGGCGCTGACACCCTTCAAAACCCCGGTTTGCCGGGGTTTTTTCATATTTTGAAATGGCGGCCGTACGTCAATGTTGCCTGACCCTTACTGCAGGGCGATTACACGAACCCAACCGCGCACCTTGCGTGGAAACCCCAGTGGTCACAGTTGATGCCAGCCATACAGTCGGCACAGCTTCCGTTTAACCAACTTCGCAGGGGTTCACAATGACGTTGTCCACATATGGCAGGGCACTGCTGATCGCTTCCTTCACCTTGACGGGTGCCGCGCACGCTGTCCAGAACGGACCCAACCCAACTCTGGAAGGCATCAAGGCTGATGGCCCCTACGCAGTTTCCAGTCAAGCTTTGTCTGGCTCTGGCAAGCCTTTCAGCCGGGCCACGGTGTATTCGCCCAACACGCCAGGTGCCTACGCCGTGATTGCTGTGTGTCCTGGCTATGTGTCAGCTGAAACCACCATTCAGCAACTGGGTCGTCGTCTTGCCACCCACGGCTTCGTGGTGGTTACCATTCAAACCAAGTCTCTGTTCAATTGGCCCAGCAGCCGTGCCACACAGTTGCTGGCTGCACTGCAAGCCACCACCCAACTCACGACCGGCCCCGCGGCAGGCAAGATGGACGCCACGCGCATGGCCGTGGCGGGTTGGTCGATGGGCGGAGGAGGGGCGCTGGAGGCAGCCGGCAAGACGCCTGCGCTGAAGGCCGCGCTGGCCTGGGCACCTTGGCACACCAGCACCACCGATATCAGCAAGATTGTGATGCCTGCGTCCATCACCGTAGGCACGGCTGATTCCGTCGCCTCGCTGAAAGGTCATTCGCAAAAGTTCTACAACGCAATCCCGGCGAGCACGCGCAAGATGCTGGGTGTGATCGAGGGGGCTGACCACTCCGTTTACAGCGGCAAGGTGGTCGAGCCCATCAGCTATACCAACATCGCATGGACCAAACGTTTCGTTGACGGTGACACCCGCTACAGCCCGTTCCTGCCAGCAGCGCAGGTTGACTGGGCCAGCTTCACTTCAAACGGCCCTTTCTGACGCATGGCTGAAACCAGGGCGTGTCGTGGCCATCGCCCTGTGTCATGGCGGTCATGGTGACCATTGTGCGCACGACCCGACTGAGGTGGCGGTGGTGGCTGCCATTGGCGCTGGCCGCCAGCTTGCCCTTGCTTTGGTGGGCTTTGCATGATGCTGATCCGTCAGCACAGCCTGCCGCACCACCCATGGCCGGAGCCAGCGCGGCGGCTCTCGCATCACCATCGTCGAACCCATTCGGGGGACGGTGGCCAGACATTGAGCAAAACGCCATGGCCGTTGCGGGTTCGCGCGATGCCGCACCGTCGGCGTTGAAATCGGTCCGCCCCCCCAAGTTTCGTGCGGATGGGCAGGGTCGTCTGGTGATCGACGCCCAAACCCGGCATGACCTTGAACTGGTGTTCGGGCTTTACCAAGGACCGTCCGTGTTGCAGACATTGTCCGGCTTGGCAGAAGGATTGCCTGGCCAGGCACGGCAGGATCTGCTCAACACCTACAACCAGTACGTTCACTACCAGACTGCGGTGGAGCAGGCGCTGGCAGCACTGCCGCCTGAGGAGCCGCTCACTCTGTCTGGTGCGCTGCGTGAGTTCGACGTCTTGCGTGAGGTTCGTCGTCGTCATTTTGGCGAAGCTGTTGCCGAAGCCATGTTTGGCGAAGAAGAGCAACGCACCCAGGCGCTCAATGACTACATGGCCCAGCACACAGACCCAACCTTGCCCCTTGGCGAGCGTGCCGCCCTGGCCCAGGCTGCCTGGTGGAAGGCCCACGAGCGCGACGCCAAAAAACCGGATTCGCCCTGAACTGACGAGGTTTGTGCGCTTTGTAGTGGCGCGGAACCAAAATGCCCTGTCTGTCGTAAAATCGGCAACTTTCCCCAACCTGGGGGCAGTCTGCCCCTTCCCCGAGCGACAGGACCATGGGACGCACCCTCTACGACAAGATCTGGGACGAGCACGTCGTCCACACGGAAGAAGATGGCACCGCCACCCTCTACATTGATCGCCATCTGGTGCATGAAGTCACCAGCCCGCAGGCGTTTGAAGGACTGGACATCGCTGGTCGCAAGGTTTGGCGCTTGTCGGCCAACCTGGCGGTGAGCGACCACAACGTGCCCACCACCGATCGCAGTGAAGGCATCAAGGACCCGATCTCCAAGCTGCAGGTGGACACGCTTGACCAGAACTGCGACCGCGTGGGCATCACCCAGTTCAAGATGGGTGACAAGCGCCAGGGCATCGTGCACGTGATCGGCCCGGAGCAGGGTGCCACGCTGCCCGGCATGACCGTGGTTTGCGGCGACAGCCACACCTCCACACATGGTGCCTTCGGTGCGCTGGCCCACGGCATCGGCACGTCGGAAGTCGAGCACGTGCTCGCCACCCAGACGCTGCTGGCCAAGAAGGCCAGGAACATGCTGATCAAGGTCGAGGGTACTTTGCCCCAGGGCTGCTCTGGCAAGGACATCGTGCTGGCCATCATCGGCAAGATCGGCACGGCCGGCGGCACCGGCTACACCATTGAGTTTGCTGGCAGCGCCATCCGTGCCCTGAGCATGGAAGGCCGCATGACCATCTGCAACATGGCCATTGAGGCAGGCGCGCGAGCCGGTCTGGTGGCGGTGGACGACACCACCATCAACTACGTTCAGAACCGTCCCTTCAGCCCCAAGGGCGTCGAGCTGGAGCAGGCCATCGCCTACTGGCGCACGCTGCACTCCGACCCGGATGCCGTCTTTGACACCGTGGTCGAGCTGGACGCGGCCCAGATCAAGCCGCAAGTCAGCTGGGGCACCTCGCCCGAGATGGTGCTGTCCATCGACGACCGCGTGCCCGATCCTGACAAGGAAAAGGATCCCGTCAAGCGTTCGACCATGGAGCGCGCGCTGCAGTACATGGCGCTGGAGCCCAACAAGGCCATCAGCGACATCCACATCGACAAGGTCTTCATCGGTTCGTGCACCAACAGCCGCATCGAAGACATGCGTGAAGCTGCAGCTGTGGTCAAGAAGATCGGCGGCCGCATCGCGTCAAACGTCAGGCTGGCCCTGGTGGTGCCTGGTTCGGGGCTGGTCAAGGAGCAGGCGGAGCGCGAAGGCCTGGATCAGATCTTCAAGGCCGCCGGGTTCGAATGGCGTGAGCCAGGTTGCTCCATGTGTCTGGCCATGAATGCCGATCGACTGGAGCCGGGCGAGCGTTGCGCCTCGACCAGCAACCGCAACTTTGAAGGCCGTCAAGGTGCCGGCGGTCGCACCCACCTGGTCAGCCCGGCGATGGCCGCGGCCGCTGCGATGACGGGCCACTTTGTGGACGTTCGTCGCATCGCCTGATCCCTGTCAACCGTCTGAGTCACAAGAGAGTCTGCATATGACACGTCTGATTGTTTCCGCACTGGTGGCCTTGTCCGTGCTCGGCCTGTCGGCCTGCAACACGATGCAAGGGCTGGGTCAGGACATCGAAAAGGCCGGTTCGGCCATCTCTGGCGCCGCCAAGTAAGCACACACCATGCAAGCATTCCGCATTCACAAGGGGCTCGTGGCCCCGATGGACCGGGAAAACGTCGACACCGACGCGATCATCCCCAAGCAGTTCCTGAAGTCGATCAAGCGCACGGGCTTCGGTCCCAACCTGTTCGATGAATGGCGCTATCTGGACGCGGGCGAACCCGGCCAGGACCCGGCCACCCGCAAGCCCAACCCCGACTTCGTGCTGAACCAGCCGCGCTACCAAGGCGCATCGGTGCTGCTGGCCCGCAAGAACTTCGGTTGTGGCTCCAGCCGCGAGCATGCCCCCTGGGCGCTCGACCAGTACGGTTTTCGCGCCATCATCGCTCCCAGCTTCGCCGACATCTTTTTCAACAACAGCTTCAAGAACGGCCTGCTGCCCATCCAATTGAGCGAGCAGCAGGTGGACCAGTTGTTCAACGAAGTGGCGGCGTTCCCTGGCTATCAGCTCACCATTGATCTGGAGCGTCAGGTCGTGGTCAAGCCCGACGGCACCGAGCTCGCTTTTGAGGTGCAGGCTTTCCGCAAGTACTGCCTGCTCAACGGCTTCGACGACATCGGCCTGACCCTGCAGCACGCTGACAAGATCAAGGCCTTCGAAGCCGAGCGTCTGGCGCAAAAGCCCTGGTTGAACAACCGCATCGTCTGATTTCCTTTTCCCGCTGAGATTCCAACATGGTCATGAAGATTGCAGTGCTGCCGGGTGACGGCATCGGTTCCGAGATCGTCGCCGAGGCGGTGAAGGTGCTCCAGGTCCTGGACCTGCCTTTGCAGATGGACGAGGCCAAGGTCGGGGGCGCCGCCTTCGACGCCCACGGCCATCCGCTGCCTGAGCACACCCTGAAACTGGCCATGGAATCCGACGCCGTGCTGTTCGGCGCTGTGGGCGACTGGAAATACGACAAGCTCGAACGCCATCTGCGCCCAGAGCAGGCCATCCTGGGCCTGCGCAAGAACATGGGCCTGTTCGCCAACTTCCGTCCGGCCATCTGCTACCCGCAGCTGACCCACGCCTCCAGCCTCAAGCCCGAACTGGTGGCCGGCCTGGACATCCTCATCATCCGCGAGCTGACCGGCGACGTGTACTTCGGTCAGCCAAGGGGCCGCCGCGTCGCGCCTGATGGGGAATTCAAGGGTGCAGAAGAGGGCTTCGACACCATGCGCTACACGCGCCCGGAGATCGAGCGCATCGCCCACGTGGCCTTCCAGGCCGCACGCAAGCGCAGCAAGCGCGTCACCAGTGTGGACAAGGCCAACGTGCTGGAAACCTTCCAGTTCTGGAAGGACGTCGTCACCGAGGTGCACGCCCAGTACCCGGACATCGAGCTGGACCACATGTACGTGGACAACGCCGCGATGCAGCTGGTCAAAGCTCCCAAGAAGTTCGACGTGCTCTTTACCGGCAACCTGTTTGGTGACATCCTGTCTGACGCGGCGGCCATGCTGACCGGCTCGATTGGCATGCTGCCTTCGGCCTCGCTCAACGCCAAGGGACAGGGCCTGTACGAGCCCAGCCACGGCTCGGCCCCTGACATTGCCGGCAAGGGCGTCGCCAACCCCCTGGCCACCATCCTGAGCGCCGCCATGATGCTGCGCTTCAGCCTGAACCAGGAAGAGGCCGCCAGCCGCATCGAACGCGCCGTGCAGAGCGTGCTGGAGCAAGGTTTGCGCACCCCCGACATCTTCAGCGAAGGCACGCAGAAGGTCGGCACGGCCCAGATGGGTGAGGCCGTGGTGGCTGCGCTCAAGGCACAAGGTTGAGGCTTGCGCCCTTCGTCACAGATTCAGTATCAAGAGGATAAAAACATGGCTACGACTCTGGTTGGTTTGGTGGGCTGGCGCGGCATGGTCGGGTCCGTCCTGATGGACCGCATGCAGGCCGAAGGTGACTTCGAACACTTCGAGCCCCTGTTCTTCTCGACTTCGAACGCCGGCGGTGCCGCACCGTCCGTGGCCAAGAACGAGAAGACCCTCAAGGACGCCTACGACATCAACGAACTCAAGCGCTGCGACATCATCATCACGGCGCAGGGCGGCGACTACACCACCGAGGTCTTTGGTAAGCTGCGCGCCACGGGCTGGAACGGCCACTGGATCGACGCGGCCTCCACGCTGCGCATGCAGGACGACGCCGTCATCGTGCTGGACCCGGTCAACATGCCCGTGATCCAGAACAGCCTGGCCAACGGCGGCAAGAACTGGATCGGCGGCAACTGCACCGTCAGCTGCATGCTGATCGGCGTGGGCGCGCTGTACAAGGCCGGTCTGGTCGAGTGGATGTCCACCCAGACCTACCAGGCGGCCTCGGGCGGCGGCGCTCAGCACATGCGGGAACTGCTGACGCAGTTCGGCACCCTGAACGCCGAGGTCAAGTCCCTGCTGGACGACCCCAAGAGTGCCATTTTGGAGATTGATCGCAAGATCATCACCAAGCAACGCGCCCTGACCGCCGCCGAGACCGCCAACTTCGGCGCGCCCCTGGGCGGCTCGCTCATTCCCTGGATCGACAAGGATCTGGGCAATGGGCAGTCCAAGGAAGAGTGGAAGGGCATGGCCGAAACCAACAAGATCCTGGGTCAGGGTGAGGGCTTTGGTTCGCCCGCTGTACCGGTGGACGGCTTTTGCGTGCGCATCGGTGCCATGCGCTGCCACAGCCAGGCGCTGACCTTCAAGCTCAAGAAGGACGTGCCGGTCGAGGAGATCGAAGCCATGATCGCGGCCGACAATCCCTGGGCCAAGGTGGTGCCCAACACCCGAGAGGCCACGATCAAGGACCTGACCCCGGTGGCCGTGACCGGCACCCTGACGATCCCGGTGGGTCGCATCCGCAAGCTGGCCATGGGGCCGGAATACGTCGGCGCGTTCACCATTGGCGACCAGTTGCTGTGGGGCGCTGCTGAACCCCTGCGCCGCATGCTGCGCATCCTGCTGGATCGCTGATCACTGTTGCAGACACAACACGCGGGGCGCTGAAGCCCCGTTTTTCATGGCTTGCGATACGTTTTGTCACAAGCTCGTGCTGAAACCCTGTTGCGACACGGCGACAATTCGCAGGCTGGAACGGGTACCAGTATCCGGGTAAACCTGTGGCGTACAGCGCGATCAGTATTTGCATGAGCTTGTCACGATATGTGCATGCTGCTATTGTGTTTTCGCTGCGTACCGTCCGCAGGTGTTGATGCGTCTAGGGGTCTTTTCCAGAGCCCGATGCATCCGAGGTCATCAGGCCACCGCGTGACAAGTTGGGAGACGCCTTGAAAGATCATTCGTTGTCCGTTGGGCGCTTCGCCCTGAATCGGGTTGCCGTGGCAGCCGCTGTTGCAGTTCTGTCTGCCTTGCCAATGTCTGCTTCGGCGCTTGGTTTAGGCAAACTGAGCGTCAAATCTGCGTTGGGTGAACCCCTGCGTGCTGAGATCGACATCACCAGCCTCAACCCTGAAGAGGGTTCAACCCTGCAGGTTCGGGTGGCGTCGCCAGAAACCTACCGTGCTGCAGGGGTGGACTACAACGCCGTGCTCTCGGGTGCATCCATCGTGATGCAGCGCCGTGCTGACGGACGGCCTTACCTGCGCATCGCCAGTGATCGGACCGTTCAGGAGCCCTTTGTTGACGTCATTCTCGACTTGGGTTGGTCTGCTGGGCGTCTGGTCCGTGAATACACCCTGCTGTTTGATCCACCCTCCACGCGCTCGGTGGCGCAACCTGTCGCACCCGTGATGACGGCACCTGTCGCTGCGACCGCCGCACCTGCACAGGTCACTCGACCAAGCCGACCTGCATCGGCTCCGCAGGCTGATGCAGCGCCTGCAGCCAAACCAGCGGCTGCGGCGGCTAGGCCTGCACCTGCTCCGGTTGCTCAGTCGTCCGACAAGGGTGCCGTGGCAGTGCGCCGTGGCGACACCCTGTCGAGCATTGCCAATCGCAATCTCATCAGCGGCGTGTCGCTCGATCAGATGCTGGTGGGCCTGTACCGTCAGAATCCCAACGCCTTCCAAGGTCAGAACATGAACCGCCTGCGCTCTGGCGCCGTGCTGACCTTGCCTTCGAGCGAGCAGGCGAAGGCGGTTTCGCCTACCGAGGCGCGCCAGTTCATTTTGGCTCAAAGTGCTGACTTTGCCACCTACCGTCAGCGACTCGCGGGTGCTGTGGGTGTCGAAGCGGCCGCACCTGCCCAGCGTCAGGCCAAGGGCAAGGTGGAAGCCGAGGTCCAAGACCGCAAACAGGCGGCTGCGCCTACCCCTGACAAGCTCACATTGAGCAAGGGTTCCGTCAGTACGGCTGCTTCTGCTGCTGAAGACCGTCTGGCCAAGGCTCGTGCCACCCAAGACAGTGGCAAGCGCGTCGCCGAGTTGTCGAAGAACCTTGATGAGCTGCGCAAGCTCAAGGAGCAAACCGCTGTGGTGGCCGCGGCCAGCAAGCCGGTTCCGCCCAAGCTGCCAGCTGTGGTGACGCCAGCGGCCGTGCCTTCTGTTCCTTCAGTCGCTTCTGCTGCGGCGGTGGCCGCTTCGCAAGCTGCCTCTGCGGCAGCCAGTGCTGTCGATGTGGCTGCCAGTGCGGCTGAGGTCGTCGCCAGCGCCGCCTCTGAAGTGGCTTCCGTGGCCGAGGCTGCGTCCACGGTTGTGGCCCCTGTCGTGGCCTCGCAACCTTCGTTGCCGGCGGCTGGATTGCCGATGGTGGCTGAAGACGAACCGGGCTTCCTGTCGTCTCTCAACCCGATGTGGGTCGTTGCCGGTGGTGCTGGCTTGGCCTTGCTTGCGGGTATTGCGATGTTCCTGCGGTCACGCCGACGCGCGGACACCGGTGAAACCTCCTTCCTCGAAAGCCGTCTGCAACCTGACTCCTTCTTCGGTGCCAGCGGTGGTCAGCGAGTGGACACCCGTGATGCCACGGCCGGTCCTTCGTCCATGAGCTACTCGTTGAGCCAGCTTGATGCCATCGGTGACGTGGATCCCGTCGCAGAGGCCGATGTGTATCTGGCCTACGGTCGTGATCTGCAGGCGGAGGAAATCCTCAAGGAAGCCTTGCGCAGTACCCCCGATCGTCTGGCGGTGCGTGTGAAGTTGCTTGAGGTGTATGCCAAACGTCGTGACACCAAGGGTTACGAGTCGCTGGCCGTGCAACTGTTTGGGTTGACCAACGGTGCAGGCGAAGAGTGGCTCAAGACTCAGGAACTCGGTCTGAGCATTGACTCTGACAACCCGCTGTATCAGCCTGGCGGCAAGCCTGGTGGCGGTGTCGCTGCGGAAACGTCTTCGTCCGATCATCTCGGTGCCAGCACTGTGCCGCATTCCGTGGCACCGACCGGGTTTGACACCCAGCCAGCACCGCAGGATGCCTTGGTTGACCTGCAGCTTGATGGCGGGCGTGACTCGCAGCAGGGTGAAGTCTCGGATTCTGTGTCGCCACAGGTTCAAAATGGTGACCAACTGGCAGACCTTGAGTTGCCAGAGCTGGATTCGCTGCCCAGTGGTGAAATCACACAGACGGTTGCACCTGCCAGCGGTGACATCGACTTTGACTTGTCGTTGGATGACATGCCAGCTGCCCCGATCGAGCCTGCCCCTGCACGCGCAGCAGGCTCGACTGAGCCAACCGCTTCGGGCAGCATGCCGTTCGACCTGGGTGAAATCAGTCTGGATCTCGACTCGGCTTCGACCACCAAGTCTGGTCTCGTCACCGATGAAGAGCTGGATCAGATGCCTCAGTCCGATGCACCTGTGAGCTCTGATCCGATGGCCCGCAAGTTCGATCTGGCGCAGGAGTTCCGTCAAATTGGCGATGTCGATGGTGCGCGCGAGTTGCTTCAGGAAGTTGTTGACAACGCGCAAGATGACAGCCTCAAGAGCCGTGCTCAAACCATGCTGGACAGTCTGGGTTGAGGTGGCATGCCTGATGTGATCCCGACAGGGGGCGCTGGTGCGCCACCTGTCGCTGACAGCCCATCGCCGACAGGGGCGACCCGAAGGGTCGCCCTTGGTGTTTCTTACCTTGGATCGGCTTACAAGGGCTGGCAAAGTCAGCCCGGTGGTGGGACCGTGCAGGATGTCCTGGAGACAGCGCTGTCGCAGTTTGCCGTGCGACCGATCAAGGTGATGTGTGCCGGGCGCACCGATGCGGGTGTGCATGGCATCAACCAGGTCGTTCACCTTGACACCGACCTGGCCCGAGACCCGTTTTCGTGGGTCCGGGGCACCAACACCTTTTTGCCCCCCGATGTTGCCGTCCAATGGGCGGTCGAGGTGAACAAGGCGTTCCACGCCCGCAACAGCGCTCGGGGGCGTCGTTACGCCTACATTGTGCTGGAAGCACCTGTGCGACCCGCATTGGAATCGGGACGTGTGGGATGGGTGTTTCGCCCCCTGGACCTCCCGGCCATGCAGGCTGCTGCAGCCCATCTGGTGGGAGAGCACGACTTCAGTTCGTTTCGCTCGTCGATGTGTCAGTCGCCTACGCCGGTCAAGCACTTGCGAGACATCCAGATTCGTCGCTGCCAGGTACCGGGACGGAGCTCGGCCTATTGGCGCTTTGATTTCGAAGGGCAGGCCTTTTTGCACCACATGATCCGCAACATCATGGGGTGTCTGATCATGGTGGGCACGGGTGTGCAACATCCGGACTGGGTGCGCGTGGTGCTCGAGGCCCGCGACCGCAAGGTTGCAGCACCGACATTCTCGGCAGGTGGCTTGTATTTCATGGGGCCGCGCTACGACGCGACCTGGCATTTGCCGGAGCATGTGGCTGCCATGGACTGGTTGCCAGGCTGATTTCTCGCCATCTGAACGCAATGCTGGGCGTCCGAACGCTTTTTTGCGACAATCCAGACTTCGACACCGACGGGTTGCAAGCCGACCCATGCTTTCTGGATGTCTTCTTTTCTCGCTCACCGTACGCGCATCAAGATTTGTGGCTTGACCCGCGAGGCCGATGTCGATGCCGCCGTCGAGGCCGGTGCCGATGCCATTGGTCTGGTGCTTTACAACAAGAGCCCCCGTTACGTGGATGCCGCGCGCGCAGGTGTGCTGGCACGCCGCCTGCCGCCCTTCGTGACCCCGGTGGTGTTGCTGGTGAATGCGTCGCCCTCGCTGGTGCAGGCGGCACTCAATGAGGTGCCCAACGCCTTGCTGCAGTTTCATGGGGACGAGACCCCCGCCGAGTGCGAGGCGTCGCAGCGACCCTACTTGCGTGCTGCCCGCATGGCTCCCGGTTTCGATTTGTTAAACTTCAGCCTGTCGTTCGCTTCTGCCCAGGCGATGTTGGTCGATGCCCATGTCGAAGGTTACGGTGGCGGTGGACAGGTGTTTGATTGGACTTTGCTGCCGCGTCAGCTTGCTCGGCCCATGATCCTCTCCGGTGGTTTGCATCCGGGCAATGTGGCTGCGGGGGTGAGGGCGGTGAGGCCGTGGGCGGTGGATGTCAGTTCGGGTGTCGAGGTCGGCAAGGGCCTCAAGGACACCGGATTGATGCGCCAGTTTTGTCAGGCCGTGCGGGAGGCCGATCGGTCATGCGCCGAAGCCGCATGAGCGCGGAAAGGCCTGGGGCGACCCCGGATTTCCGCATGGTGAGTTCTTTGAGAGTGACATGCTGAATTATCAACAGCCCGACGCCCGCGGCCACTTTGGCCCTTATGGCGGCACCTTTGTGTCCGAGACACTGATCCATGCGCTCAATGAGCTCAAGGATGTGTATGAACACTATCGCCATGACGACGCCTTCAAGGCCGAGTTTCGCCGTGAACTGGCCAACTTTGTGGGTCGTCCGAGTCCGGTCTATCACGCTGACCGTCTGAGTCGTGAACTGGGGGGTGCCCAGATTTACCTCAAGCGCGAAGACCTCAACCACACCGGCGCACACAAGATCAACAACACCATCGGGCAGGCCTTGTTGGCCAAGCGCATGGGCAAGCCGCGTGTCATCGCCGAAACGGGTGCTGGCCAGCACGGCGTGGCCACCGCCACCATCTGTGCCCGCTATGGCATGGAGTGCGTGGTTTACATGGGCTCGGAAGACGTCAAGCGTCAGTCGCCCAATGTGTTTCGCATGGGCTTGCTGGGTGCCAAGGTGGTGCCGGTCGAGTCAGGCAGCAAGACACTGAAAGATGCGCTCAACGAAGCGATGCGCGACTGGGTGACCAACGTCGAGAACACTTTCTACATCATCGGCACGGTGGCGGGTCCGCATCCGTATCCGGCCATGGTGCGAGATTTTCAGTCGGTCATTGGCGAAGAGTGTCTGCAGCAGATGCCCCTGACCATTGGTCGCCAGCCTGATGCCGTGGTTGCCTGTGTGGGCGGCGGCAGCAATGCCATGGGGATCTTTTATCCCTACATTCCACACGAGCAGGTGCGCCTGATCGGTGTCGAGGCCGCAGGTGAGGGCGCGGCCAGTGGCAAGCACTCGATGTCGCTGCAAATGGGTGTGCCGGGTGTGCTGCACGGCAACCGCACCTACCTTTTGCAAGACGTCAATGGCCAGATCACTGAAACCCATTCGATTTCGGCCGGACTCGACTATCCGGGTGTGGGCCCGGAGCATGCGTACCTGAAGGACATCGGGCGTGCCGAATACGTCGGCATCACCGACAAGGAGGCCTTGGAGGCTTTCCACCGCCTGTGCCGCACCGAGGGCATCATCCCTGCGCTGGAGTCCAGCCATGCTGTGGCGCATGCCATCAAGCTTGCTCCCACCATGCGTCCTGACCAACACATCCTGGTCAACCTGTCCGGGCGTGGCGACAAGGACATTGGCACGGTGGCCGACCTGACCAAGGCCGAGTTCTTCTGCCGCCCATCGTGTCGCGGCGAGATGGTCAAGGGAGGTCAGGCATGAGCACCGTGACCCGTCTGGACCAGACTTTTGGCGACCTGAAGGCGCAAGGCCGCAAGGCGCTGATCCCCTTCATCACCTGCGGTGACCCGTATCCGGAGAAGACCGTTGAGCTGATGCTGGCGATGGCCGAAGCCGGTGCCGATGTGATCGAGCTGGGCGTGCCGTTTTCTGACCCGATGGCCGATGGCCCGGTGATCCAGAAGGCCGCCGAGCGTGCGCTGACCAAGGGCATCTCCCTGACCCACGTGTTGGCCGATGTGAAGGCCTTCCGTGCCCGCAACACCACCACGCCGGTGGTGTTGATGGGTTATGCCAATCCCATCGAAGCCTACGACCAGCACCACGGTGTCGGCGGCTTTGTGCGTGATGCCAAGGCTTCGGGGGTAGATGGCGTGCTGGTGGTGGACTATCCGCCCGAAGAGTGTGAAACTTTCGCCGCGCAGATGAGGTCGGCCGACCTGGCCCCGATTTTCCTGCTGGCCCCCACCTCGACTGAAGAGCGCATGGCCGCCGTGGGTCGCATTGCGGCCGGTTATGTGTATTACGTGTCGCTCAAGGGCGTGACCGGTGCCGGGCACCTGGACACCGCCGCGGTGGCTGACATGGTGCCCCGCATCAAGGCGCACGTGAATGTGCCCGTGGGTGTGGGTTTTGGTATCCGTGACGCAGAGACCGCCAAGGCGGTGGCCGCTGTGTCTGACGCCGTGGTGATCGGTTCACGCATCGTCCAGTTGCTGGAGACGCAGACACCCGAGACCGTGGTGGCTGCCGGGCGCGATTTCATTGCCGAAATCCGTGCTGCCCTCGATTCTCTGAAAGGAGCCTGAGCATGAGCTGGCTTGAGAAACTGCTGCCCCCCAAGATCAACCCCACCGATCCGTCCGAGCGACGTTCCGTGCCGGAAGGCTTGTGGATCAAGTGCCCATCGTGCGAGACCGTTCTGTACAAGAACGACCTGGAAGCCAATGTGAACGTCTGTCCCAAGTGCGGACATCATCATCGCATTGGTGCCCGTGCCCGTCTGGATGCGTTCCTGGATGCCGAGGGCCGTTATGAGCTGGGTCAGGAAGTGCTGCCCATCGACGCCTTGAAGTTCAAGGACAGCCGCAAGTACCCCGAGCGTCTGAAGCAGGGCATGGAAGCCACCGGCGAAACCGACGCCCTGATCGTGATGGGCGGCTCTGTGCACAGCATTCCGCTGGTTGCGGCTTGCTTCGAGTTCGACTTCATGGGCGGCTCGATGGGCTCTGTGGTGGGCGAGCGCTTCGTGCGTGGCGTGGAAGCAGCCGTGGACCAGAAGGTGCCGTTCGTCTCCTTCACTGCCACGGGAGGGGCACGGATGCAGGAAGGTCTGCTGAGTCTGATGCAGATGGCCAAGACCAATGCGGCGTTGACCCGTCTGGCCAGGGCCAAACTGCCCTATATCAGCGTGCTGACCGACCCCACCATGGGTGGTGTGTCCGCCTCGTTTGCCTTCGTGGGTGACATCGTGATCGCCGAGCCCAAGGCCCTGATTGGCTTTGCCGGTCCGCGTGTGATCGAGAACACCGTGCGCGAGAAGCTGCCTGAAGGCTTCCAGCGCGCCGAGTTCCTGATGCAAAAGGGTGCGGTTGACATGATCATGGACCGTCGCGAACTGCGTGCGAACATTGCCCGTCAGTTGGCCATGCTGCAGCGTTTGCCGACCGATGCCGTCTCGGCGTGAGCGTGATGTCTTGATGATCCCAGCCCGGGCACGCCACACAGTTGGCCGGGCTTTGACAGGCGGGCTGCGTTGAGTGCAGCCCGTTTTGTTTCCGAATGAGCCGTGTGCCCCATGACCCCGAACCTGCCTGATTCACCTTCTGCTTTGCGCACGCTGGACGACTGGTTGTCGCATTGCGAGCGCCTGCATCCTGCTGGCATCGACCTGACCCTGGCGCGCGTGGCCGAGGTCTGGGCGCGGGCCGGGGTGGTGCTCGGCACGCCCCTGGGTCAGGAAGACGATGGTCGCACCGCGCCGGTGGTGTTCACGGTGGCGGGCACCAACGGCAAAGGCTCGACCTGCGCCATGCTCGAAGGCATCTTGCTCAAGGCGGGGTTCCGGGTGGGGGTGTATGGCTCGCCCCACCTGGTGCATTTTGAAGAGCGTTGCCGCATCATGGGCGAGCTGGTCAAAGCCGATGAGCTGGTGCCGCACTTTGCGGCCATTGAAGCGGCGCGGGGTGATGCAGCCCTGACGTATTTTGAGTTCACCACCCTGGCGATCTTGCGCCTGCTGGCGTCGAGCGAGCTGGATGCGGTGATCCTGGAGGTGGGGCTGGGCGGTCGCCTGGATGCCGTCAACGTCATCGACACCGACTGCGCCATCATCACCAGCATCGATCTGGACCACATGGACTACCTGGGGCCGGACCGCGAGGCCATTGGCCGCGAGAAGGCCGGCATCATGCGTGCGGGTCGCCCGGTGGTGGTGTCCGACCCCCAGCCGCCGCAGAGTGTCATCGACCAGGCCCAGCAACTGGGTGCCGACCTGTGGCTGTTCGGCCGTGACCACAACTATGCGGGCGACCGCCAACAGTGGTCCTGGGGTGGGCGCAACAAGCGTTTCAACAGCATGGCCTACCCGGCGCTGCGGGGGGCGAATCAGTTGCTCAACGCCTCGGGCGTGCTGGCGGCCCTGGAGGCGGTGCGCAACCGCTTGCCGGTGTCGGCGCAGGCGGTGCGCACGGGACTGGCCACGGTGGAATTGCCGGGGCGTTTCCAGATCATTCCAGGGCAGCCCACCTTGATTCTGGACGTGGCGCACAACCCGCATGCGGCGGCAACCCTGGCCGCTAACCTCGATCAGATGGGTTTCTTCCCGCGCACCCATGTGGTGTGGGGCGCGATGGCCGACAAGGATCTGACTGGCATGGTGATGCGCCTGCGTCCCCTGGTGGATGCATGGTATTGCTGCGATCTGCCTACTGACCGCGCGGCCACGGCAGTGCAGTTGCGGCAGGTCATTGAGTCAGACATGGCGACCCGCCCCTTGGCAACGGCACCGAAGGCTGTTGTGAGCGTGCATGCGGATCCCATGGCTGGGTTGACTGCTGCACTGGCGGTGGCAGACCCGGCGGATAGAATCGTGGTCTTCGGCTCCTTCTACACCGTAGGAGGGGTGCTGCACGAGGGTTTGCCCAAGCTCAACGCGCCGCATCTGCAGGCCAAGACCGAGTAAACCTGTCTTCTTTTCATCCTGCCCGATCGAACATTCAGCATGCCTTTGCCTTCCTTCCTTCAGCGCTTGCGTGGTAAGGCCGCTTCGGGTCAGCCTGAGGCAGAGCAGCCGCCTCTGTCCGCTTCCGATGTCGAGGCCACGCGGGTGCGCGCACGCCGTCGGCTGATCGGCATGGTGGTGCTGGTGGGGGCGGGCATCATTGGCTTCCCCTGGTTGTTCGAGACGCAGCCCCGCCCCATGTCCCAGGATGTCGAGATGGTGCGTGGGGGCGTGGATACGGCAGACAGCGCCGACTCCCGTGCGGCGCGCTCTGTCGAAACGGTACGCCAGGTGGCGATGATCCGGGTGCCGACGCCTCGAGACGTGCCGCCAGCACCCGATGAGGTGGTGGAAGAGATCGTCAGCACGGCCCCGCCGGTGCGGGCAAGCTCGGCGGCCGAGGAAGTCAGCAAACCCGTTGTCAAGGCTGAGCCGAAAGTTGAGCCGAAGGTCGAACACAAGGTGGTGCCTTCACCTGCCCTCAAGGCTGAGCCCAAGGTTGAGTCAAAGCCAACCAAAGTGACCGACGCAGACCGTGGGCGTTTTGTGGTGCAGTTCGGTGCGTTTTCCGACGGCATCACGGCACACCAGGCCCGCATGAAGGTGGAGCGACTGGGCATCAAGACCTACACACAGGAAGTCAAAACGCCTCAGGGCACGCGCATTCGGGTTCGCATGGGGCCGTACGCCAACCGGGCGGAAGCTGAAAAGGTGCTGGCCAGTCTGCGCAAGGCGGGTCTGAGTGGCGCGGTGTTGACGCTGTGAGCCGCGCAAGAGCGAAGAAGCCAATATGGACAGTGTGAGCGCGGTGGCGTCAAACGGGTGGTCGCTGATCGACCTCGTGCTGCTGATCGGACTGGGGCTGTCGATGTTGGTCGGCATCTGGCGTGGGCTGATCAAGGAAATGATGGCCCTGCTGGGTTGGGCTGTGGCTTATTTCATGGCGCAGTGGTTTGGCCCACAGGCGGGTGGATGGATTCCCGTGGGCGCACCAGGCTCGTCAGTGAATGCGGCTGCTGGCATGGTGGTGGTGTTTGTGGCGTCCTGGTTGGGATGGGCGGTGCTGACCTGGGCCGTGACGCAGATCATCCAGGAATCCGGCCTGGGTGGTGCCGATCGCTTGATGGGCGGCGTATTTGGTTTGATCCGAGGGGTGTTGGTGGCCTTGGTGGTGGTGACCATCGTGCGTGCCACACCGCTGGCGCAGTGGGAGCCGTGGTTGGCCTCCAATGGCGTTGACTGGTTGGAAATGTTGCTGGAGGGGCTTCGCCCCGTCTTGCCTGAGCAGGTGATCAAGTTCCTGCCCGCGTAATTTTGATATGGCTTGAGTTTTGTTTTTTCGGAAGAGGTGAACCATGTGCGGCATCGTTGGTGTGATTTCCAAGACGCCCGTCAATCAGCTGATCTATGACGCGCTGTTGCTGCTGCAGCACCGTGGTCAGGATGCGGCAGGCATCGTGACGGCCGGACCGGACGCGCACGGTCGCAAGTTCTTCATGCACAAGGCGCGTGGCATGGTGAAGGACGTGTTCCGCACGCGCAACATGCGCGCGCTGCCGGGCACCGTGGGCCTGGGCCAGGTGCGCTACCCAACGGCTGGCAATGCTTTCAACGAAGAAGAGGCTCAACCCTTCTACGTGAACGCACCCTTTGGCCTGGTGCTGGTGCACAACGGCAACCTGACCAATGCCCACGCCTTGCGCAAGGAGTTGTTCGACATCGACCGTCGCCACCTCAACACGGACAGCGACACCGAGGTGTTGCTCAACGTTTTTGCCCACGAACTTGAACTGGCGGGTCGTGAACTGCCCCTGACACCGAGTGCAGTGTTCCGTGCCGTGCGTGCTGTCAACCGTCGCATCAAGGGCTCGTATGCCGTGATCTGCCTGATTGCCGGCTACGGCATGGTCGCCTTCCGCGATCCCTACGGCATCCGTCCGTTGTGCTACGGCGAGGCCGACTTGCCCGATGGCCGCGAGGTGATGCTGGCCAGCGAATCGGTGGCCCTGGAAGGCACCAGCCACCGCTTCGTGCGCGATGTGGCACCGGGCGAAGCCTTGTTCATCGACCTCGACGGTGTGGTGCACGCCGAGCAGTGTGCCGCCCATGCCGTGCTCAACCCCTGCATGTTCGAGTACGTGTACCTGGCGCGTCCCGACTCGGTCATGGATGGCGTCTCGGTCTACCAGGCTCGCCTGGAAATGGGTGAGACACTGGCACAGCGCGTGATCTCGACCATGCCGCCGTCCGAGATCGACGTGGTCATTCCCATCCCTGAATCCAGCCGCCCGTCGGCGATGCAGCTGGCGCAGAAGCTGGGCAAGCCCTATCGCGAAGGCTTCGTGAAGAACCGCTACGTGGGTCGCACCTTCATCATGCCGGGGCAGGGCGTGCGCAAGAAGTCCGTGCGCCAGAAGCTCAATGCCATCGGCATGGAGTTCAAGGGCCGCAATGTGCTGCTGGTGGACGACTCCATCGTCCGTGGCACCACCTCCAAGGAAATCGTGCAGATGGCCCGTGAGGCCGGTGCCAACAAGGTCTATCTGGCCTCGGCAGCGCCCCCCGTGCGTTTTCCCAATGTGTACGGCATCGACATGCCCACCTCTGCCGAGCTGGTGGCCCATGGCCGCACGACGGAAGAGATCCGCCAGATCATCGGCTGTGACGCCCTGATTTACCAGGACGTGGACGCGATGAAGCGGGTCGTGGGCAAACTCAATCCCGCCATCAAGGGCTTCGAAGCCTCGTGCTTCGATGGCGTGTATGTCACCGGCGACGTGAGCGTCGAAGACTTTGCGGCCATCCAGTCGCAACGCCTGACGCAAAAGGGTGAGGACGACGCCAGCAACTCGCGCCTGGCCCTGCCGAACAAGCAGGATGAGTGAAGCGGAGTGTGCTGATGACCTCGCCTGATACCAAGAAAAAATTGCCCCGCAAGGATCTGCCAGCCGATGCACGCATCGAGACGTTGGCGGTGCGTGAGGGCCTGCCTGCCACGCAATGGGGTGAGAACTCCGAGGCGCTGTTCCTGACCAGCAGCTTCAACCACCCCGATGCGGCCACGGCGGCGGCGCGCTTTGCCAACGAAGAAGAAGCCTTCGTCTATTCGCGCTTCACCAATCCGACGACGATGATGTTCGAGCGTCGGCTGGCGGCGCTGGAAGGCACGGAGGTTGCCATTGCCACAGCCAGCGGCATGAGCGCCATCTTGTTGCTGCTCATGGGCTTGCTCAAATCGGGCGACCATGTGGTGTGCTCGCACAGCGTGTTCGGCTCCACCATTTCGCTGCTGCAAAACCAGTTCGGCAAGTTCGGCGTGCAGGTCACCTTCGTATCGCAAACCGATGTGCAGCAGTGGCGCGATGCCATGCAGCCCAACACCAAGCTGCTGTTTGCCGAGACCCCGAGCAACCCGCTCACCGAGGTGTGCGACATCCGTGCTCTGGCGGACATTGCCCACGCGGCGGGCGCCTTGCTGGCCGTGGACAACTGCTTTTGCACGCCGGCCTTGCAGCAGCCCATCAAGCTGGGCGCCGACCTGATCGTGCACTCGGGCACCAAGTACCTCGATGGTCAGGGGCGTGTGCTGGCCGGCGCCGTCTGCGGCACGGACGCCATCGTCAACGGCCCGCTGATGGCCGCCTTGCGCGGCGGGGGCATGTCGCTGTCGCCGTTCAATGCCTGGGTGGTGCTCAAGGGGCTGGAGACGCTGTCCATCCGCATGGCCGCGCAAAGCGCCAATGCCCTGCAACTGGCCCAGTGGCTGGAGCAGCAACCGGGTGTCGATACCGTGTACTACCCCGGTCTGCCCAGCCATCCGCAGCACGCGCTGGCCATGGCGCAGCAAAACGGCTGCGGTGGCGCTGTGGTGTCCTTCACCACCAAGCCCGCGACTGGCCCCGTCACCGCCACCGGCCCGGCGGGTCTGGACGATGCCTCGCTGCGCCTGCGTCAGTCCGCGTTCCACGCGATCGACCAGACCCGTCTGTGCTCGATCACCTCGAACCTGGGCGACACCAAGACCCTCATCACCCATCCGGCCAGCACCTCGCATGGTCGCCTGAGCGAAGCCCAGCGCCTGGCTGCTGGCATCACGCAAGGCATGATCCGCGTGGCCGTGGGCCTCGAACACATTGACGACCTCAAGGCCGATCTGGCCCGGGGTCTGGACACATTGAACGTATGAGCCAAGTTCGCACCCGCTTTGCCCCGTCTCCCACGGGCTTCATCCACCTGGGCAACATCCGCTCGGCCCTGTACCCCTGGGCCTTTGCGCGCGCCAACCAAGGTGTGTTCATCCTGCGCATCGAAGACACCGATGTCGAGCGCTCGTCGCAAGAGGCGGTGGACGTCATCCTCGAAGGCATGGCCTGGCTGGGCCTGAACCACGACGAGGGCCCGTACTACCAGATGCAGCGCATGGACCGTTACAAGGTCGTGCTGCAGGAGATGCTGGACAAGGGCCTGGTCTATCCCTGCTACATGTCTACCGCCGAGCTGGACGCCCTGCGTGAGCGCCAGATGGCCAACAAGGAAAAGCCGCGTTACGACGGCACCTGGCGGCCTGAAGCAGGCAAGACCTTGCCCCCCGTGCCCGAAGGCGTCAAGCCCGTGCTGCGCTTCAAGAACCCGCAAGGCGGTTCGGTCGTGTGGGACGACAAGGTCAAGGGCCGCATCGAGATCAGCAACGACGAGCTGGATGACCTGGTCATCGCCCGCCCTGACGGCACGCCCACCTACAACTTCTGTGTGGTGGTCGACGACATGGACATGGGCATCACCCACGTCATCCGTGGCGACGACCACGTCAACAACACCCCGCGCCAGATCAACATCCTGCGCGCGCTGGGCCAGGAACCCCCGGTGTACGCCCACCTGCCCACCGTGCTCAACGAGCAGGGCGAGAAGATGAGCAAGCGCCACGGTGCCAAGGCGGTCACGCAGTACCGCGACGAAGGGTATCTGGCCGATGCCATCGTGAACTATCTGGCCCGCCTGGGCTGGAGCCACGGCGACGACGAGATCTTCTCGCGCCAGCAACTGGTCGAGTGGTTCAACCTGGACCACCTGGGCAAGAGCGCCGGCCAGTTCGACGAGGCCAAGCTGCGCTGGGTGGCCCAGCAGCACATGAAGACCGCCGACGACGCGATGCTGGCGGGCCTGGTGCGCGAGCAGTTCGCACGCCACGGTGTGGCATTGCCCGAGTCGTTGCAAGCGGGCGACAGGTTGACGGCCCTGTGTGCCTTGTTCAAGGACCGTTGCGCCACGACCATCGAGTTGATGGAGTGGCTGACGATGTACGTGCAGCACCTCCATGCACCGGCTGAAGAGTTGGCCGCGCAACTGACCGATGTGACCCGTCCGGCCGTGCTGGCGCTGGCCAAGCATCTGGAAAGCGTGGCGTGGGAGAAGGATGCTATCAGCCAAGCGATCAAGGATACGCTCAAGGAAGTGGGCCTGAAGATGCCGCAACTGGCCATTCCGGTGCGTTTGCTGGTGTGTGGCCGTGCGCAGACCCCTTCGGTGGACGCCGTGCTGGCCCTGTTTGATCGCAACGAAGTGCTGGCCCGCCTGGCCCACGCTGCGGTCTGAGGGTGCGTGTTTTTTGCAACCGCTTGATGTCAGCAAAAGTTTCGATATATACTCGCGGTCTCGCTTGAACGACGCTTTGTTTGAATGAACAAAGCAGCCGGGTAGCCTGAAGGATGCAGATCTGGTTGATTTGCACTCACGAGGGGGTATAGCTCAGCTGGGAGAGCGCTTGCATGGCATGCAAGAGGTCAGCGGTTCGATCCCGCTTACCTCCACCATCACAGGTGGTCAGGTTGCTGAAGTTGCCAGGTAAAGCGTCGATCAGGTTGCATGAAGGATTCAGTCCCCTTCGTCTAGAGGCCTAGGACACCACCCTTTCACGGTGACTACAGGGGTTCGAATCCCCTAGGGGACGCCAAGTTTTGACGGCACTTGGGTTGCGCAAGCAGCCACAGACGTCAGCCACTG
>JAGOKC010000005.1:0-14809 GCA_017994835.1 Aquabacterium sp. | reverse complement strand
TTTGACGGCACTTGGGTTGCGCAAGCAGCCACAGACGTCAGCCACTGCGGAGTGGTAGTTCAGTTGGTTAGAATACCGGCCTGTCACGCCGGGGGTCGCGGGTTCGAGTCCCGTCCACTCCGCCAAGGTATTTCAAGTGTTGCTGGTGACACAGCGGCACTTTTGTTGATGGATCAGTCTCGGTGCCAGTCTGGCGTCCTGAATGCGCAAGCATGAGGGGGTATAGCTCAGCTGGGAGAGCGCTTGCATGGCATGCAAGAGGTCAGCGGTTCGATCCCGCTTACCTCCACCAAAGATGCCGACAGGTTGGTGCCTGTCGTGATGGTGGCGACAGACGGTGACGGGTTGAATCATCAGCAGACAATTTGTTTTGACGGAGTCCCCTTCGTCTAGAGGCCTAGGACACCACCCTTTCACGGTGACTACAGGGGTTCGAATCCCCTAGGGGACGCCAAGTTTTGACGGCACTTGGGTTGCGCAAGCAGCCACAGACGTCAGCCACTGCGGAGTGGTAGTTCAGTTGGTTAGAATACCGGCCTGTCACGCCGGGGGTCGCGGGTTCGAGTCCCGTCCACTCCGCCAAGCATTGCAAAGCCCTGATACGTGAGTCTCAGGGCTTTTTGCCATCTTGTGCGGCAGTCATGGTCGCTTCGACGGGTACGCAGGTGCAGGGCTGGGGGATGTTGCTGGCCGGTTGGACAGCCAGGTGCCCAGCGCGATGATGCCCGTGCTGAGCAACATCCAGCTGGTGATGCGCTCGTTGAGGAACAGGGTTCCCCACAGCATGCCGAACACCGGGATCAGGAAAGTGACGGTGAGAGCCTGGCTGGGGCCGATGCGCTCAATCAAGCGGAAAAAAACGATTTGCGCCAAACCCGTGCAAACGATACCCAGGATCAGCAGTGCGACCCAGGCCGATGCGGGCACCTCGTGCCAGTGCTGCAAGGTGTGCGGCGGCATGGGTTGAGGGCCAAGCCACCATGCGGGGATCAGCATCACCAGTGTCGTCATGCACAGTGTTCCGGTGGCGCTGCTCAGGGGGCTGAGGGTGTGCAGATGACGGCGTGCCACATGCACTGCCACCGCATAGGACAGGGTGGTGGCCAGCATCAGCGCCACGGCCCATAGACCGTTTGCCCCTGCAGGAATGGCCCCTTTGTCAGCGGTCAGCAAGGCCACGCCCGTCAGGCCGAGGATGAGGCCCAGACTGCGCATCAGGTGCATGCGCTCGCGCAGCCATACCCACCCCACAAAAGCACCCCACATGGGTGTGGTGGCATTGAGAATCGACATCAGTCCGGCAGGCAGGTGCTGGGTGGCCAGGCTCAGGCAGACAAAGGGGAAGCCGAAGGCGAGCATGCCGCACACCAGCAGGGGTCGTGCGTGGGTGCGCAGCAGGTGGCCTTCTCCCTTGAGGAGCACGATGGGCAGCAGGACCAAGCTGGCCGAACCCACGCGAAACGCGGCCAGACCAACCGGGCCGACCAGGGGGGCGGCGACATGCAGGAACAGGAAGGAGCCGCCCCATACGGCCGCCAAGGCCAACATGGCCAGCATGTCGCGAAAAATCATGCCTGACATGGTAGCGGGAAGGTGAAGGGTGTGCCGATCACCTTGAAGCGTCGAGTTTGAGAAAGTTGTGAACACACTGGGGCAAAGTGACTGGCCCAGTCCTTAAAATCGCAGGCTGTCATCACGCATCACGAACGAAAGACTGCCATGCAAGTTGCCGCTTCCATTTTCAAGGCCTACGACATCCGGGGCATCGTCGGTCAGACCTTGAGCGAGGCGATGGCCGAGCACTTGGGCCGGGCCTTCGGCACCGAGGCGCTGAAGCTGGGCGAAAAGGCCGTGGCCGTCGGGCGTGATGGTCGTGTCTCGGGCCCGTCGCTGAGTTCGGCCTTGATCAAAGGGCTGCGCAGCACCGGCATCAACGTGATCAATCTAGGTGCCGTGACCACGCCAATGCTGTACTACGTGGCCGCCACGCGCGGTGATCAGGGTTGCCACAGCGGCATCCAGGTGACGGGAAGCCACAACCCCAAGGACTACAACGGTTTCAAGATGGTGCTGGCCGGTCGTGCCATTTACGGTGACGACATCCAGGGCCTGCGCCAGCGTATTGAGGCAGAAGACTATGCGCAAGGCCATGGCACCTTGAGCGAGCTGAATGTGTTGGCCGAGTACACGCAGCGCATCATCGGTGACTGCAAGCTGACCCGCCCGATGAAGATCGTGGTGGACTCGGGCAATGGGATTCCCGGTGCGTCGGCACCTGGTATCCTGCGGGCGCTGGGCTGTGAGGTGATCGAGCTGTTCTCCGAGGTGGATGGCGACTTTCCCAACCACCACCCGGACCCGTCCAAGCCTGAGAACCTGCGCGACCTGATCGCCGCAGTGAAAGAACATGGTGCCGAGCTGGGCCTGGCGTTTGATGGCGACGGCGACCGCCTGGGCGTGGTGACCCGTGAGGGCAACAACATTTTTCCGGACCGCCAGATCATGCTGTTTGCGCGCGACGTGCTGACGCGCGTGCCAGGCGGTCAGATCATTTACGACGTCAAGTGCAGCCAGCAACTGGCCGTGGCCGTGCGTGCGGCCGGCGGCGTGCCGGTGATGTACAAGACCGGGCATTCGCTGGTCAAGGCCAAGCTCAAGGAAACCGGCGCACCGTTCGCCGGCGAGATGAGCGGTCACATCTTCTTTGCCGAGCGTTGGTATGGCTTTGACGATGCGACCTACACGGCCGGTCGCTTGCTGGAGATCCTGAGCAAGGTGGCCGACCCCAGCGCCGTGCTCGATGCCTTGCCCACCAGCTACAGCACCCCCGAGTTGAACGTGGCCTGCGCCGAGGGCGAGCACCATGAGGTGATCGAGAAGCTGCGCCAGACGGCGCGCTTTGAAGGCGCCGAGCTGACGACGATCGACGGCCTGCGCGCCGACTATCCGGATGGCTTTGGCCTGGTGCGTGCGTCGAACACGACGCCGGTGCTGGTGCTGCGCTTCGAGGGCCAGACGCCCGAGGCGCTGGCACGCATCCAGGCGCACTTCATGGCCGCCGTGCTGGCGGTCAAGCCCGATGCGCACCTGGGTGCCTCAGCGCACTGAGGGTGAGAGGGGCTGCCTGGTTTGAGTGATTTCGCCTTGAAACCCTGGCTGGCCCGGCAGGCCTACAGCCTGTTGTTGCGACTGGGGACGCCCGCTTACCTGTGGCGGGTGTGGGCACGCGGGCGCGAGGAGCCGGCCTACCGTGCCGACTGGCCTTGGCGGCTGGGATGGTACGGGCGTGCCTATTGCGAGGCGGTGCGGCGGGCTCCGGGACGTCCGGTGTTGTGGCTGCATGCGGTGTCGCTGGGCGAGGCCCGTGCGGCCGCGCCTTTGGTTCAGGCCTTGCGGGCGCAACGTCCTGGCATGCGTCTGTTGCTGACGCACACGACGGCGACGGGCCGTGAGGCCGGCCGCGCCTTGCTGCAAGAGGGTGACCTGCAGACCTGGTTGCCTTACGACACCCCCGGCGCGGTGCGGCGTTTCCTGCGCTTGCACCGTCCGCAAGTGGGCGTGCTGATGGAGACCGAGGTGTGGCCCAATCTGCAGCACGAGGCGCGGCGGGCTGAGGTGCCGATGGTGTTGGCCAATGCCCGTTTGAGCGAAAAGAGTTTGCGTCAGGGTTTGCGCATGGGCGCATTGATGCAACCTGCGGCCGAGGTCATGAGCCTGTGCCTGGCACAAACCTCCACCGATGCGGACCGCTTGACGCGCATGGGTGCCCCACTGGTGCGCGTGGTGGGCAATGTGAAGTTCGACATGACGCCGGCAACGGCGTTGCTGAGCCTGGGGCGGTCATGGCAGGCCACCTCGGATCGACCCGTGGTGCTGGCTGCCAGCACGCGCGAAGGGGAGGAGCCGGGTTTGTTGGCGGCCTGGCGAGTGGCGTGCAAAGAGGCTGATCCAGCGGCGGTGTTGCCGCGTTTGTGGATTGTGCCCCGCCACCCGCAGCGGTTTGATGAGGTGGCCGAATTGGTGCGTGCTGCGGGTTTGAGTCTGTCGCGTCGCAGCGCATGGCCGGATGGTCGCCCGGACGCTGCTGCGCAGGCAGCCGACGTCTGGTTGGGGGATTCGATGGGTGAGATGCCTGCCTACTATGCGGCGGCACGGGTGGCCCTGCTGGGTGGCAGCTTCGCGCCTCTGGGGGGGCAGAACCTGATCGAGGCCGCTGCCTGCGCCTGTCCGGTGGTGATGGGTCCATCCACCTTCAATTTTGCCGAGGCTGCCGAGTTGAGCGAAGCGGCCGGTGCCGCCTTGAGGGTGCAAGACTGGCCCGAGGGTGTGGCACAGGCGCGACGTGTGTGTGAACCCGCCGTGAACGCAGCGATGTCGTCACGGGCCTTGGACTTTGCGCACACGCACCGTGGGGCGGCCCACGCCATGGCCGAGGCGATCTGGGCTGTGGCGCAGGCTGGTTGCTCAGGGCGCTGATGCCAACAGGTCTTGCCACTCCGGGTGGCGACGGATGTAGGCGACCACATAGCTGCACACGGGGTTGACTTGCAGCTGCTGCGCGCGTGCCCAGGTGAGCGCGGCAGTGACCAGTTGTGCGGCGATCCCTCGCCCTTCCAGCGCCTTGGGCACGATGGTGTGCGTCAGGTGCATGACACCGTCAATGAGTTGGTAGTCGGCATCGCAACGCAGGCCGTCAACGATGACCTCAAAGCGCGTGTGGGCCGGGTTGTGGATGATGGTCAAGGGCGGCGGTGAAGTGTTCATCATGAAAACCTGTGGTCAGCTCAGGCATAGACTGCCACAACCTGGTAGCCCAGTGCAGCGAGTTGACCGCAAGGTGTCCACAAGGTGGTCTTTTCGTTCACGAAACCTTCGCCCACAGCAAGGGCGTCCTTGTCCATGCGCCAGTAACCGTCGCGCTGACCGATGCTGACGGGGCGCAATTCGAGTGCCCAGGAAACCGAGGACGCGGGGGTGTAGCCCCGAACCTGCGACAAGGCCGGAGTGGGGCCGGCATCTGCCAGCATCACAGCCTGGAGTTCGGTGTCGATACCGGCGTTGTCGATCAGGCGCACATAGGTACGGCTGTGCCACGAATCGTCGCCCGAAAATGGCACGCCGCCTTCGGCATGGCGGAATTCGATGTGACGGGTGAAGGGTGGCGTGATGCCTTCAATGAAGGGCCTGGGGTAGGATGTTTCAACCCCGTTGGCGACCACCACCTGCGGCGGGCTGAGTGTGGGCAGCTTGGACTCGCGACTGGCACCGAATGAGCCGAGCAGCACGCCGGCGATCTGTTCCTGCCCCTCGGCGTCGGCCTGCAGCACCAGGGCCTTGACCTGGCGGATGTTCTTGCCTTGACGCAGCAGGGTGACTTCGACCGTCACCGCGCCGGGTGATACGGGGCCGACAAAATTGGTCTGCAAGGCCCGCAGGGGCCAGTCGTGGCCGCAGAGGTCGCGCATGGCCTGGACGGCCACCGCCGACAGCACGCCGCCAAACATGGTGCGCCCTTGACGCCAGTCTTCGGTGATGTGAAAGCTGAGCCTCTTGCCCTGCCGTTGGCGATGGTCCAGCAGTTGGGCCAGAGGAACAAGGGAGGTACTGCGGTCTGAGGTCATGGGATTTCACAAGATAAAACTGTGTCCCATTATCAAATGCTTTCTCAACCTGTTTGCGCGGTAAGCCCCCTCAAACGCAGGAGATCGGCAACCTGGCTGGCTGGCACCGGACGGCTGTAGAGATAGCCCTGAGCGATATCGCACCCCAGGTTGGACAGCAATTCGACCTGTGCCGGGTGCTCAACGCCTTCAGCCACCACCGTCATGTGCAGCCCGTGCGCCATCGAGATCATGGTGTTCACGAGTTGGCAGTCGCTGACGTTGCCAGGGGTGTCCTGGATGAAGCTGCGGTCGATCTTGAGTTGGTGCACCGGGAAGCGCTTGAGGTAAGCGAGTGAGGAGTAGCCGGTCCCGAAATCGTCAATTGAGAGCGAGACGCCAAGTTCGTAGAGCATCAGCAGGAACTGTTCGGCACTGGTGCCGGATTCCATCAGGCCGCTTTCGGTGATCTCGATTTCAAGGCACTCAGGCGGCAGTCCGGTGTCGCGCAGGATGCGGGACAGGCGTTCGACGACTCCGCCACGGCGCACTTCGCTGGGCGACAGGTTGACGGCGATGCGACCGAAATTGAGTCCGGCATCGAGCCAGATCCGGCCTTGACGGCAGGCTTCGTGCAGCACCCACTCGCCCAGGGCAACGATCATGCCGGTTTCTTCCATCACGGGGATGAATTCGCAGGGGCCGATCGAGGGGAGGGTGGCGTTGTCACCGGAAGGGGTCTTGAGTCGCACCAGCGCTTCCAGGGCCATGATCTGGCCGGTGGCGATGTTCACCATGGGCTGGTAGTGCAGGACGAACTCGTCATGTTCGACAGCACGGCGCAGACGGGTTTCCATCTGCAGGCGGCTGGAGGCCACGGCCGTGAAAGCCTCTGTGTAGAAGTTGAAGCTGTTGCGTCCTCGGCGCTTGGACTCGTACATGGCCGCATCGGCGTTGCGGATGAGCTCCGACGCATCTTGCCCGTCTTGCGGGTACAGGCTGATGCCAATGCTGGCCCGCACGTACACCTGCTGGTTGTCTGCGAGCGTGAAGGGCTGGTTCAGGCTTTCAAGGATGGCTGTGGCGACCTGTCCGGCCTGTTGAGGGTGGCGCAGATGTTCGAGCACGAGAATGAACTCGTCACCGCTGAGGCGGCCCAGGGTGTCTTCCTGGCGCACGCGCTCGCGCAGGCGCAGTGCAACCTGCTTGAGCAGGTTGTCGCCCGCGGCATGTCCCAGGCCGTCGTTGACGGTTTTGAAGTTGTCGAGGTCGATGAAGACCACGCCCACCAAGGTGTGGTGCCGTTCGGCCAGGCTGAGGGCGTGACTGAGTCTTTGGTGGATGAGAACGCGGTTGGGCAGGTCGGTGAGGGGGTCGAAATGGGCCATGCGGGCCAGGCGCTCTTCGGTTTCTTTCAGTGGCGTGATGTCGGTGAACATGGCCACAAAATGGGCCGGGCGCCCGCGCGTGTTGTGCACGGAGCTGAGCGACATCTTGACCATGAAGAGCTCGCCGCTTTTGCGCCGGAACCAGATTTCGCCTTGCCAGGAGCCGTGGCTCACGAGGTCGGCGCGGATTTCCGAGATGACCTCCGAGGGCTGATCAGGGATGAGGAATTCCGGGGTGCGGCCCACGGCTTCTTCTTCAACATAGCCCGTCAGGGCGCTGAACGCGGGGTTGATGGAGACCAGCAGGCGGTTGCGGTCGAGCACCATCATGCCGTCTCGGGTGCTTTCCAGGGCCGCCGCGTGCAGGCGCACCCGCTCTTGGGTAAGGTCGTGCTGGGTGTCGCGGTGCAGGTTGGTGAGGGCGAAGGAGAGGTCGTCAGACAGATCCTGGAACAGAGCCAGTTCTTCGTGGTCCTGGTCCTTGACACGACGTCCCAGCAGCAGGAGGTGGCCCACCAGCTCATGGTCGCGCCACAGAGGCACGATGACGCAACCCGGTGTCTGCGCTTCAATCGCCTGGATGGCCCACAGGGGTAAATCGGTGTGCTGGCTCAGGTCGGCGGTGCGAAAGCAGCGTCCTTCCAGCAAGCATTGCGACAGCTCGGCCACCGGGTCTGGGTGGACGATGAAGCTCAAGGCTTCTTCGGTGGGCTGCGCAACACCGGCGGAAACGTGGCAGTCGAGCTGCCGTGGCGTGTGGGCATCAAACAGGGCCACCCAGGCCTTGCGGAATTGCCCTTGCGCGACGGCCACGTCGCACACGCGGCGCAGCAGGTCGGATTCGCTGTCGGCACGCACGATGGCCTGGTTGACGTGGCTGAGAAAGTCGTACATGCGCGTTTTGTGGCGCAACTGGTTTTCGCGGGCCTTGAGCGAATCGACGGCGTTCTCGCGCTGGCGCTGGGCGCGGGCGATGAGGGTGAGCAGCAGCAGCGTGACGCAGGCCACCAGCGCCATGTTGACCTTGTCGAGGCGTTGCCGTCGGGCGGTTTCGGCATCGAACTCGGTGGCCCATTGCTGGGCCACGGTGTGGGCGGTTTGCTCAATGCCGCTGAGGATGGCCTGGAGTTGGGCCGCATCGGCAGAGGGGGGGGAGTTCAGGCGCGCGGTCTGTACCTGGCGCGAGCTGGCCAGGAGTTGAGACAGGCGGTACAGATCAGCCTGCAAGTTGGCGGGGGCCATTTGTTGCAGTTGGCGTGCAGCGTGCTGCGCTTCGCCCGCGAGGGCGTCAATGTTGTGCGTTTCGCTTTGTGGCTGGCCTGTGGCGCGTTGCTCGGTGAGGATCTGGGCGCGCCGGGCTTGCAGCTGAACCTGCGACAACAGGGTGTCGAAGGTGTGCGCGCGTTGCTGCAACTCGTGCCAGCTTTGATGTGACCAGGCCATCAAGCCCAGGCTGACCGCTGCCAGCACCAGAATGGACCAGGCGACGGAACGGACGCGCCCTCTGGACTGAGCGGTGCCGAGGGTAGATGTGGGCCGAGGCCGGGCTGAAAGAGGTACCGCGCTCACAAAATGGGAAACCGAAGAAAAAGGGCCAAGGAAAACGAAGAAACGGGCGGTTGGTGTGCCTGAAACAGATCGGCGATGATGCACACCTCAGTACCCCCACACCCTCACCTGTCAGGCTGAAAGCGTAGTGCGTCCATGAGGTCTCAATTGTCGTCCTTTGTACCGATTTATCCCGCCAAGTCCTTGACTTTGCACGCGCGCGGCTTGCCGCAGCACCTCCTGATCTGGGGGGATCTGGCGCGCATCAGTGCGGAAGAACCCTTGTTGTTGATGGTTCATGGGTGGATGGACGTGGCCGCGTCGTTTCAGTTCATGGTTGAGGCGTTGCGCCGTCAGCCGGGTTGGGCCGAGCGGCCGATTGCGGCACTGGACTGGCGGGGCTTTGGGCAGACACCGGCTCCCTCGGGCACCGATAGCTACTTTTTCCCTGACTATCTGGGGGATCTGGATGCGGTGGTGCACGCCTTGTCGCCTGAACACCCGATTGATTTGCTGGGCCACAGCATGGGCGGCAATGTGGTGATGATGTACGCGGGGGTGCGGCCGGGCCGGATTCGGCGTCTGGTCAATCTGGAAGGCTTTGGCATGCCCGCCACCTTGCCGCAGGAGGCCCCTGACCGTTACGCTCGTTGGCTCGACGAGTTGCGAACCCCCGCTCAGCTCAAGTCATACGACAGTCTGGAGGGGGTGGCGGGCCGTTTGCAGGCCAATAATCCCCGCATTCGCCCGGAGCACGCCCTGTGGCTGGCGCAGCACTGGGCGCGGCAGGAGAGTGGACGTTGGGTGATCAATGCCGATCCGGCGCACAAGCGCTCCAACCCGCTGCTGTACCGTGTCGAGGAAGTGAAGGCGCTGTGGGCGCGCATCACGTGCCCGGTGCTGGTGATTGAGGGGCGGCAGACCTCGTATTTCGCGCTGTTTGGCGGCCGGTACACGCGTGAGGAGTTTCTGGCGCGTGCCGACGTGCTGGCCGATTGGCGGCTCGAAGGGCTTGACGATGCGGGGCACATGCTGCACCACGATCAGCCCGAAGCGGTGGCTGTTCACCTGGCCGCACATCTGGCGCGCCCGCAAAGCCCCGTCGCATGAGAAAATGGAAAGATCTGACAAGGCTCCAGCCATCGGCTGCAGGGCCTTTTTGCCCTATTCCACCCCAAGATTCGCAGGATTTCACATGGACATCGAACTCATCAACGCCCTGGGCACCCAGATTGCCGACCTGACTCAGCGCACTGCTGAGCTCCGGAGGTATCTTTGACTGGGATGAAAAATCCCGTCGCCTGAGCGAAGTCAACGCCGAACTTGAAGACCCTGCAGTCTGGAACGACCCCAAGCGTGCGCAAGCTCTGGGCAAGGAAAAGCGTTCGCTGGAAGATGTGGTGCTGGTGATCGAGTCGCTGACGTCGAACCTGTCTGACAACGCCGAGTTGTTCGACATGTCGAAGGAGGACGGCGATGAAGATGGTTTGAAGGCCATCCATGCCGACGTGCAGGCGCTGAGCGCCCAGGTCGAGCAGCTCGAGTTCCGCCGCATGTTCAGCAACCCCGCAGACCCGAGCAACTGCTTTGTGGACATCCAGGCAGGTGCCGGTGGCACCGAGGCGTGCGATTGGGCGTCCATGCTGCTGCGTCAGTACCTGCGTTACTGCGAGCGCAAGGGCTTCACGGCCCAGCTGGAAGACGAAACCCCTGGCGACACGGCTGGCATCAAGAGCGCCACGATCAAGGTCGAGGGCGATTACGCTTTCGGTTACCTGCGCACCGAAACCGGCGTGCACCGCCTGGTGCGCAAGTCGCCGTTCGACTCGTCTGGTGGCCGTCACACCTCGTTTGCGTCCGTGTTCGTGTACCCGGAAGTCGATGACTCGATCGAGATCGACATCAACCCGTCCGACGTGCGCACCGACACCTACCGTGCCTCGGGTGCGGGCGGTCAGCACATCAACAAGACGGATTCGGCCGTGCGCCTGACGCACATGCCGACCGGCATCGTGGTGCAGTGTCAGGATGGTCGTTCGCAACACAGCAACCGCGATGTGGCCTGGAAGCGCCTGCGCTCGCGCCTGTATGACTTCGAGATGCGCAAGCGTCAGGAAGCGCAGCAAAAGCTGGAGGACACCAAGACCGATGTGGGCTGGGGTCACCAGATTCGCTCGTACGTGCTTGACAACAGCCGCATCAAGGACCTGCGTACCAACGTTGAAATCTCCGCCACGCAAAAAGTGCTGGACGGCGATCTCGATCCATTCATCGAAGCGAGCCTGAAACAGGGCCTGTAAAAGGATAGCCATGCGTGAAGGTACTGCTCCGTTGGTCCACCGTGAGGACTACACGGCACCGGCGTTCTGGATCAAGACGGTCGATCTGACTTTTGACCTGGATCCGGCCAAGACCCTGGTCATCAACAAGATGACCATCGAGCCCAATCCGGGCCATCCAGACATGGCTTTGCGTCTGGATGGTGAGGACATCATCCTGACCCGTGTGCTGGTGAACGGCGAGCCCGTCACCTTCCGCAGCGAGAACCAGCAACTGGTGCTGGAGGACTTACCTCAGCAGCCCTTTACGCTGGAGATCCGCAACATCTGTGCACCCGAGAAGAACACGCAGTTGTCGGGTCTGTACACCAGCGGTGGCGGTTTGTTCACGCAGTGCGAGGCTCTGGGCTTTCGCCGCATCACCTTCTTCAGCGACCGTCCTGACGTGATGGCAACCTATCGGGTGACGCTGAAGGCCGACAAGCGCAAGTTTCCGGTGCTGC
This sequence comes from Aquabacterium sp., assembly GCA_017994835.1. Lineage (GTDB taxonomy): Bacteria > Pseudomonadota > Gammaproteobacteria > Burkholderiales > Burkholderiaceae_C > Aquabacterium. The sequence continues at coordinate 3,491 of JAGOKC010000005.1, read as the reverse complement.
TGTCCAACGGCAACCTGGTGGAGGAGGGCGATCTGGGTGGTGGCCGCCATATGGCCGTGTGGGAAGACCCGCACCCCAAGCCCAGCTACCTGTTTGCGCTGGTGGCCGCCGACCTGGTGCGCCGCGAACAGCGCATCGTGACGCGCGAAGGCAAGGAGCACTTGCTGCAGATCTACGTGCGCGCCGGTGACCTGGACAAGACCGAACATGCGATGAACTCGCTGATTGCGTCGATTGCCTGGGACGAGCACAAGTACGGCCTGAGCCTGGACCTGGAGCGCTTCATGATTGTCGCGGTGAGCGACTTCAACATGGGCGCGATGGAGAACAAGGGGTTGAACATTTTCAACACCAAGTTCGTGCTGGCCAATCCGAATACCGCCACCGACGTGGACTTTGGCAATGTGGAAAGCGTGGTTGCCCACGAATACTTCCACAACTGGACGGGCAACCGTGTCACCTGCCGCGACTGGTTCCAGCTGTCGCTCAAGGAAGGCCTGACCGTTTTCCGCGACCAGCAGTTCAGCCAGGACATGTCGGGCAGTCGCAGCGCCCGCGCGGTCAAGCGCATTGAAGACGTGCGCACGCTGCGTCAGCTGCAGTTCCCCGAAGATGCAGGCCCAATGGCGCATCCGGTGCGTCCTGACAGCTACATGGCCATCGACAATTTCTACACGGCCACCGTGTACGAAAAGGGTGCCGAGGTGGTGCGCATGATGCACACCCTGGTGGGCGATGCGGGTTTCGTCAACGGGATGAACCTGTACTTCTCACGCCATGATGGCCATGCGGTGACCTGCGACGACTTTGCGTTGGCCATTGCCGATGCCAACCCAGACAGCGAGTTGACCAAGCGACTGGATCAGTTCAAGCGCTGGTACAGCCAGGCTGGCACACCCCGCGTGCAAGCGCATGGTGTGTATGACGCCGACAACCGCATCTACACCCTGACGTTGACCCAGACCTTTACCTCCAGCGTTGGGCAGCCTGACAAGGCTCCTGCCGTGATCCCTGTGGCGATGGGCCTGGTGGGCGTGGACGGCCGCCAGATCAACCTGCATCTGGAAGGGCAACTGGACCCGGTGGGTCACGACATGGTGCTGGTGTTGTCGGAGCCGAGCCAGACCTTCACCTTCGTGCATGTGCCGGTGGAGCCTGTGCCTTCGTTGTTGCGCGGTTTCTCGGCACCGGTGGTGCTGGAGACCGAGCTGAGTGACGACGCACTGTTTGTGCTGCTCAGCCACGACCACGACCCCTTCAACCGCTGGGAAGCTGCCCAGAAGCTGGCATTGCGTCGCATCTTGAATGCGGTGCATGGCAACGGCCACATGGAGCTGGATGCGCGTTTCATTGAAGCCATGCGCGGTGTGTTGCGGCATGGCGAACTCGATGCTGCCTTCAAGGAACTGGTGTTGACCTTGCCGAGCGAGGCCTATGTGGCCGAGCAACTGGAGGTGGTGGACCCGCAGCGCATTCACACGGCGCGCGAGGGCATCAAGCAGCAACTTGCACGGGCGTTGCACCATGACTGGGAGTGGGCTTACGAGAGGCATCACGACAGCGGGGCTTATTCGCCGGATGCCGTCAGCAGTGGTCGCCGTGCGCTGGCCAATCTGGCGTTGAGCATGCTGGTGCTGGATGCACAGACACGTCATAACCAGATCTGGCCTGGCAAAGCCTTGCAGCGTTTCAAGGACGCAACCAACATGACCGACCGGCTGGGTGCCCTGGCGGCGCTGGTCAATGCCCACAGCGAACTGGCTACCGTGCCGTTGGAACGCTTCCATGCCCAATTCAAGAACGAGGCGTTGGTGATTGACAAGTGGTTCACCCTGCAGGTGACCGCACCCGAGCATGACGGCAAGGTCTTTGCCCGTGCCAAGACCCTGATGCAGCACCCCGACTTCACGCTGCGCACGCCCAACCGTGCGCGCAGCCTGCTGATGGCGCTGTGCCAGAGCAACCCGGCGGCGTTCCATCGTCAGGATGCCGCTGGCTATGTGTTCTGGGCTGATCGTGTCATTGAGGTGGATGCGATCAATCCGCAGTTGGCGGCGCGACTGGCGCGTTCGCTGGATCACTGGCGTCGCCTGGCCGAACCGTATCGCACCGCGGCCGAAGAGGCACTCAAGCGTGTTGCAGCGCGTGCCGAGCTGTCTGACGATGTGCGCGAAATCGTGACCCGTGCCTTGCAGGACTGAGCGCCAGGCAACCGTCTGAATCTGTTTTCTTTTTCATCTGATCATCATGACCAAACGCATCAGTCTCACGCAGTACCTGATCGAGCAACAGCGTGGCGAGGCTCAAATTCCATCGCAGTTGCGCCTGCTCATCGAAGTGGTGGCTCGCGCCTGCAAACACATTGCCATCAGCGTCAGCAAGGGTGCCCTGGGTGAAGTCCTGGGCAGCGCCGACAGCGAGAACGTGCAGGGCGAAGTCCAGAAGAAGCTCGACATCATCGCCAACGAGGTGCTGATCGAGGCCAATGAATGGGGCGGCCACCTGGCCGGCATGGCATCTGAAGAGATGGACGACATGGTGGGCGTGCCCCACCGTTATCCTCAGGGTGAATACCTGCTGTTGTTCGACCCGCTGGATGGTTCGAGCAACATCGACATCAACGTGAGCATTGGCACCATTTTCTCGGTGCTCAAGCACAAGGGTGGCGAGGTCTCGAACGAGAGTTTCCTGCAGCCTGGCACGGCCCAGGTGTGCGCTGGTTATTGTGTGTACGGTCCGCAGACCACGTTGGTGCTGACCGTGGGCAAGGGCGTGGTGGTGTTCACGCTCGACCGGGAAATGGGTGCCTGGATCATGACGGATGACAACGTTCGCATTCCGGAAGATACCAAGGAGTTCGCCATCAACATGTCGAACATGCGCCACTGGGCTGCCCCGGTCAAGCGCTACATCGACGAGTGTCTGCAGGGCAAGGACGGCCCTCGCGGCAAGGACTTCAACATGCGCTGGGTGGCTGCGATGGTGGCCGATGTGCATCGCATTCTGACCCGTGGTGGCATTTTCATGTACCCCTGGGACAAGCGCGAACCGAACAAGCCCGGCAAGCTGCGCCTGATGTATGAAGCCAACCCGATGAGCTTTCTGGTGGAGCAGGCCGGTGGCGCTGCCACCAATGGTTTGCAGCGCATCATGGAGATTCAACCCTCGCAGCTGCACGAGCGGGTGTCGGTGATGCTGGGCTCGAAAAACGAGGTCGAGCGCGTGACGGCATATCACCGTGAAGTGCAGTGATGCGCCTGGCGTGATTTGAAATCTGATCCCATGCTAGAATTTTGGGCTTGGACGCCGGTGTAGCTCAGTCGGTAGAGCAGCTCATTCGTAATGAGAAGGTCGAGGGTTCGATTCCTTTCTCCGGCACCAAATGACAAAGCCAATTCCTGACGGAATTGGACAAAAAGCCCTAGTGAATCAATCACTTAGGGCTTTTTTGTTGCCTGAAGGCAACCAGTTGCGTGACAATTCGCGCCATT
>JAGOKC010000073.1 GCA_017994835.1 Aquabacterium sp. | reverse complement strand
GACTGGCGGGTGTTCAAGGACCCGGCCGCGCACCCCATCGTCGAGGCGATCCTGGCGGGGCGGATGCGCTGGCTGGCCTGTCCGTCGATGGAGAAAGAGTGGCATCAGGTGTGGCCGCGCAGCTACCTCAAGCCCTGGCAGCCCGACCCGATGCTGACGCTGACCGTGTTCCAGCACGCCACCTTCGTGGACGAGCCACCGCCCTGCGGCCTGCGCTGCAAGGACCCGGACGACCAGGTCTTCATCGACCTGGCGATGCACGTGGGCGCACGCTGGCTGTTCAGCAAGGATGCGGCGCTGCTCAAGCTCAACAAGCGTTCGTTTCGGCTCAAAGGCGTACAGGTGCTGCGCCTCACGGACTGGCACGGTCTCACCGAAGCGCGTGCTGAACTGTCAATTTGACGACGTTTGTCCGCAATGCCCTGCGTTGCATGCGGCAGGTTGGCGCGGACTGCAGATGCAGGCCAGACGCATGAGAGCGACAATCACGCCTTGCGCGCATTTCGACAGGTTGTGACCATGAGCATTTTCAGCAGCGACTCCCGCACCAACTGGGCCCAGGCCTTTGTGTCTGGCATTCCGTATGCCGCTTTTTCGGGCATGCAGGTGGTGGAGATGGGTCAAGGTTTCGTCAACCTGCTGCTGCCCGCCCGTGCCACGTGGACGGGTGACACCCAGCGCAACCTGATCCACGCCGGCTGCCTGAGCGTGCTGGCCGACACGGCCTGCGGCCTGGCCGTGGGCAGCGCGATGGAAGAGATGGAGCCCTTCGCCACGCTGGACCTGCGCATGGACTACCTGCGCCCGCCCGTGGCCAATGTGAACGTGACCTGTCGCGCCACCTGTCACCGCCTGTCGCGCAGCGTGGCCTTTGTGCGCGGCGAGCTGTTCCAGTTGGGTCAGTCCGAGCCGGTGGCCACCGTGAACGCCACCTTCATGCGTGGCACGGCCAACACCCGCAAGGCTCCGGCTCCCGCGAAACCCACCCCGGCCGAGGCGGCATCGCAGCTGGTCTCACCCACCAGCCTGGACACCAGCCACCACATCCGCAGCACCCCGGCCGACACGCCCGAAACCCCGGCGCGCACGGGCGAGCGTTCGCCCTATGTGACGTTCCTGGGCATTCACCAGCAGGCCCAGTTGGACGCTGGCCCAGTGTTTCGCCTGCCCTTCCAACACGATCTGATCGGCAACCCGATGCTGCCGGCGCTGCATGGCGGCGTGCTGGCCGGCTTTGGCGAAACGGCCATGATCCTGCACCTGATGGACACGGTGCCCGGCATTCCCGATGCGCCCCGCAGCGTCGATTTTGCGATTGCCTACATGCGTTCGGCCAAGCCGGTGGACACCTTCGCGCAGTGCACCACGGTGCGCCAGGGCAACCGCGTGGCGCTGGCCCAGGTGTCGATCTGGCAGGACGATCCGCAGCGGCCGGTGGCCAATGCGCGCGGCCACTTCCTGATGCCGCGCGAAGGGGACTGAAGCGAGCGAGCGCCTCTTTGACCTTCAGTGCCCCGACGGCGGCGGCCACACCCCTTGGGTGGCGGTGCCACGGGTCTGGGTCAGCAACCAGTCGGCCACGGCCTGGCGTTGTGCCGCATTGAAGTGCAGGCCCAGCTTGGTGCGTCGCCACAGCACATCGTCAGCGGTTTGCGCCCATTCGTGTCGGCGCAGGTAGAACAGTTCGGCCTCGTAGAGGTCCGGGGCCACTTCAGCGCCCAGGTCCTGGCGGCTGCGCACGCCGTCGAGCAACAGATCGACACGGCTGCCATAGGCCCGGCTCCAGCGTCGCATCAGCCCCAGGTCCATCCAGGGATGACGTTGACGCAGGCGGGCCTGGAATGCGGTCAGTTGCGCCACCGGCGACGCCGGAATCATGGCCGTGTCACTGCCCGTTTGCAGCAGGCCACCGGGCAACAGCGCTTCGGCCGTCCAGGCCGAACGCGGGTCGCCCAGCAGGGTGCCGATCTCGTTGGCGGCCTGTTCGGCCAGCACACGGAAGGTGGTGAGCTTGCCGCCCCACACGGTCAGCCAGGGTGCTGGATGGGTCTGCACTTCCAGACGGTAGTCGCGCGTGACGGCGCTGGCCGCATCCTGGGCGTTACCCAGCAGAGGGCGCACACCGGCAAAGCGCCACACCACCTCTTCGGGTGACACGGTGCGGCGCAGATAGCGGCTCACGGCGGTGCACAGGTAGCGCACCTCCTCCATGCTCACACTCACATCACCGGGATCGCCAGGGTGGTCCACATCGGTGGTGCCCAGCAGGGTGAAGTGGCGCTCGTAAGGAATGGCAAACACGACGCGCCGGTCTTCACCTTGAAAGAGGTAAGCGTGGTCGTGGTTGAACAGGCGCGGCACCACGATGTGGCTGCCTTTGACCAGGCGCAGGTGGTTGGGCTCGCTGGCACCCCGTCGGCCACCGCTGGGAGCGGTGGGCGTCACCCCCATCTCGCGACGCAGCAGCTGCTCGGCCCAGGGACCGGCGGCATTGACCACGGCGCTGGCTTGCACGGTGAGCGTGCGGGTGGATTCCGCAGTGAGGGCATCGCGGCGCACCAGGGTGGCACGCCAGCCACCCCCATAGGGTTGCAAGGCCTCGCAGCGCGTGCGTGGCAGGATGTGTGCCCCCTGGTCAGTGGCATCGATGGCGCACAACAGCACCAATCGGGCGTCGTCCACCCAGCCGTCGGTATAGACAAACCCTTGTCGCCACTGGCGCTGCAGGGGTTGGCCCAACGGACTTTGGCTCAGGTCCACGGCGGCACTGCCCGAGAGGAAATCGCGCGGGGCCAGGTGGTCATAGAGCCACAGGCCCAGCCGGATCATCCAGGCCGGTCGCGTGCGCGGATCGTGCGGCAGCACGAACGACAAGGGTCGCATGATGTGCGGAGCCGAACGCAGCAGACGCTCGCGCTCCATCAGGGACTTGCGCACCAGCCCCAACTCGCCATGCTCCAGGTAGCGCAGCCCGCCGTGGATCAGTTTGGTCGAGGCCGACGAGGTGTGGCTGCCAAGGTCGTCTTGCTCGCACAACAGCACGCGCCAGCCTCGGCCCGCCAGATCGCGGGCAATGCCCACGCCGTTGATGCCGCCCCCCACCACCAGCACATCACAATGGTGGTCGGCCTCGGGCAGCGATGATGATGCGGCGACATTCATCAGGCTTCAGCGATCCGGAGGCGTCCACCAGGAGCGGGCTTGCTCCTGACGGCGCAAGCGCAGCAACAGATACCCACTGAACAGCAGCGAGAGTGCGGCCACGCCCGACACGGCCAGCAACCAGACCGGATGGCGCGCGTCAGAGAGACCGATCGGGCGCTCCAGTCCCGGCCCCGATGCCGCGGCCTGCGCGGCATCCAGGCGCAACTGGGTGATGAGTTTTTCCATGTCGTCCAGGCTGCGGCGATCTTCGGCCAGCTGGGCCTGCAACTGCCCCATGTCGCTGCCCGCCTGAGAGTTGACGAGATTGGGCTGCACACCCGAGGCGGCACCGCTGACCCCGGCACCCGGCAAGGACGCCATCATGGGAGTGACCGGATCGAGCACCAGGCGCGGTCCCGCCTCAACCTTGGGGGGAGCCGGCTTGCGCAGCACCACCGACGACGCCTTGGGGGCCGGCGCTGCAGGCGCGGCCTGGGAAGCAACTTCAGGCACCGATGCAGGCACAGAAGGTTTGGGTACCGGCGCAGGGACGGGTGCGGTCACCTGCTCGACTGGCGTGACCTGCTTGACCTCGGCCACAGGCACCGGCTTGGACGGCTTGGGGGGTTGCTTGCTGCGTGGGGCCGACGCACCCGCAGGACGACGCACTGGCACAGGGCGAATCGCACGCGGAGCAGGTGCTTCGGTCTCCTCACGCATCACGCCCGAGCCGGACGACATCCCCATGCTGGCATCCCCCTCCATGCGCGCGGTGGACAAGGTGGTGCTCACCGGACTCAGCACCACGGTGGGCACAAATTCGGGTGGGTTGGCAAACACCGTGAACTTGCGCGACAGCCGTGCACCGCAGCCATAGCTCAGGGTGACATCAATCAGGGGCTCGTTGATGGGTTCAATAGCCCGCACCGTGATGACCCGATGACGGCCAGACTGGGGCGACACGCCCAGGATCACCCGGCCCGGATCAACGCGGCTTTCGCCATACAAGACCTCGACCTGCGGGCAACCGTCTTCGGTGTCCTCGCCGGATTCGAGTTCAAGCGGGATGCTCATGCGCAAGGTCTCACCCAGGATGGCCTGGCTGCTGGGGGCACCCAGGCTCAGCGCATGCACGGAGCCGGACGTCAGCGCCATGACCGCAGCGGCCACCGCAGAGATCTGTTTCCACTGCTTCATCTTGTTTCGAACCCTGCTGTTACGAGGTGTTTTTTCACTCTATCACGAAGGGGGCGGCGCGGACCGTCGCATCAAAGCGTTCATCGCATCAACGCGACATCTGGCGCGTTTGCGCTCTTTTGTGTTGCAATCACTTCGTCGATGCGTTGCGCGTGTTCGATGTTGCTCACCACGGTCGTCTCGGAGGTTTCGCCATGTCCATTGCCCCCCCCTGGAGTCCCAACCCACGGCAGCAGGCCTTGCTTGACGAGGTGCGGGCACGCGGGGCTGTGTCGGTCGAGCGTCTGGCGCAGCGTCTGGATGTGACCATGCAGACGGTGCGCCGCGATGTGCAGCGCCTCGCCGATGCCGGTTTGCTGCTGCGCTTTCACGGTGGCGTGAGCCTGCCGCGCGAGGCCCCGGCCGTGGCCGCCTGGAAAGAACGCCAGGCCACCCAGGCCGATGCCAAGGCGCGCATTGCCCGCTCGGTGGCCGCAGCCATTCCCGAAGGCAGCAGCCTGATGCTGGGGGTGGGCACCACCGTCGAGGCGGTGGCGCGCGAACTCCTTCACAAGAACGGCCTGCAGGTCATCACTGACAACCTGCACGTGGCGGGCCTGCTCAGCGAGCACACCGACTGCAAAGTGCATGTGGCTGGCGGCAGATTGCGTGGCCGCGACAGCGCACTGGAAGGCGAGAGCACGGTGGCCTACCTGCAGCAGTTCAAGGTGGACATCAGCATCGTGACCGCCCTGGGCATCGACGCCGATGGCACCTTGCGCGACCGCGATCTGCGCGAGCTGCCCGCCGCTCAGACCATGATGGCGCAGGCGCGCGAGACCTGGCTGGTGGCCGATGTGAGCAAGTTTCACCACCCGGCGCTGGCCAAGGTGGGGCATCTGCAAGACGTGCATCGCGTGTTCACCGAAGCCTTGCCCCCCGCCCCTTTTGCACAGATGCTGCAGGAGTGGGGTGTGGCGCTGACCATTGCATCCTGACCATGGCCCTGATCCTTGCCCTTGACCAGGGGACCTCTAGCTCCCGCAGCATCGTGTTCGACGAGCACGGGCACATCCTGGCCCTGGCCCAACTGGAAACCCGCCAGCACTACCCCCACCCCGGTTGGGTCGAGCACGACCCAATGGAGCTGTGGACCTCGCAGCGCGACACCGCGCATGCCGCCCTGGTGCAGTTGCGCGCGCAGGGCCGCGACCTGGGTGAGGTGTGCGCTGTGGGCATCACCAACCAGCGCGAAACCACGGTGCTGTGGCGGCGGGACACCGGCCAACCGGTGGGGCCAGCCATCGTCTGGCAGGACCGCCGCACCGAAGCGCAATGCACCCGCTGGCGCGAGCAAGGCCTGGCTGACACCATCCACACCAAAACAGGTCTGGTCATCGACCCGTATTTTTCTGGCAGCAAGCTGCAGTGGCTGTTGACGCACATGGACGGCGCGCGCGCGGCGGCCGAACGCGGTGAGCTGGCCTTCGGCACCGTGGACAGCTGGCTGCTGTGGAACCTGACCGGCGGCAGGGTGCACGCCACCGACGTGAGCAATGCCTCGCGCACCATGCTCTTCAACATCCACACACAAGACTGGGATGAAGAACTGCTGCGCCTGATGGACATTCCCCGCGAGGTGCTGCCGCAGGTCCACCCCTCCAGCCATGTCTATGGCGAGGCGCAGCCCGGCATCTGGGGCAACGGCGACTTCCTCGCTGGCCTGGGTGCCCTGCCCATTGGCGGCATTGCTGGCGACCAGCAGGCTGCCCTGTTCGGGCAGGCGGGCTTTTCAGCCGGCATGGCCAAGAACACCTATGGCACCGGCTGCTTCATGCTGATGCACACCGGCGCGCAGAGCCGCTCATCGGCCAACGGCTTGTTGAGCACGGTGGCTGCTCAGTTGCCGGACCAGCGTGCGTATGCGCTCGAAGGCAGCGTGTTCATTGGCGGCGCGGTGGTGCAATGGCTGCGCGATGGCCTGCACGCCATCCGCACCGCCAGCGAAGCGCAGAGCCTGGCCGAGAGCGTGCCTGACAGCGGTGGCGTGATGTTCGTGCCCGCCTTCACCGGGCTGGGCGCGCCCTATTGGGACAGCGATGCGCGTGGGGCCATCCTGGGCCTGACGCGGGGCAGCACCGTGGCCCACATTGCGCGGGCCGCTCTGGAGTCGATCGCGTTCCAGAGTGCGGCGCTGCTGCAGGCGATGAGCCGTGATGCGGTGGCCTCGGGCTGCTGCGCGCTGCGCGAGCTGCGGGTGGACGGCGGCGCCTGCGTCAACGACCTGCTGATGCAGTTCCAGGCCGACCTGCTGGGCATTCCGGTGGTGCGACCCAAGGTGGTGGAAACCACCGCCCTGGGCGCCTCCTACCTGGCAGGCCTGAGCACCGGGGTCTATGCCGACACGGCCGTGATCGGCCGCCAATGGGGCGCCGAGCGCACCTTCGAGCCCCACCTCTCGCGCGATGAAGCCGACGCCCGCATGGCGCACTGGGAACGCGCCGTACGCCAGGCCTGCACGCGCTGAAGCCATGCATCAGCATGGCTTGACGCACGCATCAGCCAAGGGCCTCTCGCGTTTACCCCAAGCCCGCACACCCCCCATGAATCCGGGGAGTGCACGCGAAATGTTCCCCACCAACGGGTTTCACGCAGGGCAACCCCATCCCGACGCTCCCCCGTCCATCCCTACAGTGAAGACACGCCACCAAGGTCTTTGTTGGGTGGCGAAGTCCACTCACAACAACCTTTCAAGGAATCTTCATGCGTACACTGAACCAACAAGAAATCGCCGCTGTCAACGGTGGCCTGTCCTTCGGTCAAGTCATCGACGCCATCAATGGCAAGCCGGCCACCGGCCTGTTCGTGTCGTCCACCGACAAGACGATCACCGCCGTGATCGCCGCCCTGTCGCCTTACATCAAGCCCCTGATCGAAAACGCGATCAACAAGCTGATCAGCTCGATCTACAAGCCGAAGGCCGCCTGAGGCGTCTTCACCTGATGTCGCAGGCCGCTCCGGCCTGCGCGTCTGCGGCCGCACTTGCGGCCTTTTGTCATTGGGTGTGGGAGAACGTGGGCAGCATGGCGCCTTTGCAGTTGTGGGTGCACCGAATGCGGGTGCTGTGTGCCGGGTGGATGGGCTGGCTGAGCCTGAGCTGCGGCAGCGTCGCATTCGCCCAGCCCGAACAGGCCATCGCACTGAAGTGGTCTTTCACACTCAGTCAACCGAGTGCGCTGGCGTCTGCCGAGCGCGCCGAGTTCACCACCCCACTGTCTGCTGTCGCCCAGCCGTCGGCCAGCTCCTGGCCTGAACTGCTGCTGTCTGCCCAACAGCACGCCGCCGCCAACCGCGTGGCCGATGCCAACGTGCAGGCCGCACAAGCCCAGGCAAAGCAGGCCTGGGCTCTGGCCTGGATGCCACGCGTCGACCTCAGCGCCAGCGGCAGCACCCAGCAGCAAACCTACAACGGGATCGACAGCCGCACCCCGGCCTCGGCCCTCACGCTGAGCGCCACCCTGCCGCTGTGGCGGGCGGCCGAGCGCGCCAGCGCCCAGGCCGAGGAATCCGTCACCGAACAATCACGTTGGCAGGCCCGCGCCCAGCGCACCACGGTGGCTCGCGAACTGAGCCAGGCTTACCTGGCCGCTGCCGAAGCCGCCGAACAACGCCGCCTGGCCGAGGCCCAGCTGGCCCTGCTGCAGTCTCAACTGCACATCAACGACCGGCGCCTGCAGGCTGGTCTGGGCACGGTGCTCGAACAGCTCGAAACCCGTACCCGCATCGACCAGGTGCGCGCCAGCATCCGCGAGCTCAGCATGCGCGCCGCCACCCAGCGTCTCACCGTGGCCCGCCTGAGCGGCCAGGCCGAAGTGCGCACCGCTGCCGGACTGAGTACCCACGCCACACCGCTGCCCACCGACCTGCCCCCCCTGCACGAGGCGTTGGACCAGGCCGTGCAGGCCAATCCGCAGTGGCTCGACGCGCAAGCCGGCCTCACCGCCGCCCGCACCACCGAATCGGCACGGCAGGCCGAAGCGTGGCAGCCCAGCGTCGATGCCGTGGCCTCGGCCAGCCGTACCCGCCAGACCCAACGTTTCGAGGGCGTCACCGAGCGCCAGAACGTGAACACCCAGGCCGTCGGCGTGCAGCTCAACTGGCCCCTGTTCAGCGGCGGTTACCAGCAAGGCCGCGTGCAGGAGGCCACCGCCTTGCTCACCCGCGCGCAGGCCCAGCTCGACCAGATCGAAGCCGAGGTCCACACCAGCTTGCGCGATGCCTACCAGCGTCTGGCCCAGGCGCAATCGGTCATCGCCGCGCAGCAGGACGTCGAGGCCACCGCCACCGCCACGCACGCCGCCGTTCACAAGGCCTTCGTGGCCGGTCTGCGCACCAACCTCGACCTGCTCAACGCCCAGCAGCAGATCTACAGCGCCCGCCAGAGCGTGGTGACGGCCCGCATCACCGCGCTGAGCGCCCACATCGACATCCTGGCCCTGCTCGACCGGCTCGACCCCGCGCACGTGGCCCCGCTGAGCGCCCAACTTGACCTCCAGGCCCTGACGGAGTCCCACCCATGAGCTCACCCGCTCACGACCTTTTTCGCCAGGAGGCCCTGGCCGCCCGCGCCGACAACAGCGCCGGCCCCGCGCTGCGCATCCGCCCGGTGGGCGCCACGCGCATGACCGTGTTCTTCGCGGCCATGGCGCTGGCCGTGCTGCTGCTGCTGATCTTCGGCTCGTACACCAAGAAGGAGCGCGTGCAGGGCGCCATCCAGGCCCGCGACGGCGTGGCCATGGTGGTGCCCCCCGAAGCCGGCCTGGTGCAGCGTGTGCTGGTGAAAGACGGCCAGCAAGTGCAAGCCGGTCAGCCCCTGATCGCCCTGAGCCACGACCGCCAGACCGACGCCGGCAGCACCCAGGCCTTGCTCAGTCGCAACCTGCAAGGCCAGCGCCAGCAGGTGCAAACCCAGACCGAGGCACAGCAACGCGCCATCCAGGCGACCTGGGCCGGACTGGACCAGCGCATCGCGCAAGGCCAGCGCAACGCCAACTCGCTGAGCGAAGAAATCCGCCTGCAAAACCAACAGGTCGCCTCGTCACGCAAGCTGCTCGACCAGTTGCAGCCGTTGCTGGCCGAACGCATCGTCTCCGAGCTGCAGTATGAGCAGCAACGTCAAGCCCTGCTCGACCAGAGCGCCCGCCTGCAGGCTCTGGAGCGCCAGCGCAGCGCCGCCCTGGCCGACGTGGCCCTGGCCCGCGAAGAGCGCGAGCGTGTGGGCGCCGAGCACCGCGTCACCCAGGCCAACCTCGACCGCGACCTGCTCACGCTGCAGCAGCAAGAAGTACAGCGCCAGAGCGCGGGTCAGACCGTGCTCACCGCCCCCGTCGCCGGCACTGTCACCAGCCTGCTCGTCAACCCCGGCCAGAGCGTGCCGGCGGGCGCCAGCCTCGCCGCCATCGTGCCCGCCGACTCGCCGATGACGGCGGTGCTCTATGTGCCCAGCACCGCCATCGGCTTCATCAAGGCCGGCCAGCGCGTGCGCGTCAGCTACGACGCCTTCCCCTACCAGCGCTTCGGCCAGTACCACGGCGTGGTGCACAGCGTGTCGCAAACCGACGTGCCCATGGCCGCGAACCCCGACAAGCAAGACCGCCGCGCCTACTTCCTGGTGCGCGTGCGCCTCGATGCCTCGACCGTGAAAGCCTATGGCGCCGAGATCCCGCTGCGCCCCGGTCTCACCCTCACCGCCGACGTCGAGATCGACCGCCGCAGCCTGATCCGCTGGATGCTCGACCCGCTGTTTGCCTTCACCGGCAAGCTGTGAGAGCGGCCCCTGACGCGCCCCTTCATCCGAGACCCGCATGAACCTGCTTTCTCTGTGGCCCCGCCGTCGGGTGCCGATGATCCTGCAATCGGAAGCCGCCGAGTGCGGCCTGGCCTGCCTGGCCATGATCGCCAGCGCCCACGGCCATGACACCGACCTGCTGACCCTGCGCCGCCGCTTCGAGATGTCCTCGCGCGGCGCCACGCTGGGCCGCCTGATGCAGATCGCCGACCAGATGGGCCTGGCCAACCGTGCCCTGCGTCTGGAGCTCGAAGAGCTGCCGCAGTTGCAAGTGCCCTGCATCCTGCACTGGGACCTGAATCACTTCGTCGTGCTGGTGCGCGCCGATGCCAAGCGCATCACCGTGCTCGACCCGGCGGTGGGCGAGCGCACGCTCACGCTCAAGGAAGCCAGCCCCCATTTCACCGGCGTGGCGCTGGAGCTGGCCCCCACGCAAGGCTTCGAGAAGAAGACCGAGAAGACCCCCTTCGACCTGCGCGTGCTGTTCACCGGCCAGCAGGGCCTTTGGCGCGCCTTCGCGCAGATGGCGGTGCTGTCCATCGTGCTGGAGACCTTCAGCATCCTCATGCCCATGCTCAGCCAGTGGGTGATCGACGACGTGGTCGTGACCCGCGACACACCGCTGCTCACCGTGCTGTGCATCGCGATGTTCCTGCTGGCCTTCATGGCCTTGTGCACGCGCTTGCTGCGTGGCTGGATCGTGCTGGGTGCCAGCCTGTCGTGGAAGATCTCGTCGAGCACCAACGTCTTTCGCTACCTGCTCAAGCTGCCGCTGTCCTACTTCGACAAGCGCCACACCGGCGACGTGATGTCGCGCTTCGCCTCGGTTGGCCACATCCAGGACACCATCACCACCAACCTGATCGAGACCGTGCTCGATGGCGTCGTCAGCCTGATCACCCTGGGCCTGATGTTCATGTACAGCCCCATGCTGGCAGGCATCGTGCTGGCGGTGGCCGTACTGCAGGCGCTGGTGCGCTTTGCAGTGTTCAAGCCTTATCGGCAAGCGGCCGAGGAGCTGATCGTGCGCGACGCCACGATCCAGACCTTCTTGCTGGAAAGCCTGCGCGGCATCTCGGCCATCAAGTTCTTTGCCCGCCCCAACTGGCGTGTGGGCGGCTGGATGAACCAGCAGGCCTCGATGGTCAACGCCCAGGTCAAGCAAGAGCGCATCGGCATCCTCTACCAGTTCATCAACGGCACCATCAGCGCCGTCGAAGGCGGCCTGGTGCTCTACCTGGCGGGCACCCTGATCATCGAAGAGAAGTTCACCATCGGCATGCTGGTGGCCTTCCTGGCCTACAAGGGGCAGTTCCTTCAACGCGCCAGCGAGCTGCTGGAGCGGGTCATCAACCTGCGCCTGCTGAAACTGCAAGGCGAGCGCCTGGCCGACATCGTGCTGACCGAGGCCGAAGCATCGTCACCGGCCCACGCGGCTGCCTCGCTCCACGCCGATGCGCCGATGACGCTGGAGATGCGCAACGTCACCTTCCGCTACTCAGCCGGGGAAGAGCCTGTCTTGCACGACGTCCACCTCAGCCTGAACACCGGCCAGGCCGTGGCGATCGTCGGGCCGTCCGGCTGCGGCAAGTCGACCCTGCTCAAGGTGCTGTCCGGCCAGGTCATCCCGGAGTCGGGCGAGGTGCTGCTCAACGGCGTGCCCATCCAGCGTCTGGGCGCCGAGGCCTTCCGCTCGGTGCTGGGCACGGTGTTCCAGGACGACCAGCTGTTCTCGTGCTCGATCTACGACAACATCGCGATGAACGACAACGAGGCCAGCCACGAGAAGGTGGCAGCCGCCGCCAAGCTGGCCTGCATCCACGACGACATCGAGCGCATGCCCATGGGCTACCAGACCCTGGTAGGTGGCATGGGCGCGACGCTGTCAGGCGGACAAAAACAGCGCCTGCTGCTGGCGCGCGCGCTCTACAAGCAACCGCGCTTCCTGCTGCTCGACGAGTACACCAGTCACCTCGATTTCGACACCGAAGCCAAGGTGCAGCAGGCCATCAACGCGCTGGGCTGCGGCCGTTTCATCATCACGCACCGCGAGCACAGTCTGAGCGAAGGCGACGAGGTCTGGCGCCTGCAGGCGGGGCGACTGGTGCGCGCAGGCTGAGGCCCGCCTCGGCCCCTCAGGCATCCGCCTGGCGCGACGGACGGACGTTCAACGCTCCGGCGCCGGCAAACCCCGCTCCAAGCGATCCTCCAGCTCACCGATGCTCGCGGCGAGCGAATTGCCAGTTTGCTCGGTGAGGGTCTGCGTGGCCTGCTCCAGTTCGGCGATGCGGGCCAGCAAGGCCTGCTGCGCCTCGGTCTGACGCGCCGCCTGCGTCGCCAGCTCGGCCGCAATGAACTCGCGCAAGGCGGTGAAGCGTGAGGCCTCGGCCTTGTCGGCCAGCTCGCGGTGGGTTTGCAACTCCTTCGTGTGGCGACGGGTGTCCAGCAAGACGGTACCCTGCAGGTACACCGCATGCACCAGGAAGATCACGGTGAGCAACACCAGCAGGCTCAGCAGCAACAGCCCCAGGGGCAGCGACACGCTGGCAAAACCCAGAGACAGCTCGGTCGGGGTGACGAAGACCTCCCAGTTCAAGAACGTGACAGCCGTCAGCATGGCGGCCAGCAGCAAGAGCAGCAGGTACAAGGTTCGCATGGCGGTCTCCCTCATCAAAAAGGCGCGTGACCCCATGATCCCCTGGCACCTTCCTGCACACCATACACCGTGCTCACCGGGCCCCCGACACGCCCTCACGCTCTACACCCACTGAACCGGTCTGACAAGACTCGACGCCAGCGCCACCCGGCTCCACAATGGTCTGGTTCGCAGCCCCAACCGGAGAGACGCGATGCCCCTGCCCCGCCTGCCCGAAGAAGACTTTGCCGAGGCCGATGCCCTCGACGTCAACGACCCTCGCATCGTGCTGCGCCCCGATGGCTACCACTGGTTGAGCGAGGGGGGCCGCATCGAAAACGGACCCTTCGAGAGCGCCCGCGCCGCCTGGGCCGACATGCATGCGGCCGACGAGGACGCCCCCACGGCCGAAGACGACCTCGGTGAGGTGTCGGCCGAGATCGGTATTGCCGACTGGGTCGATCCCGACACCGGCAATCTGGCCGAAGGCACGATTCCGCACCTGAGC
>JAGOKC010000138.1:1428-3564 GCA_017994835.1 Aquabacterium sp. | reverse complement strand
CCGCACGAGATTCAGGTGTTGGCGCATGCCGAACCAGAAAGCCTGCCCGTGACCTTGGTGCACACCTTGACCGTTGGCCCCAATACGCGTTTGGAGTTCAAACGTGCAGATGGCCAGGGCGAGGTCGATGTGGAATTGCCGCGCAGCGAATACGCAGCCTTGCGCGACAGTGGCTTGCTGCAAAGCGGTGCCACGGTGTACCTCAAACCACGACGCATTCGCCGGTTTGATGCAGCGGGATCCGGTGTAGCTGGATGATGGCTTCCCGCGTGGGGGAGGCCACGGCGTCAGCCAGCGTGTGCTGATTGAGCGCCTGGTAAAAAACCTCCTGCGCGTTGTGCAGCAGACCCTTCAGCGAGCACTGGCCCCGCAGCGCGCAGGGCGGCTCGGCGCAGTCGATCAACTCGTCGTTGCGTTCCAGCGCCCGGATGGTGTCTCCCAGACGATAGCCCCGCAGGTCCATCGCCAGGCTGATGCCACCGCCTTTGCCCCGTGCGGTGATGAGCCAGCCCTGTTGTCCCATGAACTGAACGACCTTGGTCAGGTGGTGATGAGACACGTCAAACCGATCCGTGATTTCGGCAATGGTGGTCGGGGTGCCGGGCGTTGAGGAAGACAGGTACATCAGCACCCGCAGACCCAGGTCGGTAAAGCGTGTCAGTTGCATGGCGATCAGGCGCGTTCAATGGCCGGGGCCGCCGGTGCCGAACGCTTCAGCGTGGATGCGCTTGGCGGGGATGCCGCGCGTTTTGAGCGTTTGGATCTGAGCCGACATGAAGCCCAGCGGGCCGCACACGTAGTAATCGGCATCGTCTGGCAAGGTCTGCTCGCCCAGGTCCAGTCGCCCGAAGGCATCGGCCTGAACGGCATCAGCGCGGCCTGCTTCGGCCTCGTGCACGAACCACGACGAGGCATCGGGCAGTTCACTGACCAAGGTGCGAACGCGTGCGCCGAATGCCTGCACGTCCCCATGTCGGCAGGCATGCCAAAAGCGCAGGGGCCGGGTCGACTGGGTTGCATGCAGGTGTTCCAGCATGGCGATCATCGGGGTGATGCCCACGCCTGCGCTGATCAGTACAACGGGACGATTGCTGTCTTCATGCAAGAAGAAGTCGCCCGCAGGTGGCGCGATGTCAACGAGGTCGCCGACCTGGACATGGTCGTGCAAGCGGTTTGACACCATCCCTTGTGGCTGCTGGTCGCCACCGGCCTCTCGCTTGACCGAAATGCGCAGGCGGTCACGCCGGGGTGCGTCCGACAGGCTGTATTGACGGGGCTGTTTGTAGCCCAATTCGGGCACGGGCAGGCGCACGGAGATGTATTGACCGGGGCGGTAGCCGGGCAGGCTGCCGCCGTCTGCGGGTGCGAATTCGAACGAGGTGATCTCGGCGCTTTCGGGCTGTTTGGCAATCAGCCGGAAAGACCGCCAGCCCGTCCAGCCGCCTTCCTGGGTGGCGGCCTGGTCGTAGGCGGCTTGCTCCATGCCGGTCAGGATGTCGGCCAGCTGTCCGTAAGCCTCGGCCCAGGCGTTGAGCAGCTCTGGCGTGGCGGCCTCGCCCAGCACTTCACCGATGGAGGCCAGCAGGTGACGCCCCACGACGGCATAGTGTTCTTTGCGGATGCCCAGGCTGACGTGTTTCTGGGCGACCCGCTCCAGCACGGGCATCAGCACAGCGGGGTTGTCGATGTGCTGCGCGTAAGCCGTGACGGCCTGCGCCAGTGCCTGTTGCTGTGTGCCGCTGCGCTGGTGCCCCTGGTTGAAGACCTCGCGCAGCTCCGGGTTGTGCGTGAACATCCGGCTGTAGAAATGGCGCGTCAGGGTCTCGCCGTGTTGTTGAAGCACCGGGGCGGTGCTTTTGACGAGTGTGCGGGTCTGGATGGGCAACATGGTCGGATCGCAGGTAGTGAATCAATAGTTGCATATTAAATGCACCTATTGATCCCATCCAAATATAGGGCTATTACGGCGCTTCGGGCGCGTCCGAGCGCATGGCCTGTTCCACCACTTGACGGGTCAAAGGGGGTGCGAAGGTTTCAATGAAGGCATAGCTGTAGCTACGCAGGAAGGCGCCCCGGCGGAAGGCCAGCCGCGTCATGTTGACGGCGAACAGATGGCCTGCATCAATGGCGCTGAGG
>JAGOKC010000138.1:0-1328 GCA_017994835.1 Aquabacterium sp. | reverse complement strand
ACGGGTCAAAGGGGGTGCGAAGGTTTCAATGAAGGCATAGCTGTAGCTACGCAGGAAGGCGCCCCGGCGGAAGGCCAGCCGCGTCATGTTGACGGCGAACAGATGGCCTGCATCAATGGCGCTGAGGACGATCAGAGGGGACAAGCCCTCTTTGGCAAAGGCTTCGTCAATGTGTGAGCGGCCGGTGTAACCCGCGTCATAGGTGATCAAGGGAAACCGGGCCAGACCTTGCAGCGTCAAGGGGGTGCCATTGAGCAGCGGGTGGCCGTGAGGCACCACCACAGAGTGAGTCCAGCGGTAGCAGGGCAGGGTGACGAGTTGATCGTATGAGGCCAGGGCCTCGGTGGCGATGCCGATGTCCGCTTCGCCGCTGATCAACATGTTGGCCACCTGCTGGGGCGAACCCTGGTGCAGGTTCAAAGTCACCTGCGGAAACAAGGCTCGGAAATCTTTGACAGCGGCCGGCAGGGCATAACGTGCCTGCGAGTGCGTGGCAGCAATCGACAGTGGGCCTACGCCTTGCTCGGAAAAATCGCGAGAGGCATTGCGCAGGTTGTCCGAATCCGCCAGCAAGCGTTCGATGATGGGCAGCACCTGCTGTCCCGGCTCGGTCAAGCCAGTGAGCCGTTTGCCGACCCGCACGAACAGCTCGATCCCCAACTCGTCTTCCAGCTCCCGGATCTGACGGCTCACGCCTGGCTGAGAAGTGTGCAGGACCTGGGCAACTTCGGTGAGGTTGAAGCCCTGGCGGACGGCTTCACGGACGGATCGCAGTTGCTGGAAGTTCATGGTCGGCGGCTGTTATGCGGATTCCTCATTTTGTCTGGCGCTTTGCCCGAAGCAAACAACGATTTGCGACTAAGCGTCTGATGAAAACGAAAAAAGAAAACCCCCGCATGCCGGCCAAAGCGTGCGAGGGTGTTTGTTCACGGGCCGCTTGCACCGCCCATGAGTAAGCGCTGATGATCAGGACAGCGCGGTCTTCTTGTCGACTTCAATGGCCTCGGCCAAGGTGTCCAGCAAGGCCTTGCGAACCTTCAGCTTGGTCTTGGTGTGGGCGGTCATGTTGATCTTCTTGAGTTGTTGGGCCATGGCCAAGGCGGCCGGCATCAACTCTTCAGGTGTGGCCACCACGGCGTCCAGGAAGCCAGCGTCTTTGGCGCCTTGCGGGTTGAACATTTCGCCATTGATCACCGAGCGCTGGAACACGGCCTTGGTCAGGCGGTCGCGGGCCAGTTCGATGCCGACGTGGTGCATGGTCATGCCAATTTGCACTTCGTTCAGGCCGATGTTGAAGGGGCCGTCGATACCAACACGGTAGTCAGCCG
>JAGOKC010000137.1 GCA_017994835.1 Aquabacterium sp. | reverse complement strand
GCCTGGTGCAGTTGCAGCAAGGTGCGCTCAATGCGGTAGGGGTGCTCGTTGATGTCTTCCAGAAACAGCACGCCGTTCTTGATTTTGGGGAAGTGCCGCGTGCCCAACATCGCCTGGAGCACAGCCATGTTGCCGCCCCACAGGCGTCCACGGGTTTCCAGCCCGTCGAAACCGGCCTCGGTGCGAAAACCCACCGCCTCCAGCTCGCCGGTCATCGCCTCCACAAAGACGTCCTGGGTGACGTCGTCGCCCCCCTCCGGACTGTCAGCGCGACCAAAGTCATCGCTGGCCATCGGGCCGGCCCAGAAACCGGCGGTGACGCCCTCTTCCACCACCTCGGGGCCTGCGGCCTTGTGCGCCAACGCCGCAAGCTGCAAAGCCGTTACATCGCTGTAGCCCACCCAGGCAGTGCCTTGCTCCACACTGCGGGCGATCAAGGACCACTCCATCTGGTCGAGCAGGCGCGTCAAGCCATAGCCACCGCGCGTGGCCAGGGCCACAGAAGGCGCAGCTTCCGCCACACGATGGATGGCGGCCAAACGTTCAGCATCGTCACCCGCAAAGCGCTGGTGCTTGCTCAAGGCCGATGCATCGATCGTGGGCGAGAACCCCAGCGCGGTCAGTCGCTTGAGCGCCTTGCGCACGGGCGCGGCAGTCGGCACAACGCCTGCGGGACTGTAGATGATCAGGGAGGGGCGGGTGTCAGTCATGCTGACATTCTGACCGACGAAACCGTCTGCGCTTCATCGACGTGTCCACGTTCCGACAGATCGTGAACAAGGACAGCGCCGCCCACCTTCGCTGCAGCGCGGTGAACCGCTTCTCAGCGACGCAGGGTCTGCCCCATCAAGCGCACACGCCACAGCGCCATGCATTCCCTGCACCCAGCCAGCACGACCAGGCCCAACAACAAGAAGCGGAACATCGAGGTACGGCGTGAGGACATGACGGCTCAAGGAGTGGCTTGGACCATGCTAACGATCCCTCGTGTCAAGGCCATGACATACCGCCGCTCTGTCGCACAGTTGACATGGAACAGCTTCAGCATGCGGCGTTTCACTCCAATTTCACGGTTACCAACTTGCGCCACGACTCCCTGCCCGAACTCGACGAACTGCATCGCGTCATCGAGATGGGTGACGGTCACGTCACATCGCGCTCGCTTTGCACCGTACATGCAGATGGACGCAGCTTCGATGTGATAGCGGTCACACTCGGACGCGATGACCCCGAGGTGCCGGCGGTGGCCTTCATCGGAGGCGTGCATGGGCTGGAGCGTATCGGCGCACAGGTGGTGCTGACCTACCTGGCCAGCCTGGTGCAGCGACTGAAATGGGACAGCCTGCTGCACCACGAACTGACCCAGTTACGCTTGATCTTTGTACCTCTGGTCAACCCGGGAGGTCTATGCCTGGGCACGCGCGCCAACCCCAACGGGGTGGACCTGATGCGCAACGCCCCCGTCGAGGCAAAGAACGATGTCCCCTTCCTCGTGGGCGGACAACGACTCAGCTCGGCCCTACCCTGGTACCGAGGTCGCCTTGGGGCACCGATGGAGACGGAGGGCGCGGCGCTGTGCCAACTGATCATCGAAGAGTTGTTGCCACGTCCCTTCAGCCTGTTGGTCGATTGCCACTCCGGCTTCGGCACCGAAGACCGCCTCTGGTTTCCGTTCGCCCACACTCGAACGCCCATCACCCACCTCGCCGAGGTTCACGCCCTGAGGCGAATTTTTGACCAGACTGAGGCTCATCACCCCTATGTCTTTGAGCCTCAAAGCCATCACTATCTGACACATGGTGACCTGTGGGACCACCTGTACCTGCACTCCCGCGCACTGCAACCCGATCATGTCTTCTTGCCCCTGACATTGGAGATGGGCTCCTGGATGTGGGTGAAAAAAAATCCGCGCCAACTCTTCAGCCGTCAAGGCATCTTCAACCCGCTGATCACCCATCGAGAGAACCGCGTTCTGCGGCGTCATCTGGGCATGTTGGACTTCATGGCGCGCGCCACAGCCAGCCACCTGCGCTGGATGCCACTGGGTGATGACCGCGAACTTCACCATCGGCAGGCCATGGCCCGCTGGTATCCGCAACAGCCACGACCCAGACGCCGAAAAAAGACACCACCATGAGCACCTGGATCCTGCTGCGCGGGCTGACCCGCGAACAAGCCCACTGGGGCTTCTTTCCCGATCTGCTGCGACAAGCCTTGCCCCCAGGCACCCTCATGCTGACGCCAGACCTGCCCGGCAACGGCACGCTGTGGCAGTCGCGCAGCCCGAGCACCGTGCAAGGCATGGTTGACCACAGCAGACAGGCCCTGCGAGACGCAGGTCATCTGCCCCCGTATCACGTGCTGGCGATGTCACTGGGCGCGATGGTGACGGTGGACTGGGCCACGCGCCACCCCGAGGAGTTGTCCGTCGCCATCCTCATCAGCACGAGCTTGCGGCCCTTCAGCCCCTTCTGGCAGCGGTTGCGTCCGCGTCAATACGGTCGCATCCTGCATCTGCTGAGCAGCCACCCGACCGACCTGGCGTGGGAGCAGGCCATCATGGCCATGACCACCTGCCACCCTGCCAACCCGCAGGCCAACGTGGCGATATGGGTGGCAGCACGCCGCTCACACCCAGTCAGTGTGGGCAATGCCTGGCGACAGCTGATGGCCGCCGCGCGCTACCTAGCGCCTGCAAAGCCACCAGCGGTGCCGATGCTGCTGCTCAACGGCCAGGGTGACCAACTGGTTCACCCCGACTGCTCACAGGCCTTGGCCCAAGCGTGGCAGCTGCCATTGATCACACATCCCACGGCGGGGCATGATCTGCCGCTGGATGCGGGGCCGTGGGTGGTGTCTCAGGTGCAGGCGTGGCTGGCGCAACGCCCCCAATGACCTGCTCACCGCCCAGCGCCTCCACCAGATCCGGAATCAACTGAATCAGCTCGCCCGTGGCAATGGCGGCGTCGGCATCGAAGGTTTCGCCCTTGTCCACGGACACGGCGCCCTCGAAAACCACATCCAGAAACGCCACCTTCTTGAGCGCCATGGATTCGGTCAGGATGAACGAGACGCGGTCACGCCAAGTCAGGGCCACGCGCGTGGGCACCTTGCCGCTGACGATGTGCTGTTTGACTTCGTCAGTGTCGAGGTTATGCCGCGCATAGCGCACCACCGACTTCATCTCGTCCGTGGACTTGAGCTCGCATTCACGGTCAATCGTGAAGTTGTAAGGCGGCTCGCCGGTGCCCAGCCAATGCGTCATCGCTGCAGTGGGCGACATGGCCGTCTGAAGGAGGCTCATGGACAAACCGTGGAAGGTCTGGGCCAGCAAGGTCACCACCTCGTCTGCCTTGGACTGACTGCCAGTGTCCAGCATCAGCAAACGCTCGTGCGGCGCGATCCAAACCCGGATCGTCAACTGCTTGGTGAAGGCCATCGGCAACAACTCGTGCAGCGCCTGCTCTTTCAAGTCCTTGATCTGCTTCTTGCCTGGCTTGCGACCTGTCTGCTCTTCAATCTGGGCAGCAATTTCCTCTGTGCGCTTCTTGATCACAGTGCCCGGCACCACACGCTGCTCGGTCATCAGCTTCAGCAAGA
>JAGOKC010000072.1 GCA_017994835.1 Aquabacterium sp. | reverse complement strand
GCACCGGCCTGGCCATGCACCGGGAACTTGCCTTCGCCAAAGTTCAGCAGGGTGTTGACGGTGCCCCGGTAGCCACACTTGTGGTTCAGGCCCGCCAGGGACACATCGTTGCGCTGGTCGGTGATGGTGCCGTCGGCCTGCACCAGCTTGCGCGGCACGATGAACAGCGAAATGCCTTTGACACCGGGGATGGTCTTGCCGTCTTCACCGGGGATCTTGGCCAGCACCAGGTGCACGATGTTCTCGCCCATCTCGTGCTCACCGCCCGAGATCCACATCTTGTTGCCCTTGAGGCGAAAGCGCGGGCCCAGCGGGTCTTGCTGCCAAGGCGCAGCGCCGTGGGCTTCGCTGCCCGTGTCGGGCACGGCCTTGGTGGCGATGTCGGACAGGCTGGAGCCGGCCTGCGGCTCGCTCAGGCACATGGTGCCGAAGGTGCGGCCTGCCAGGCCAGGCTTGGCAAACACCTCGACTTGCTGGGGGGTGCCGTGCGCCAGGATGGTGTTGGCATTGCCGCGCGTCAGCATGGGGTAGCCGCCCAAGGCCACGCTGGCTTTGAAGAAGAAGCTCATCGCTGCCATTTCCACCACGGTGGGCAGCTGCATGCCGCCCACATCGGCATCCTTGGCGGCGGCCATCAGGCCCGAGTCGATGAAGGCCTTCAAGGCCTTTGGGGTCTCGGCCGGCAGGTGCACGCGCTCACCGTCGAACTCGGGCTCTTGCAGGTCGGTCAGGCGGTTGATGGGGGCGAACTGCTCGGCGGCGATCTTCTCGCCCAGGTCCAGCACGGCGTCAAAGGTGTCGCGACTGTGTTCGGCGTGGCGGGGGCGCTCGCACAGGGCGTCGGCCTTCAGCCAGTCGTAGAGCAGGAAGTCGAGGGTGGCACGTTGGGTCATGATGGACAGTGGTTCAGATCAGGCTGATGGGCCTGCGAATGACGAAGGTTGCGGGCGCACAAACCGGCGCAGGCACTGGCTCAATGTGTGCGCCTCAGCGTCCCTTGAACACGGCCTCGCGACGCTGCATGAACGACGCCACGCCTTCGGCGGCATCCTCGCTTTGCATCACGGGCACCATGTCCACGAACAGATGGCGGGCGGCTTCGGCTTCGCCTTCGTTCCAGGCCATGCGGGTGGACTTGAGCACGCCTTGCACGCCCAGCGGCGCGGCCTTGGCAATCTGCGTGGCAATCTCACGGGCCTTGGTCACCTGCTCACCGGGGGCCACCACCTCCTGAACCAGGCCGGTGCGCAGGGCTTCTTCGGCGTACCAGAACTCGCCCGTCAGCAGGTAACGGTGTGCCGCGCCCCAGCCCATCTGGCGCGGCAGGCGCAGCGTGGCACCCCCACAGGGGAAGATGCCGCGCTTGACTTCCAGCATGGCAAAGCGCGTGTCCGAGGCCGCCACGCGGATCTCGGTGTTGAGCATGATCTCCACGCCCCAGGTGAAGCAGTTGCCCTGCACGGCCATCACCACCGGCTTGGTGTGGCGCTGGGCCTGCAGGCCGAAGGGGTCGATCTCGCCCTCGCCCACTTCAAAGCCCTTGCCATTGCCGAAAATCGGTGCCCACTTGTCCAGCTCGACACCCGAGCTGAAGTGCGCGCCCTCGCCGTACAGCAGGCCCACGCGCAACTCGGGGTTGCGGCTGAGCTCGCCATAGGCACGCGCCAGATCGCGG
Organism: Aquabacterium sp.; assembly: GCA_017994835.1. Classification (GTDB taxonomy): domain Bacteria; phylum Pseudomonadota; class Gammaproteobacteria; order Burkholderiales; family Burkholderiaceae_C; genus Aquabacterium. The sequence continues at coordinate 12,161 of JAGOKC010000072.1, read as the reverse complement.
TACATCTCGGGCGAGAGGGCGTTGTGCTTCTCAGGCCGGTTGACCTTGATCTCCAGGATGTGGCCGTTTTGATGGGTTTCGATGTGGGACATGTCAGGCACCTTTTCTTCACGGGGTCGATCAAAGAAGGGTTGCAAGACAGGCATCTTGCAGACCCTCAGTGTGGCAACTCAATCAGCCATGCGTGACACGGATGTCTCAGGGACGGCCGTTGAAGGTCTTGCCTTCCGCCACCAGGCGTGCCAGCAGCGGTGCCGGGGTCCAGAAGGCCTGGTCGGCACCGGGCAGCGCCTGGAAGCCCTTCATCAGCTCGACCACCTTGGGCAGGCCCAGCAGGTCGGCGTACAGCATCGGGCCGCCCCAGGCCAGCGGGAAGCCGTAGCCGGTCAGGTAGACCATGTCGATGTCGGAGGCCTTGGAGGCGATGCCTTCTTCCAGAATCTGGGCCCCCTCATTGACCATGGCCAGCACCAGGCGGTTGACGATCTCGTCGTCGCTGATGGCGCGCGGGGTGATGCCTTTCTCAAGACGCACCTGGTCGATGCAGCCTTGCACCTCGGCCGACGGGATCGGTTCGCGCTTGCCAACTTCGTAGTCGTACCAGCCCTTGCCCACCTTCTGGCCGAAGCGGCCCAGTTCGCAAATGGCATCGCCCACCGGGCTGTACACCACATCAGGCCGCTCGGCACGGCGGCGCTTGCGGATGGCAAAACCGATGTCGTTGCCAGCCAGGTCGCCCACGCGGAAGGGGCCCATGGCAAAGCCAAAGGCTTCGGCCGCCTTGTCCACCTGGGGCACGGTGGCACCCTCTTCCAGCAGTTGGAAGCTTTGGCGCACGTACTGCTCGAACATGCGGTTGCCGATGAAACCATCGCACACGCCCGACACCACGGCGACCTTCTTGATCTGCTTGGCCACCTGCATCACGGTTGCCATCACGTCCTTGGCGGTGTGCTTGCTGCGCACCACTTCCAGCAGGCGCATCACGTTGGCCGGGCTGAAGAAGTGCAGGCCCACCACATCCTGCGGGCGCTGGGTGACCTCGGCGATCTTGTCCACGTCCAGCGTCGAGGTGTTGGAGGCCAGGATGGCACCGGGCTTCATCACGGCATCCAGCTTCGTGAACACCTGGGCCTTCACGTCCATGTTCTCGAACACGGCTTCGATGACCATGTCGGCCTGGGCGATGTCGTCGTAGCTCAGCGTGGTGCTCAGCAGGCTCATGCGCTGCTCGTACTTGTCCTGGGCCAGCTTGCCCTTGGCGACCTGGGCTTCGTAGTTCTTGCGGATCACGCCCACGCCACGGTCGATGGCCTCTTGCTTCATCTCCAACAACTTCACGGGGATGCCGGCATTGAGGAAGCACATCGTGATGCCGCCACCCATGGTGCCCGCGCCGATCACGGCCACGTTCTTCACCTCGCGGGTGGGCGTGTTGTCGGGCACATCGGGGATCTTGCTGGCCGCGCGCTCACCAAAGAAGGCATGCTGCATCGCCCTGGCCTGCGGACCCACCATGATCGCCGCGAAAATCTCCCGCTCCTTGCGAATGCCCGTGTCGATGTCGTCCTGCGTAGCGATTTCGACCGCGTCAATGACGCGCTGAGGCGACACCAGCCCGCGGCGGGCCTTGGCCATGTCCGCGCGAGCTTTGTCGAACAGACTGGCGTCAGGGACCACCGGCGCGGGCAGATCACGCACGCGCGGCATCGGGCGCGCTGGTGCCACCTCGTGCGCAAAAGCCAGCGCACCGGCGAGCAAATCGCCCTCGATCAGCCTGTCGATCAGTTGCTGGCCTGGCACCTTGGCCAGTTTGTCGCTGGACACCGACATGCCGGTGGTCACCATCTGCAGCGCCATCTCCAGCGGCAGCACACGCGGCAGGCGCTGTGTGCCACCCGCGCCAGGAATCAACCCAATGTTCACTTCGGGCAGGGCCACCTGCACGCCAGAGGCCATCACGCGATAGTGACAACCCAGCGTCAGCTCCAGCCCTCCGCCCATCACCACACCGTGGATCGCCGCCACAACCGGCTTGGCACAAACCTCCAGCGCGTCGATGACGGCCTGCAAGCCAGGTTCAGCAAAAGCTGCCGGGGTGCCGAACTCACGGATGTCGGCGCCACCGCAAAACACCTTGCCCCCGCCGATGATCACCACCGCCTGCACGCCGACGTCGGTCTGTGCCTGCTTCAGCCCCTCAAAAATGCCGCTGCGGGTGCTGTGGCCCAGGCCGTTGACGGGTGGGTTGTTCAGGGTGATGACGGCAACGCCATCGGTGACTTGGTAGGTGGTGCTCATGGCAATCTCGGGACGTTCAAACACGGATGCAGGCCGCGCGCGCCACCTTCACGCGGCGGCCACGCGCTGCCTGGCGACCAGACAACTCATTCTGACAAGAGTTCTTGTAAGAATAGCCGAAGATTGTGTCAGAGATCAGACTTCCAGCCATTCCTTGCGGACATACTGGTCGGCACGCAGCTCATCGGGCGTGCCGTGAAAGACGACTTCACCATGCCCCATCACGTAGCAGCGCTGTGAAATGTCCAGCGCAATCGTGAGCTTTTGCTCGACCAGCAGCACGGCCAGGCCGCGCTTTTGCAGCGCCTTGAGGTACTCACCCACCTGTTCGACGATCTTGGGTGCCAGCCCTTCGGTCGGCTCGTCGATCATGATCAGGTCGGGGTCGCCCATCAGCGTGCGGCACAGGGTGAGCATCTGCTGCTCGCCACCCGACATCACACCCGCCTCGGTGTGCTGGCGCTCCTTCAGGCGCGGAAACAACTGGTACATGTCGTCCAGGCTCCATCGCCCGCCCTTTTGGCCACCTTTCTGGCCCAGCAGCAGGTTTTGCTCCACCGTCAGTTTGGGGAACACGTCCCGGCTTTCCGGCACATAGCCCAAGCCGTGGCGGGCAATATCGTAGGTCTTGTGACCCAGCAACTCCCGGCCATTCCACTTCACCGAGCCTTGCGCGTCCACCAGGCCCATGATGGCCTTGATGGTGGTGGAGCGCCCCGAACCGTTGCGCCCCAGCAGACTGACGATCTCGCCGGGTTTGACATCCAGACTCACGCCATGAAGGATGTGGCTCTTGCCGTAGAACGCGTGCAGTTTTTGAATGCTCAACATGTTCAGACTCCCGCCCCGGCGACCTGGTTCTGCGCCAGCACCGAGCCCAGATAGGCTTCCTTGACCCGGTCGTTCGCCCGCACGTTCTCGGGCGTGTCAAAGGCGATCACCTCGCCGTACACCAGCACCGCAATGCGATCGGCCAGTCCGAACACCACGCCCATGTCGTGCTCCACGGTCAACAGCGTCTTGCCCTCGGTCACTTCGCGGATCATGCGCACGAAGTTGGCCGTTTCCGACTTGCTCATTCCGGCCGTGGGCTCGTCCAGCAAGATCACGTTGCCGCCACCGGCAATCGTCACGCCCACCTCCAGCGCACGCTGCTCGGCATAGGTCAGAAACGAGACATTCACATCACGTTTGCGACGCAGGCGGATCTTGTCGAGCACCTCTTCGGCCCGTTGATTGACCGCATCGAGCTTGGACAGAAAACGCCAGAAGGCATAACGCTCCCCCATCGACCACAGCACCGCACAGCGGATGTTCTCGAACACACTCAGGCGCGGAAACAGGTTGGACACCTGAAAGCTGCGGGCCAGACCTCGGCGGTTGATCTCATAGGGTTTCATGCCATGGATGGCCTCGCCATTCAACAAAATCTCGCCGCTGGTAACGGGCAGGCGTCCGCTGATCAGGTTGAACAAGGTGGACTTGCCAGCGCCGTTGGGGCCAATCAGGGCCACGCGCTCGCCGGACTTCACCGCCAGCTCGGCCCCCCGGATGATTTCGGTCTTGCCAAAAGACTTGTGCACGCTGCGCAACTCCAGCGCCAGACCTTGTGCAGATGCCTTGTGCTCGCTCATGGTGGGCCTCTTCACTGCAATTGCCGACGGAGGTTTTCCGCCTCGATGTCTTCCTGGATCTGGCCCCACTGGTGCACGAACTGCCGCCGCACCAGCTCGAACAGGCCCACGCCAGTGATCAGCAGAAAGGCCACACCCACCCAGGCATCCACGCCCTGGGTGTTGATCGTTGCCCCCATGAAGGTCATCTCCGGCCCCATCGCCTCATTGAGCTTGAGGTGATAAACCATCTCCACGGCCACCGCCACCCCTGTCAACACGGTCAGCAAAGCACCGCCCAGCGCCAGATACGAAGTCCAGAGCTTGCGCAACATGCCATAGGCCGCCAGGCGCAGGTTCATCATGATCAGCCCCGAGACGCCACCGGGCGCGTACATCACCATCACCAGGAAGAAGATGCCCAGGTAGAGCAGCCAGGCCTTGGTCATCTCCGACAACAACACCATGGCCAGCACCATCATCACGGCCCCGATGATCGGTCCGAAGAAGAACAACGCGCCGCCCAGGAAGGTGAACAACAGGTAAGCCCCGGAGCGATGCGCACCCACCACCTCGGCCGTGACGATCTCGAAGTTGATGGTGTAGAGGCCACCGGCAATGCCAGCAAAAAAGCCCGCAATCATGAAGGCCAGAAAACGCACGCGCTGGGTGTCATAGCCAATGAACTCGACCCGTTCGGGGTTGTCGCGCACAGCGTTGAGCATGCGCCCCAGCGGCGTGTGCGTGAAGGCAAACATCAGCACCGTGCACACAAAGGTATAGACCGCGATCAGGTAGTACACCTCGGTCTCGGGGCCGAAGGTGATGCCCAGGAAAGGCTCACCCACCATGCGGTTACCCGAGATGCCACCCTCACCCCCGAAGAACTCGGGCAGCATCAGGGACATCGAGAACACCAGCTCGCCAATGCCCAGGGTGATCATCGCGAAGATCGTGCCCGACTTCTTGGTCGTCAGCGCCCCGAGCAGCGCAGCCACCAGCAGGCCCGCGACGCCACCCACCAGCGGCAGCAGACTGATCGGCACATGCCAAGCCCCATCCGACACCTTGTTGAGCACGTGGATGGCGGCAAACGAGCCCAGCCCCGAATACACCGCGTGCCCGAAGCTCAGCATGCCGCCCTGCCCCAGCAGCATGTTGTAGGACAGGCAGGCAATGATGGCGATGCCCATTTGCGTGAGCATGGTCATCGACAGGCTGCTGGTGAACAGCTTGGGGGCCACCAGCAAGATCAGGGCAAACAAGGACCACAGCACGATGCGGCCCACATTGACAGGGCGGAAGGTGTACATCTTGTCAGTCATGCTTGCTTTACTCCTCGCGGGTGCCCAGCAGGCCCTTGGGTCGGAAGATGAGGATCAGCACCAACAAGAGATAAGGCAGGATCGGAGCCATCTCCGAGACCGAAATCTTCAAGATCGGATAGGCCCAGTGTTCAAAGGACACCGGGCTACCCAACTTGTCCATCACCGACACCACCGACACGTCGATCACCACGGCAAAGGTCTGGATCAGACCGATCAGGATGGAGGCCAGGAACGCCCCGGCCAGCGAGCCCATGCCACCCACCACCACGACCACAAAGATGATGGCCCCGACCGATGCCGCCATATTGGGCTCGGTCACAAAGGCATTGCCGCCGATGACCCCGGCCAGGCCAGCCAGCGCGCAACCGCCGCCGAACACCCCCATCATCACGCGCGGCACGTTGTGCCCCAGCGACTGCGTCATCTCAGGGTGGGTGAGCGCGGCCTGGATGATCAGGCCGATGCGGGTGCGCGTCAGCAGCAGCCACAAGGCCACCAGCATGGCCAGCGCCACCAGGGCCATGAAGCCACGGTACAGCGGAAAGGGCGTGCATGAATTGCCTGCTGTCGCGCAAATCGCGGCATCTGCCGCCCCCGCAAACCAGCTCAACTCCTGCCCCTGCAGATTGACCAGGGTGAACATGGCTCCACCCAGCGCCTCGGGCACCCGGTAGTCCACATTGGCCGGCCCCCAGACCAGGCGCACCACCTCCAGCACCACATACGACAAGCCGAACGTCACCAGCAACTCAGGCACATGCCCGTAGGGGTGAACCTTGCGAACCGCGTAACGCTCGAACGCGGCACCCAACGCCCCCACCAGCAGCGGGGCCACGATCAGGGCCGGAAAAAACCCGATGCTGCCCGTGAGCGCATGGGCGAAATAGGCACCCAGCATGTAGAAACTGGTGTGCGCAAAGTTCAGCACCCCCATCATGCTGAAAATGAGCGTCAGTCCCGAGCTGAGCATGAACAGCAGCAACCCGTAGCTGAGCCCGTTGAGGGCAAAGACAAAAAACGTTTCCATGTCAGGCCTGCGGATGTCATCAAAAAAAGGGCATGGCAAGGCGCGTGCCGTGGCACCTCGACATGCCCTCTGGCGTCGTCAGGAAGGACGCTTCATCTGGCAGGATGTGGGTGTGCTCGACACATACGAATCAAACTGCTTGACCGGCACAAAGGTCATGCCTGTGCCTTCCACGTTGTAGGTGTTCTTGGCATCCATCGGTGCCCAACGCGCCAGGAACAAGGGTTGCTGCAACTGGTGGTCGGTTTTGCGCATTTCCACATCGCCATTGAAGGTCTTGAACTTCAACCCCTCCATGGCCCGCGCCACCTTGACCGGATCGGTGGACTTGGCCTGCCCCATCGCAATCGTCAGCATGTGCAGCGCGGTGTAGGTGGCAGCAGAGTAGTAATCGTCGTTGAAGCGCTTCTTGAACTCCGTCACCAACTGCGCATTGAGGCCACCCAGGTTGTAGTGCCCGTAACCGATCTGATAGACGCGTCCGTTGGCGTTCTTGCCCAGCGCCGTGGGGGTGCCGCCAAAGTTGGCGTAATAGGTGTAGAACTTCGCCGTCAGGCCCGCATCGTTGGCCGCCTTCACCAGCAGCGCCAAGTCAGAGCCCCAGTTGCCCGTGATCACGGTGTCAGCCCCCGATGCCTTGATCTTGGCCACATACGGGGCAAAGTCGCGCACCTGGGCCAGAGGGTGCAGGTCGTCGCCCACCACCTGGATATCAGGGCGCTTGCGCTTGAGGTTTTCCTTGGCGTACTTGGACACCTGGTGCCCGTGCGCGTAGTTCTGATTGATCAGATAGACCTTCTGCACATCCTTCTGATCCTTCATGAACGTGGTCATGGCCTCCATCTTCATGGACGTGTCCGCGTCCAGACGGAAGTGCCAGAAACTGCACTTGCTGTTGGTCAGATCCGGGTCCACGGCCGCGTAATTCAGGAAGACGATTTCCTTGCCTGGGTTACGCTGGTTGTGCTTGTTGATCCCATCAATCAAGGCCGTGGCCGCACCGGACCCCAGTCCCTGCACGACATAGCGCACGCCCTGGTCAGCGGCTGATTTGAGCGCATTCAAGGTTTACGCAGGGCTCAGCTTGTTGTCGATGCTGATGATCTCGAACTTCACGCCAGCGGGGTTGCTGGCGTTGACCTTCTCCGCCACAAACTGGTAGCTCTTGAGCTGGTTCTGCCCAACGCTGGCCATCAAGCCCGACAGCGGATCAATCCAGGCAATCTTGACGGTTTCACCCTTCTGGGCAAAGGCGGCACTGGTGCTCAGGGTAGCGGCGATCAACGCGCTCACGGCACGAACAGGGAATTGCATTGCTTGCTCCTCTCAAGTAGGTCGGAAGTTCTGGCAACCCCAATCTATCCCCCATGTTCGCGGGGGTCAGTCAGAGATTTCCCGTACTCCCAACATCTCACCCGCCCAAGTCCTTGGACACAGAAAAAAGGACACCCGCAGGTGTCCTCGCTTTCCCTAGACCGACGCTCAGGTCGGAATTTCTTGCCTCACATCAAGCCGTTGGCAACTTGTGATCGCGGAACTGCTCCCGCAGCTTGAGCTTGTAGAGCTTGCCCGTGGCCGTGTGCGGCAACTCATCCACGAACACCACATCATCCGGCGTCTGCCAGTTGGGGATCTTGCCCTTGAAGAAGGCCAGCAGCTCCTCCTTGGTCACCTCAGCATCGGGCTTTTTCACCACCACCATCAACGGGCGCTCGTCCCACTTCGGGTGATGCGCCGCAATGGCTGCAGCCTCATGCACGGCTGGGTGGGCCATCAGCACATTTTCCAGCTCGATGGAGCTGATCCACTCGCCGCCCGACTTGATCACGTCCTTGGAGCGGTCGGTGATCTGCATGTAACCATCGGCGTCGATGGTGGCCACGTCCCCGGTCGGGAACCAGCCATCATGCAGCGGTGACTTGTCCACATTGAAGTAACTGTCGATGACCCAGTGACCGCGCACCTCCAGGTCACCCGTGGCGACACCGTTCCAGGGCTGCACATTGCCGTCAGCGTCCACGATGCGCATGTCCACCCCAAACACCGACTTGCCCTGCTTTTCCAGGATCTTCTGCCTGGCTTCCAGCGGCAAGCTGGCATGCTTGGACTTCAGGCGACCCAGCGTACCGACCGGCGACAACTCGGTCATGCCCCAGGCATGCACCACCTCGACGTTGTAGTCATTCTCGAAGGTGCGGATCATGGACGGCGGGCAGGCCGCGCCGCCAATCACCGTGGTCTTGAAAGTGCTGAACTTGAGGTTATTGGCCTTGACGTGGTTGAGCAGCCCCATCCAGATGGTGGGCACGCCCGCGCTCATGGTCACACCTTCATCTTCAAACAGATTGAAAAGCGACGCGCCATCCAGATGGTGTCCAGGCAAGACCAGCTTGCAGCCGACCAGGGCCGCCGCGTACGGGGTGCCCCAGGCGTTGACGTGGAACATCGGAACCACCGGCAAGATCACATCAGTGCCCTTGATACACATGGCATCCGGCAGTGCCACGGCGTAAGCATGCAGCACCGAAGAGCGGTGCGAATACACGGCCCCCTTGGGGTTGCCTGTCGTGCCCGAGGTATAGCAGATGCTGGCTGCGGCGTTCTCGTCAAACGAGGGCCAGGTGTAGTTGCCGTCTTCGGCTTCGATCAGGTCTTCGTAGCACAGCAGACTGGGCAGCGTGTGTTCGCGCGGCATGCTGTCACGGTCGCACATCAGCACCACGTGCTTGACCGTGGGCAACATGGGCAGCAGCTTCTCCACCAGCGGCAAAATGTTCAGGTCCACAAAAATGACCTTGTCCTGCGCATCGTTGACGATCCAGGCCACCTGTTGCGGAAACAGGCGCGGGTTGATGGTGTGGCACACCAGCTGCGAGCCCGACACACCGTAGTAAATCTCCAGGTGACGGTAGCCGTTCCAGGCCAGGGTACCGATGCGGTCGCCCGGCTCACAACCCAGTCGCCCCAGTGCCTGCGCCAGCTTGCGCGAACGCAGCTCCACACCGGCCCAATGGGTGCGGTGCATGTCGCCCTCCACACGCTTGGACACCACCTCGACATCCCCGTTGTGCCGCGCCGCATGCGTCAGCAGCGACGAAATCAACAAGGGCATTTGCATCATCTGGCCCATCAGGCTCATGGTTCCACCTCCGGAAAGACACGTGGTTTGCGCATGAAAGCAGCGCATCAATTTGACAATGCCGCGTTCCACATCTCACAAAATCATAGACGTCTTTGCCAGACCAGCCGAGTCCCCTTGCCCCCGTGAAGACCCTTGAAATAAGGGTTAATTCCCGTCAACTCGGGTAGGCACCTGCAAGGCCTGCAAAGCCCGCACAAAAGCCTCAGGCAGCGCCGTGGGACGCCGTGACACGCGGTCCACATACACATGAACGAAATGACCGCAGGCAGCCGACTCGGCCTCGCCCTGCTCAAACAAGCCGATCTCGTAGCGCACGCTGCTCTTGCCGATGTGGGCCACGCGGATGCCGGCCTCGACATTGCGCGGAAAGGCCAGCGGGGAAAAATAATTGCAGTGCGTCTCGATCACCAGGCCGATGACCTCGCCCGCGTGGATGTCCAGCACCCCGGCCTCGATCAGATAGCGGTTCACCGCCGTGTCGAAGTAGCTGTAGTAGGTCACGTTGTTGACGTGGCCGTAGATGTCGTTGTCCATCCAGCGCGTGGTGATGGGACTGAAATGGGCGTAGGCCGCCCGGCTCTGGGGTTGGGGTCTGCTGCTCATGGCAACCATTATTCATGATTCATTCCCTCGTCTGCATCCCACACGCTCCACTGCCCGATTGACCGCGCGCCAAACCGCCCGCTACATTAATGACCCACCGGTCAGTTACTGAAGGTCCATCCGTTTGAGCGAGCCCGATCCGTCCTCTTTGACCAAACCTTGCCAACGGCGCAAGGCCGCACGCCCCCAGGAGTTGCTGGAAGCCGGGCTGCGCCTGTTCCTGTGCAAAGGCCTGGCGGCCACCCGCATCGAAGACGTGGCGCGCGAGGCCGGCGTCTCCAAAGGCACGCTCTATCTTTACTACCCGAGCAAAGACGAACTCTTCAAGGCCGTGGTGCGCCACTACCTGACCGAGGTCATCGTCGAAGCCGGCAACCTCGCCGACGTGCACGACGGCCCCAGCGCCGAGCTGCTGCACCAACTGGCCAGCACCTGGTGGCTGCGGGTGGGCTCGTCCGAGGCGTCGGGCCTGGTCATCCTGCTCATGAACGAGGCCGCGGCCTTCCCCGAGCTGGCGCAGTTCTACATGGACGAGGTGCTCGCACCCACCCATGACCTGCTGCGTCGTGTGCTCGAGCGTGGCATGGCTCGGGGTGAATTCCGGGCCCTCGACATCACCTCGGTCGTGTACGGCATGATCGCCCCGGTTCAGTTCCTGATCCTCCACAAGCGCTGCACCTCGGTGTGTGTGGCCACCCCCATCCCCCTGGAGCCTGAACGCTTCCTGGGCACCCAGATCGACATCCTGCTGCACGGGCTGGCCATCCCTCAGCCGCCCTCTGAAAAGATCTCATGAACACCTCGTCCTCGTGGAAAAAATGGCTGCTCGTGTCCGTGGCCCTGCTCGTGCTGGGCGGCAGCATTGCCAGGGCCATCATCGCCCGCAAGGCGCAGCAAACCGAGCTGGCCCAGAGCACCGAGAGTGCGCAAGCCCAGTCCATCTACCTGGCGCCGCACGACGTGCACACGGTCCAGGTGCTCACCCTGAACGGGTCCATCCCCATTTCGGGCAGCCTCATCGCGCAACGCTCGGCCGTGGTCAAGGCCAAGGTATCGGCCGAGTTGCAAGCCCTGCACGTGCGCGAAGGTGACACGGTGCGCCAGGGCCAATCGCTGGGGCAACTCGACACCCAGGAAGTCGGTTTGCGTCGCCAGCAGGCCCAGCAACAGGCCGCCTCGGCCAAGGCCATCTGGACCAACGCCGAGCAGACCCTGCGCAACAACCAGGCCCTGGTGCAACAGGGCTTCATTTCGCGCCAGGCCCTCGACACCTCGCTGTCCAACGCAGCCTCCACCCGCGCCACCTATGAAGCCGCCCAGGCCGCAGCCCGCCTCACCGAGAAAGCCTGGCAGGACACCCGCATCCTCGCGCCCCTGGCCGGGCAGATCGCGCAACGCTTCGTGCAACCCGGAGAGCGCCTCAATGTCGATGCCCGCATCGTCGAAATCGTCGACCTGGACAGCCTGGAGTGGCAGGTGCCCCTGAGCCCCCAAGACGTCGCCCAGGTGCGCGTGGACGCCACCGCCAGCCTGAACATCGAAGGCCTGCCCGAACCCTTGAGCGCCCGCATCGCCCGCATCAACCCCAGCGCCACCGCCGACACCCGCTCCGTGATGGTCTACCTGAGCCTGCCTCGTCACCCGGCCCTGCGCCAGGGCCTGTTCGGCCAAGGGCAGATCACGGTCGACACCCGTGAAGGCCTGGCCATCCCGGCCAGCGCCGTCTCCCGCGACAGCGGCCGCGACGAGGTGCTGCGCATCGACGGCGACCGCATCGTGCGCGTGCCCGTGCAAGTGGGGCTGCGTGCCTCACGCGGGGGCGACGCCACCCAGCCCTTCGTGGAGATCACTGCGGGGCTCAAAGCCGGCGACCGCATCCTGCCCGATGCCAGCGGCACCGTGCGTGAAGGCGCCCGGGTGACGCTGGGCGCCGCCACGGCCGCGTCGGCACCGGCCGCTTCGGCTGCCTCACGCTGAATCGGGCCCGCACCATGTGGTTCACGCGCCTGTCCATTGGCAACCCTGTCCTGGCCACCATGATGATGATGGCCCTGGTCGTCCTCGGCCTGTTCTCCTACCAGCGCCTCAAGGTCGACCAGTTCCCCGACATCGAACTGCCCACGCTGGTGGTGCAGATGGCCTACCCC
>JAGOKC010000071.1 GCA_017994835.1 Aquabacterium sp. | reverse complement strand
CGCTTTGAGGACGCTCTCTCGGTGGCGCGCCAACAGGTGGAAAACGGTGCCCAGGTCATCGACATCAACATGGACGAGGCCATGCTGGACAGCAAGGCCGCCATGGTGCGCTTCCTGAACCTGATCGCGGGCGAGCCGGAAATTGCGCGCGTGCCCATCATGATCGACTCGTCCAAATGGGACGTGATCGAAGCGGGCCTGAAGTGCATCCAGGGCAAGGGCATCGTCAACTCGATCTCGCTGAAAGAAGGCGTCGAGAACTTCCTGCACCAGGCCAAGCTGATCAAGCGCTATGGCGCGGCCGCCGTGGTGATGGCGTTTGACGAGCAAGGTCAGGCCGACACGTATCAGCGCAAGACCGAGATCTGCGAGCGCGCCTACCGCATCCTCGTGGACGAGGTGGGCTTCCCGCCCGAAGACATCATCTTCGACCCGAACATCTTTGCCATTGCCACCGGCATCGAAGAGCACGACAACTACGCCGTGGACTTCATCAACGCCACGCGCTGGATCAAGCAGAACCTGCCGGGCGCCAAGGTGTCGGGCGGCGTGTCGAACGTGTCCTTCAGCTTCCGTGGCAATGAGCCGGTGCGCGAGGCCATCCACACCGTGTTCCTGTACCACGCCATCCAGGCGGGCATGGACATGGGCATCGTCAACGCCGGCATGGTCGGCGTCTATGACGACCTGGACGCCCACCTGCGCGAGCTGGTTGAAGACATCGTGCTCAACCGCCAGCCGGTGTTCAAGGACGGCGAAGACACCTCGCTGACCCCGACCGAGCGCCTGCTGGCGATTGCCGAACAGGTCAAGGGTGCGGCCAAAGACGACAGCGCCAAGCTGGCCTGGCGCGGCACGGCCGAACACCCCGCCTCGGTCGAAAACCGTCTGAGTCACGCGCTGGTGCACGGCATCACCGACTTCATCACGACCGACACCGAAGAGTGTTATCAAAAGATCAAGGCCAAGGGCGGCCGCCCCCTGCACGTGATCGAAGGCCCCTTGATGGCCGGCATGAACACGGTGGGCGACCTGTTTGGCGCGGGCAAGATGTTCCTGCCGCAGGTGGTGAAGTCAGCCCGCGTGATGAAGCAGGCCGTGGCCCATCTGGTGCCCTACATCGAGGAAGAAAAGCGCCTGCTGGAGCTAGCGGGCGGCGATGTGAAGGCCAAGGGCAAGATCGTGATCGCCACCGTCAAGGGTGATGTGCACGACATCGGCAAGAACATCGTCACCGTGGTCTTGCAGTGCAACAACTTCGAGGTGGTCAACATGGGCGTGATGGTCCCGTGCAAGGACATCCTCGCCAAGGCCAAGGAAGTGGGCGCCGACATCGTGGGCCTGTCCGGCCTGATCACGCCCTCGCTGGAAGAGATGCAGTACGTGGCGGCCGAGATGGAGCGCGACGAGTACTTCCGCTCGCGCCAGATCCCGCTGCTGATTGGCGGTGCGACCTGCTCGCGCGTGCACACGGCGGTGAAGATTGCGCCCAACTACAGCGGCCCGGTGGTGTATGTGCCCGATGCCTCGCGTGCGGTGGGCGTGTGCTCCGAGCTGCTCAGCCCTGAGCGCCAGCAGGCCTACATCGCCGAGCTGAACGCCGACTACGCGCACGTGCGCCAGCTGCACGCCAACAAGAAGGCCACGCCGCTGGTGAAGCTGGCCGACGCCCGCGCCAACAAGGCCGAGGTGGACTTTGCCACCTACACGCCCACGGTGCCCAAGTTCATCGGCCGGCGCGTGTTCAAGAACTACGACCTGGGCGAACTGGCCGCTTACATCGACTGGGGTCCGTTCTTCCAGACCTGGGACCTGGCCGGCCCCTTCCCAGCCATCCTGGACGATGCCGTGGTGGGCAGCGAAGCCCGCAAGGTGTACGCCGATGCGCAGGCCATGCTCAAGAAGATCGTGGACGGCCGCTGGCTGACCGCCAATGGCGTGATCGGCCTGTACCCGGCGCAGTCGGTCAAGGACGACACCATCGAGATCTATGAAGACGAGTCACGCAGCAAGGTGCTGATGTGCTGGGATCCGCTGCGCATGCAGACCGAGCGTCCGGTGGTCGATGGCGTCAAGCGTCCCAACCGCTCGCTGGCCGACTTCATCGCGCCACGCGACGCCAAGCCCGACTACATCGGCATGTTCGCGGTGACGGCCGGTCTGAACATCGAGAAGAAGGAAGCCGAGTTCCTGGCCCACCATGACGACTACTCGGCCATCATGCTCAAGGCCTTGGCCGACCGTCTGGCCGAAGCCTTTGCCGAACGTCTGCATGAACGGGTGCGCAAGGAGTTTTGGGGCTATGCCGCCGACGAAACGCTGGACAGCGCCGGACTGATCAAGGAGCGGTATCGCGGCATCCGCCCGGCACCGGGCTACCCGGCCTGTCCCGACCACACGGTCAAACGCGAGATGTTCCGCGTGCTCGAAGCTGGCGACGTCCACATGCACCTGACCGAAAGCCTGGCGATGATGCCGGCCGCCAGCGTGAGCGGCTTCTACATGGCGCACCCTGAGGCCGCGTACTTCAACGTGGGCAAGATCGGCCACGATCAGGTGGAGGACTGGGCGCTGCGCATGGGCCTGTCGGTCACCGATGCGGAGCGCGCGCTGGCACCACTGCTGTCGTGATGCGAAGCGGGGCCTGATCGGCCCCGTTTTCATGTCGTCACAGCAAGGATTTCAGATAACGCCCGGTATGGCTGCCCTCAAACGCCGCCACCTGCTCCGGCGTGCCTGCCACCAGCAACTGTCCACCACCTGAGCCGCCTTCCGGCCCCATGTCGATCAGCCAGTCGGCGGTCTTGATGACGTCGAGGTTGTGCTCGATGACAACGATGGTGTTGCCCGCATCGCGCAACTGGTGCAGCACCTTGAGCAGCAAGGCAATGTCGTGGAAGTGCAGCCCTGTGGTCGGCTCGTCCAGGATGTAGAGCGTGCGCCCCGTGTCGCGCTTGGACAGCTCCAGCGCCAGCTTGACGCGTTGCGCCTCGCCGCCCGACAAGGTGGTTGCCGCCTGCCCCAGGCGGATATAGCCCAAGCCCACGTCCATCAGCGTCTGCAGCTTGCGGGCGATGGTGGGCACGGCACTGAAGAAGGTCAGCGCGGCTTCCACGGTCAGGTTCAGGATCTCGTGGATGTTCAGTCCCTTGTACTGAATCTCCAGCGTCTCGCGGTTGTAGCGCTTGCCGTGGCACACATCGCAAGGCACGTACACGTCCGGCAGGAAATGCATCTCGACCTTGATCATGCCGTCACCCTGGCAAGCCTCGCAGCGACCGCCGGCCACGTTGAACGAGAAGCGGCCCGCGCCATAACCGCGCTCGCGCGCCGCTGGCACATCGGCCATCAGCTCGCGAATCGGTGTGAACAGCCCGGTGTAGGTGGCCGGGTTGCTGCGCGGTGTGCGGCCAATCGGTGACTGGTCCACGTTGATGACCTTGTCGAACAGCTCCAGGCCTTCGATCTCGTCATGCGGGGCAGGATCAGTGTGGCTCTGATAGAGCTTGCGTGCCACGGCCGCGTAAAGGGTGTCGTTGACCAGTGAAGATTTGCCCGAACCGGACACGCCCGTCACGCAGGTCAGCAGGCCCACAGGAAAGTCGGCCGTGACGCCCTGAAGGTTGTTCCCCAGCGCGTTGACCACACGCAAGCGTGGGGTTTCAGCGGTGAAGGGATGGCGTTGACTCGGCACTTCAATGCGCAATGCCTGCGCCAGATAACGCCCGGTGATGCTGTCGGGGTGACGCGCCACTTCGTCAGGGGTGCCCTGCGCCAGCACGCGCCCACCATGCACGCCCGCACCCGGCCCCATGTCCACCACATGGTCGGCAGCGCGGATCATGTCCTCATCGTGTTCGACCACCAGCACACTGTTGCCCAGGTCGCGCAGATGCCGAAGGGTGCCGATCAGGCGGTCGTTGTCGCGCTGGTGCAGGCCGATGCTGGGCTCATCGAGTACGTACATCACACCCGTCAGACCCGAACCGATCTGGCTGGCCAGACGGATGCGCTGCGCCTCACCGCCAGAGAGCGTGTCGGCGCTGCGGTCCAGGCTGAGGTAATTCAGCCCCACATCATTGAGGAAGCGCAGGCGCGAGCGGATCTCGTTGACCACCTTGGCCGCGATCTCGGCCTTGGCCCCTTGCAGATGCAGGTGGTCAAAATAGTGCTGCGCCTCGGCCAGCGTGGCGTGCGCGATCTCGTAGATGGGTTTGGCATTGCCCGTTTGCGCGTCCAGCAATTTGACGTGCCGCGCCTCGGTGCGCAGACGGGTGCCGTGGCAGGCAGGGCAGGCCTTGGGCTGCTGGTAGCGGGCCAGTTCTTCGCGCACGGCGCTGGAATCGGTTTCCTTGAAACGCCGCTCAAAGTTGGGGATGATGCCTTCGAAGGGATGAGAGCGCTTGACCTTGCGCTTCTTGCCCGCCGTGCCGTCGGCCTCGTAGGTGAACTCGATCTCTTCGGTGCCCGACCCATACAGCAGCACCTGCTGGACCTTTTCGGGCAGCTCTTCAAAGGGCTGCTCGATGTCCACGTCGTAATGCCTCCCAATGGATTCAATGAGGCTGTAGGTGTAGGGATTGCGGCGATCCCAGCCTTTGACGGCACCACTGCCAACGCTCAGGGTCGGAAACGCCACCACGCGCTGCGGGTCAAAGGCAATCACATGTCCCAGGCCATCACAGGTGGGGCATGCGCCCTGAGGCGAGTTGAACGAGAACAGCCGGGGCTCCAGCTCGGACAGCGAATAGCTGCAGATGGGGCAGGCAAACTTGGCAGAGAACAGGTGCGTGACGCCGCTGTCCATCTCCAGCGCCAGCGCGCGGCCTTCGGCCAGACGCAAGGCGGCCTCAAAGCTTTCGGCCAGACGCTGCGTCATGTCGGCGCGCACCTTCAAGCGGTCCACCACCACGTCGATGTCGTGCTTCTCGTTTTTCACCAGCGGCTGCAGGTCCGCCGCCTCGACGATCTGACCGTTGATGCGAAAGCGCACATAGCCCTGAGCCTGCATCTGCGCAAACAGCTCGACATGCTCGCCCTTGCGGTCGCGCACGACGGGCGCCAGGATCATGAGCTTGGTGTCTTCCGGCAAGGCCAGCACGGTATCGACCATCTGGCTCACGCTTTGAGCCTGCAAAGGCTCGCCATGCTCGGGGCAGAACGGCGTGCCGGCGCGGGCGTACAGCAGGCGCAGGTAATCGTGGATCTCGGTGACCGTGCCCACGGTGGAGCGCGGGTTGTGGCTGGTCGCCTTCTGCTCAATGCTGATGGCGGGCGACAGGCCCTCGATCACATCGACATCAGGCTTGTCCATCAGTTGCAGGAACTGGCGCGCGTAAGCGCTCAGGCTCTCCACATAGCGGCGCTGGCCTTCGGCGTACAGCGTGTCAAACGCCAGGCTCGACTTGCCCGATCCCGACAAGCCCGTGATCACCACCAACTGGTTGCGTGGCAGATCCAGGTCGATGTTTTTCAGATTGTGGGTGCGGGCACCCCGGATGTGGATGTGCTGCGGATCCAGCCTCGCAGTGGTTGGCGCAGGCTGGGCAGAAGACACATCAACGGACAGTTCAGGGCGAGACATCGGGCACACCAGCGGATTCAGGGCAACCGAGCATCATACGGTGCCTGCAACGGAGATGCCAGACCCAGCACGCCATCCAACGCAACGCCTACCCCCATGCTGAATCGAGACATGAGCGAGGCATTCACCTGGGCAGCACAGGGATTTACGACAAATCAATGCAAATAGGAATGAATATCATTATCATGTGCAATCATCATTTAACCAGACCAGATCATGCGTCGCCGTCAACTGCTGCTCAGCCTGCCCTCCTTGCTGCCGATATCCGCCCTGGCTCAGGTGCCCCTGACCAAGGGCGCAGGGCCACTTCAACTCGGCGCATGCTGGCGAGGCCCCCAAGACACCGACCCGCACGAAGCCGGGGTGTTGGTGGCCGAGGAAGACGCCAAACTCATGCGTGTAGCCTATCGGTTGAAGCTCCCCGGGCGCGCCCACGGCCTGAGTCCTGAGGCAAATGGTGGTTTGACCATTGTGGCAGCGCGACCGGGAAGCTGGCTGCTACGCTGCGATGGCACCGGCCGCATCACACAACAACATGATCTGCTCGCGCATCAAGAAAATACGCGACTCAACGGACACGCCATCGACGCTCGCAACGGTGCTGTGATCTTCACCACCGAAACCGATACCCGCTCGGGACGCGGACGCATTGGTGTTCGTGACCGACACACATTTCGAAAACTGGACGAGTGGGACAGTCGTGGACTGGAGCCACACCAACTTCTGCTGGACCACGAGGGGCATCTGATCGTGGCCAACGGCGGCATTCCGAGAAAACCGGATGATCGCAAGTACGACTTGCACCGCATGGAATCGTCTCTGACGCGCCTGGATGCCCGCAATGGTCAAGTTCTGGGGCACTGGACACTGCCCGACCGCAGGCTCAGCATGCGCCATCTGGCATGGAGCGATGAACCCGACGCCACCCCACGCCTGTTGGGCGTGGCCATGGAGGCGACACATGACACACCTGAAGAGCGCGCGGTCGCGCCGGTTTTTGCCGTGTTTGACGGAGAACGCCTCACGCTGCCAGCAGAACAGAATGACCAATACGGGCTGACGGGCGACATCACTGCCGCCTGCGGCGGTGGCTTCGTGCTGTCAAGCTACCTGACGAACAAGGTGTTCTTGTGGCACCCCAGCGCGCCCAAACTGTTTCGACCTGTCGCGGAGTTTCGCCGCGCCTATGCCCTGGCAAGCTGGGCACAGAAGAACGACCTGTCGGGTGCGCTGGTATCGACCGCACAGGGCCTGCTGCGCTGGCACCCCAGCATGGCCGCTCGATTCTGGGCCTGGCCCGAACCCATGGCGCTCGACAACCACTGGGTCACGATGCCGACGCAAGCCTGATCAGCGCGCGGCGTTCAACGCATCCCGCGTTGCCAGCGCCACGCGACGTGCCGCGCTGGCACGACGAAGCGCTTGAGCACATGGTGCGTGGGCACCCAGATCATCAGAGGCAAAGCCGTCAACATCAATCCGAAAAACAGATGTGGCTGCATCCAGGTTTGCGGTGCCTTGTCATTGATGCCAAAGACATAGTTCACATTGACGGGCAAGCCCGGGTTGCTGGTGGGCGCAGGGGGCAACGGCAGGAAAAGGTACGACACCAACATGGCCCCCCACCCCAAGGCCCACCAGACCCAGAGGCCTCGCTGGTCATAACCGAGTCGCAACACCAGCCAGATGAGCACCAAAGGCAACCAGAAATGGAAGAACGACAGGAACCGCGCAAACAGCGGGATGGCGTCCTGGAACATGTAGCCGGTCATGCCCGTGATCGGCAAGCCCACCGACGTGCCCAGAAAGTCAACCATCCACAAACACTGCGGCAA
This sequence comes from Aquabacterium sp., assembly GCA_017994835.1. Taxonomy (GTDB): domain Bacteria; phylum Pseudomonadota; class Gammaproteobacteria; order Burkholderiales; family Burkholderiaceae_C; genus Aquabacterium. The sequence goes on along the minus strand of JAGOKC010000071.1, from coordinate 6,548 downwards.
CAAGATACCCACCGCACAGGCTGACGCCAGTACCGCCGACTCCCGCCACATGGCCACACAGGTCAGCAGCAAGGCAATGTCACAGAAATACAGGAAATTGGTTGGACCATAAGCCTGCCAGTAATGGGGCACCAGCACCGCCACGAAGGCGGTGTAGAGCAGCTTGCTCCACAAAGGCAAGCGAGGTGCAGAACGAGAGGTCAAAGCAGCAGTCGTCATCAAGGAACCCACCAGAAACGAATCACATGGAAAAACATGGGAGCAGCGAACACCACCGAGTCCAGCCGATCCAACATGCCGCCGTGGCCTTCAATCAAGGTGCCCCAATCCTTGACACCGCGATCTCGCTTGATGGCGGACATGACCAGCCCGCCCAGGAAACCCATGAGGCAAATGGCCAACGCAATCAGGGCTGACTGCCAAGGCGTGAACGGCGTGATGGGATACAGCGCCGCACCCAGCAAGGTGGCCGAGAGCACGCCCCCCACCAAGCCCTCAATGGTTTTAGAGGGCGACAGCTCGGGTGCCACCTTGCGGCGTCCCAGCAACTTGCCCCAGACGTACTGCAGCACGTCACTGCCCTGCACCACCACGATGAGGTAGGCGATCAAGAGCAACTCACGTCCCTGATATCCGGGGATGTTCAAGGTCAGCAGCGCTGGCACATGCGACACACAGAACACGCAGATCATCAAGCCCCACTGCATCTTGGCCGTGCGCTCCAGAAAGCGTGTTGTATCGCCCCGCAGGCTCGCCAGAATGGGCAGCACCAGGAAAACATGCACGGGGATGAAGATCGAGAACAAGCCGTACCACTCGATCCAGATGAGGAAGTACTGCATGGGCAGGGCCACATAGAACATCAAGGCCATCGCCATGTGATCTCCAGCCCTGGTGTAGGCCAGGGTGATGTACTCACGCAGCGCCGCAAACGACATGAAGGTGAACAACAGGATCACGGCCGTCTTGCCCAATACAAAAGACAGGCCGATGAGCAAGATCATCACCCACCACGCCTTGATCCGGCTGTTGAGGTTGTCGATCACGCCATGAGGCTGCCCGCGCGCCACGCGCCACTTGAGCACACCGCCAATCAAGGAGGCCAGCAACAGCACCGCCAAGGTGCCGCCAAACAGCCAGCGCGTCATGTCATCGTGCAACAAGACAGGCATCGTGAGTTTCAACATCAGCGGCTTTCTGCGGGACGCAAGGCGAGCACCGCCTCACGTGCGCGTGCCAGGAAGGCATCTTTGGTTTCGAGGGGCTGGCGCACCAGAGGCTCGCCAAAGCTCACCGTGCAGATCATCGGCACCGGGATCCATTCGCCTTTGGGGATCACGCGGCGAATGTTGTCGATCCAGACAGGTACCAGTTCGGCATCGGGATGCTGCTGGGCCAGGTGATAGAGCCCACTTTTGAATGGCAGCAAGGGGCTCTCGCCGGTGTTGCGCGTGCCCTCCGGGAAAATGATGAGGGAATCACCGTCAGCCAGGGTCTGTGCCATCTGGTCCACAGGCGACGGCTCACCCGGCTGCGGATGCCGGTTGATCAGCAAGGCCCGAAACACGCGCGACGCCACGAAATGGCGAAGTCCGGAAGCCAGCCAGTAGTCCTGCCCCGCCACGGGGCGGGTCGCCCGCCGCAATACAGAGGGCAGGCAGGCCCAGATCATCACGAAGTCGCCGTGGCTACCGTGGTTGGCAAAGTAAACCCGCTGCACGGCGCGTGGCACTGTGCCTTGCCACAAAGGCCGGACGCCCGTGGCGGCGCGCGCGACCCACAACAAACCGCCGCCGATCAACCACGCCAGCGCCCGGCGACAGCCCTCACTCACCACGGCGCCGATGCGCCCCACCCCTTGCATGCTCATGACTGCGTCCCGCTCCCATGCACCATCAGCAGGTAGGCAATGGCGACACCACCGTGCAAGAGGCTCCACGTCACCAGCCTGCGATACAGCCCTATCGCCCCTGCCACACGTTCGGTCATGGACCGAGACGACGTCACAGATGGCTCGCCAGTGGATCGTCCCACCACCCTCTGCAGCGCGGCATCCAGATCACGCCCCTGTGTCAAGGGCCCCTCTGCTTGAGCCATCCAATGAAACAAACGGGCATCCAGCTGCACGCGAACCGTCCACCACGTCCCAGGCACCCAGCCCACACACAGTGCCACGCCCACCCACAGATCGTGGCGCGACCAGGCTGAGACCGCTGCCAGCGCACCGCAGGCCAGCATCCATCCCCACCACCACGCACCGGTGGCCAGCACCGACGCACACACGGCACTGTCCGCTCGATCCGCCGAGCTCCATGCGGTGCCAGAAGGCACTTCCGACACGGACACCCTCATGTGGTGCGCCCCACCAAGGCACAGCCGTCGATGGCCTGCGCCACGACAGCCCTCAAGGCCGGCCGCATGACCACCTGCGGACGCCGTGATCGCACCCAGGCTTCGGCCTCGTCCAGCGAAGCACATCGGCCCGAGATGACCAGCCAGGTCATCACCACCGCAGCGCTGCGCGACACGCCCAATGCGCAAGACACCAACAGCTTTTCATTGGCACCCATGGCCTGCACCGTCTCTTGGACATGCGCCGCAGCCGCGCGCAACTGTGGTGCACTTGGCAGGCTGAGATCGAGCATCGGCAGGCTATGCAGTCCGGGATGCCTCACGGAGAGCTCTGCCGTGAGATCGAGCACGCGATCAAAGCGGCGATGGTCTGCCTCCCAAGGCAAAGGTAAACGCCCCAGCCACACCTCATCCGAAATGGCCACACTGCTGGGCCATCGCCAGGTCCAGCAGCGCGCATTCAGCCAGGCAAACAGGCGCTGAGGTGCCAGCAACAAGGCCGATGCCACAGCGTGCTGCCCTTGCGCGTCCTTCTGAAAGCCCGCATGGCCCAGGTGCACATACGCCAGCGCCACCCACAGGCAGCTCACAGCCGGCCACCACAGCCACCAGGCCGTTCGGCTCCACATCTCACCTGCGTACCCAGCGGCCGCAGCAAAGAGCGCTGCAGCACCGCCATAGACTGCGCCGAGCCACCTGTGCGGTTGATCTACGCGGGATGGGGCACGCCAGGGAGGCGAGTCCTGCAAGGGCCAGGCCCACATGCACACCGCGCCAGCCAGCAACCCCGTGGGGATGTCGATGAAATGATGCTGATAGGTGGTCAGCACGGACACCCCAATGAGCAGGCTCCACATGTGCAAGAACCACAGCCATCCGCCACTGAGCCGCTGGCGATAGAAGTCCCACAAGATCAACAACAGCACGATGTGCAGCGAGGGGGCTTGGTTGTAGGGCAAGTCAAAGCCGGCCAGGGCATCGAACAGCACACCGGCCCAGCCATCGACCTCTGGGCGAGTGGTCGAAAACTGCAAGGGCCACAAGAGGAAACAACTGACACACAGAATCTGGGCCGACAGCAAACGCAGAACCTGCCGCCTCAACTCACGACGGTTTCGCGCGATCAGCACAGACAGGCCATAGAAGAAGTCGATAGACCAGTAAGGCAGGATGGTCCAGGGCAGCAGTGGAATGGCCGACTCCCATTCGAACTTGATGCTCGATACCTGCGTGGAGGCTGCGGCCAGTTGATTGGCCAGCCCGTAGCTCCAAAAGAAGAAGGGCGCCAACAACAGCAATGCCAGTGCCCCAGGCTGCCAATGGGGTGCCAACCGGTTGAGCACCGTCAAACCGCCCTCACCTTCACGGCCAGCGAGACGGTGAAAATGCCCCACTCGTCGACACGCTGGGTCACCTTGCGGAAACCCGCCGCTTCGACCAACTGATCCATCTCCTGCTGCGTGCGGCGGCGCATCACCCATGCCTGACCTTGCCGGTGGCTGGTCAAGGCCCGCGCGATCATCTCCAGTTGCGGGTGCCACGGTTGTCCGGTGTAGACCAGACAGGCTCCTTCGGGCATGGCGTCGGCAATCCCGGCCAGCGACCGGCTCACCATCGCGTTGTCGGCAAACAGCTCGTACAAACCGGACACCACAGTCACCGTGGGGGCTGGATCGGTTGCGGCCAGCGAGGCGCGGTCAAATGCATCGGCTTTCACAAAGCGCGCACGGCCTTGCAACCTTCTTGCGACAATCAAAGCGCCACCATCGCGGACGTTGATGTCGCTGTAGTCGCGCAGCAAGATGGACTCTGGCTGCAGCGGCGAGCTGGCTACCGCATCGAGCACATAACGCCCATGCCCCGCAGCGATGTCCATCAAGCGAACCGGCAGGCCCTGCTCCTGAACGCAGCGCATGCCCGCCGTCAGCAATTCCTCGACATGCTGCTTGCGCACCCGGATACCGCGCCAGCCGATGGACTGCAAATAGAACCCATCGATCAGACGCCCCAAGGGCCCGGCACCAGTCGCCTGGTTGCGATAGACGTAATCCAAGGTGCTGCCCGAGTCAAAGCCGGTTTCATGACCCATCCGAATCCCACGCGACAGCCAGCCCCCGATACGCAGCCCGGCACGCGTGAACGCCCAGTACCAGGCACGCGGAGACCAGACCGGCAGGGGGCGGGACAAGACCTGAGCCTCATCGAATGTCGCGCCACGGCGATCTGCCGAACGGACATCAAGCACCGATGGCGCCACGGCAAAGCAACGTTGAACAAAGTCCCGGATACGAGCCAGCGCGAGATGCCGGTCCTTTTCGCCCAAGGTGTCGTGATAGAAGCCCGGCAGTTCGTGGACTTCCTTGACTGCACTGCCCAGGGTCGAAGCAAAACGCCGCTGAGGCTTTTGGTGCACCACCCAGTCCGCCCCAGAAATCAGCACCTGCGTCGGCACGGTGATGGCCGCGGCATCGGCCACCACACGCGCGGCCGCTTCGTACAGGCCCAGCAGGATGTGAGAAGCAATCGGCCGTGCAATCAGCGGATCTGCCTCATAGCTGGCAATCCGGGCAGGATCGTGGGTCAGGAACTTCGCCTTGACATAGCTGTTGACAAAGAAGGGGCCAACCACCTGCTGCCAAAGCCGAATCCCAGCTCTCGCGAACGGCACGTACAGCTTGACCTGGAAGGCCGGCGAAGCCAGCGACATGCCACGGATGGCCGGGGCATAGTCGTGCACCCAGGTCGAGACCAACACCGCTCCCACGCTTTGCGCAACCACAAAGACTTCGGGCAAGTCGATGCCATGGGCCACCTTCAGGTGCTCCATGAAAGTCTGGATGTCGCGAACCGATGTACCAAAACTGGGGCTGTGCCCCCGCGCCCCCGGCGACTCGCCATGGCCACGCGCATCCCACGCCACGAAGGCCATGTCGGGCAAGTTCAGCTCGTCCACCAGGTGGGCCATGCGGCCACCATGCTCATGCCCGCGATGAAACAACGCGATCGTGCCGCGGCGCACCCCTGAAGCGGCGGGCCAATAGCGATAACGGAGCGTCACGCCATCGTGCGTCTGAAAAGACAATAGCTGGGGCGTGCGCGTGGCGTGCGCCGCAGGCGATGCGAGGTGGTGATGGTCAAGCGCGGCGTTCATGCACTCCCCTGATACCCGCTTGGATGCGGTTGTAAATGGAATACGCGGTCAGTGCCGCAACGAAGGGCAGCCCCCAGGTGATGAGGAGATGCCAACCAAGGTACGAATCGGGTGCCTGGCCACCGAGAGCCACCACAAGCCCGAAAACGCCGAACACAAAAGCGCGATCACTTTTGCCCATCGGGCCGTCATAACGACGCTCGCCACCGACCACCGCGCCCAGCACACCCGCCATCTCTGACATGGCGGCCAGCAACACGATCGCGCCAACCCAGAAGGGATCGAACGGTGCGATGCGTGCAAACGGCAGGTACAAGGCCGCATCCGACAACACATCGGTCAACTCATTGAGATATGCGCCCAGCACGGATTGCTGACCGTGTTCGCGTGCCAACATGCCATCAATGGCATTGAATGCCATGCGCATCAGCATCCAGACAGGAATCAGCGCGAAATACGCTGCTGACAGCGGCAGGCCATACAAGGCCAACCCGAGCGCGATGGACAGCGCACAAGCCAAAACCGTCACCTGGTTGGCGGTGACACCGGCCCGATACAGGGCACCGACCAAAGGGCGCAAGAGCGCCTGAAAGCGGGGTTTCAGCTGATAAATCGACAAGGCCATGCGCAGACGGGACGGTGTGCGTCGGAAGACCTCCACACCAACGTAGCCCGCAAATCAAACAGGCGTGCAGCATATCGATGTCTACACGCGCCACACACACCCACAAGGGGGTGGCGGTGACCTCGCCCCCTGCATGCAAGGGGGATTCACGACGCCTCAGCGCGCTGCGTTCAACGCATCCCGCGTTTCCAGCGCCACGCGACGTGCCGCGCTGGCGAAATCATCGCCACTGCTGGCGTACAGCACCGCGCGCGAGCTGTTGACGACGATGGTGCCAGTGATGGCCCCGCTCGCATCCGTCGTCAGCCCTGCCTGGACCGTGGCCGCCGCATCGCCACCCTGCGCGCCCACACCGGGGATCAGCAAAGGCAGCGTGGGCGCCAACTCACGCACGCGAGCGATCTCTTCGGGGAAGGTCGC
>JAGOKC010000070.1 GCA_017994835.1 Aquabacterium sp. | reverse complement strand
TACTGCTCTGGGTCGCAGAATCGGACATACAGCGAGGCCGGCACCCGCAGGCACCATCAAGTCAGCAAGCGGGCATTATGGCCGCATGCCAGGGCGCCTTTGCAAGGAGATGTGAGCCGGACCATGCGCCGTGGGCTCAAGACCAGTTCTCCGCCAGCAGGCGACCATGGTGCACGCCTGAGCGTCCCAGCAAGGCCTCGAAGGCCGCTGGCGCGGCCACGTTCGGCTGTTTCAGGAGATCGACGGCTTCACTGCTCCAGGGGCTGGCTGACACCAGATCGCCGAGGAGGGCGCTCAGCGAGGTCAGCGCATCCGGCAGCCTTAGCACCTTGGCAGGACGGTGCCCCAGTTGTTGGCGCAGGCTGGCGATGAAGTCGCCCAGTGGCACCGCCTGCGGCCCCACACATGCCAGCGGACCTGGCGGCTGGGGATGGGTGCTCAACAGGTTCACCACCGCATCAGCGAGGTCGGTGACCGCCACGGGCTGCACCTGGGCGTCGATCACTGGACCGGGCAGCAGCGCCACCGGCAGGCGGGCCAGATTGAAGAACAGGGCACTGCTGGCACCGCCTTTGCCGAACACGATGCTGGGCCGCAGGATGGTGGCGGACAGTCGGCCCGCTGCGACCAGCGCCTGCAGATGCTGTTCGGCGGCCAGCTTGGTTTGCGCATACTGCGTGGCGCTGTGCTCGATGCCCAGCGCCGAGATCTGGATGACCCGGGGCACGCCTGTCTGGGCACAGGCATCGAACAAGGCCTTCGGGGTGTCGGTGTGCACCGCCGTGATGGGGCGACTGCCAGTGCTGCGCAGGATGCCAACCGCATTGATCACCACGTCCATGTCACGCACGCGCGGCAGCCAATCGGCCACATGCACATCGTGGGTGTAGTCCACGGCGATGCGGTCTGACTCGCCCGCGCGCACCGACGACACGCCGCCGATGACCTGATGGCCCGCGCGCTGCAAGGCACGTTGCAGGTGACTGCCGACAAAACCTCGGGCACCGCAGAGCAGGATTTTCATGGTCTTCTCCCGATGCCGGCCACGGAACGACCGGTTTGTTTGAACATGCCCGCAGTGTGCATCGCCATTGCGGCCGCCGCGCATTTGAAGTGCATTTGACGTTGTTTTGAATCCGATCTGGCCACAAAAAAGCCCGCCAGGTTTCCCCGGCGGGCTTCATGTCAGCTCAGCGCTGCGTCAGGGACGCAAGGCTCAGGCCTTCACGGACTTGGCGGTGTCCACGTACTCTTCAATCTGGTTGAAGTTCAGGTACTTGTAGATCTTGTCGGAGTCCTTGGAGACCACGCCGATCTCGGCCATGTATTCGGCCGGGGTCGGCAGCTTGCCCAGCTTGGAGGCGACGGCGGTCAGCTCGGCCGAGCCCAGGAACACGTTGGTGTTCTTGCCCAGACGGTTCGGGAAGTTACGGGTCGACGTGGAGATACAGGTCGAGCCTTCCTTGATCTGAGCCTGGTTGCCCATGCACAGCGAGCAGCCGGGCATTTCCATGCGTGCGCCAGCGGCGCCGAAGGTGTTGTAGAAGCCTTCCTTGGTCAGCTCGGAAGCGTCCATCTTGGTGGGCGGGGCCACCCACAGACGCACCGGGATGTCGCGCTTGCCTTCGAGCAGCTTGCCAGCAGCACGGAAGTGACCGATGTTGGTCATGCACGAACCGATGAAGGCTTCGTCGATCTTGGTGCCGGCGACTTCGGACAGGAACTTGGCGTCGTCCGGGTCGTTCGGGCAGCAGACGATCGGCTCCTTGATGTCGGCCAGATCGATTTCGATCACGGCGGCGTACTCGGCGTCCTTGTCGGCTTCCAGCAATTGCGGGTTGGCCAGCCAGGCTTCCTGGGCGGCGATGCGGCGCTCCAGGGTGCGGGCATCGGCGTAGCCGTCGGCGATCATGTTCTTCATCAGAACGATGTTCGACTTCAGGTACTCGGCGACCGGTTCCTTGTTCAGCTTGATGGTGCAACCCGCAGCCGAACGCTCAGCGGACGCGTCGGACAGCTCGAACGCTTGCTCGACCTTCAGGTTGGGCAGGCCTTCGATTTCCAGCACGCGACCCGAGAAGATGTTCTTCTTGCCGGCCTTGGCAACGGTCAGCAGACCGGCCTTGATGGCGTACAGGGGGATGGCGTGCACCAGGTCACGCAGGGTGACGCCAGGCTGCATCTCGCCCTTGAAGCGCACCAGCACCGACTCAGGCATGTCCAGCGGCATCACGCCGGTGGCAGCGCCGAAGGCGACCAGGCCCGAACCGGCGGGGAAGGAGATGCCGATCGGGAAGCGGGTGTGCGAGTCGCCACCGGTGCCGACGGTGTCGGGCAACAGCAGGCGGTTCAGCCACGAGTGGATCACGCCGTCGCCCGGACGCAGGGCCACGCCGCCGCGGTTCGAGATGAAGGCGGGCAGCTCGCGGTGCATCTTCACGTCCACGGGCTTCGGATAAGCCGCGGTGTGGCAGAAGGACTGCATCACCAGGTCAGCCGAGAAGCCCAGGCAAGCCAGGTCCTTCAGCTCGTCGCGGGTCATCGGGCCGGTGGTGTCTTGCGAACCGACGGTGGTCATCTTGGGTTCACAGTACGTGCCCGGACGCACGCCCTTGCCCTCAGGCAGACCGCAGGCGCGGCCAACCATCTTCTGGGCCAGGGTGAAGCCCTTGCCGCTGTCAACCGGTGCCTGGGGCAGACGGAAGGCGGTGGAAGCGCTCAGGCCCAGGAAGTCGCGGGCCTTGCTGGTCAACGAGCGGCCGATGATCAGGTTGATACGGCCACCGGCTTGCACTTCGTCCAGCAGCACTTGCGACTTCAGCTCGAACTTGGCGGCAACAGCGCCGTTCTTTTCGATCTTGCCTTCGTACGGGTAGATGTCGATGACATCGCCCATTTCGAAGTTGGACACGTCCACTTCGATGGGCAGCGAGCCGGAGTCTTCCTGCGTGTTGAAGAAGATGGGGGCGATCTTGCCGCCCAGGGTCACGCCGCCAAAGCGCTTGTTGGGCACGAAGGGGATGTCTTCGCCCGTGGCCCAGATCACGCTGTTGGTGGCCGACTTGCGGGAAGAACCGGTGCCGACCACGTCGCCCACGTAGGCAACCAGGTTGCCCTTCTTCTTCAGGTCTTCGATGAACTGCATCGGGCCGCGCTTGCCGTCTTCTTCGGGCTTGAAGGCCGCGTCAGGACGGGTGTTCTTGAGCATCGCCAGATAGTGCATCGGGATGTCAGGGCGGCTCCAGGCATCCGGAGCGGGCGACAGGTCGTCGGTGTTGGTTTCGCCAGGCACCTTGAACACGGTCACGGTGATCTTCTTGGCAACCGGAGGACGACTGGTGAACCACTCGGCATCAGCCCAGGACTGGATGACGTTCTTGGCGTTGGCGTTGCCGCCCTTGGCCAGTTCTGCCACATCGTGGAAGAAGTCGAACATCAGCAGGGTCTTCTTGAGGGCTTCAGCGGCAATGGTGCCGACTTCAGCGTCGCCCAGCAGGTCGATCAGGGGCTTGACGTTGTAGCCGCCGACCATGGTGCCGAGCAGCTCGGTGGCCTTGGCGCGGGAGATCAGGCCCACCTTGATGTCGCCATCGGCCACAGCCGTCAGGAAAGAAGCCTTGACCTTGGCTGCATCGTCCACGCCCGGAGGAACGCGGTGGGTCAGCAGGTCCAGCAGGAATGCGTCTTCGCCGGCGGGCGGGTTCTTGATCAGCTCGATCAGTTCAGCGGTTTGCTGGGCCGACAGGGCCAGAGGAGGGATACCGAGGGCAGCGCGCTCGGCAACGTGTTCGCGATAGGCTTGCAACATGGTGTTCACCTGGTGTTGAGGGGCAGGAAAATCGAACGCGGATCCAGGTTGCGGATCCTCAAAACAGAATCACCGCCGTGGGGCAGAGAACGCGTCGATCGCGTGGAAAGATCATTTCCGTGCAACCTGCTATTTTCGCCCAGCACAGCGGTGAATGTCACGATTTCAGCGCGAAATCACGCAATTTCGCGCAGTGAAACGTCGGGAAACCCCATCAATTGCCGGAGGGACCAAACAGTGAGGGGCGTGGCGAGTGGCGCAGGTCGGCTTCTGCGGCACGTTGCACGTCGTGCACGCAGCCATCCACAAGGCGGCGACCAACCTTGGGGTCCATGACCATGGACTTGGTGAGGATCTGAATCAGCAAGGCATTGCCTTTGACATCTTCCAGGCGCACGGCCCCGGTGCTGGAGACGACAGGCTTCATGACCCAGGCTTGGCGATCAAGCTTCAGGTCGAAGTAGCCAGCATGGCGCTCGCTGCGGTCCACCGAAACGGACTTGCCGAATTCGCAGGCGTAGCGCCCGGTGAGCACGCGCTCGGCAGCTTGCAACTGCTCGGCGCTGGCTTCAGGCGGGGGCGTGAAATTGTTGGCCAGTGTGTGCTTGCTGGCCGATGTGATGCGGGCGTGGGCCAACTGAGGGGCCAGAACACTGGCAGCCATGCCCAGAACCATGCCGGCGGTCAAGGCCAGGGTGCGGGTGCGTTGGTGGCGAGAGGTGAGTGTGCTCATGGTGTAGGGCTTGGCGTGCGTAAAACAGAAGCTGATTTTGCCGCTGATCACGTGTTCGTGCACATGATCGTGGCAAGCAAATGTACGGCCGCTTGCGGTCGGGGTGTGAGGGGGTTTGCCTCAGAAGGTGTCGCCCGGCACCCGCACCCAGCCTTCCATGAGGATGCGGGCGCTGCGGCTCATGATGGCTTTGGTCACCGTCCACTGACCACTGACTTGCTGCGCCTGCGCACCCACACGCAAGGTGCCCGAGGGGTGGCCAAAGCGCACCGCCTCGCGCGCGCCACCGCCAGCCGCCTGGTTGACCAGGGTGCCGGGAATGGCGGCAGCAGTGCCGATGGCGACCGCGCAGGTGCCCATCATGGCGTGGTGCAGTTTGCCCATGGACAGGGCGCGCACCAGCAGGTCCACGTCCGACGCCTCAATGGTCTTGCCGCTGGACGCCTTGTAAGCGGTGGGGGGGGCCACGAAGGCGATCTTGGGCGTGTGCTGGCGGGTGGCGGCCTCTTCGGGCGTCTTGATCAGGCCCATGCGCAGGGCACCGGCAATGCGGATGGCCTCGAAGCGCTGGAGGGCTGCGGCGTCCGTGTTGATCTGCTCGCGCAGCTCGGTGCCGGTGTAGCCAATGTCGGCGGCGTTGACGAACACGGTGGGGATGCCCGCCGTGATCATCGTGGCCTTGAGCGTGCCGATGCCAGGGACGTCCAGCTCATCGACCAGGTTGCCCGTCGGGAACATCGAGCTGCCCTCGTCGCCATCGTCAGACGGGTCCATGAACTCCAGCACGATCTCGGCGGCCGGGAAGGTCACGCCATCGAGCTCGAAGTCACCGGTTTCCTGCACCTGACCGTTGGTGACGGGCACGTGGGCGATGATGGTTTTCTGGATGTTGGCCTGCCAGATGCGGACCACGGCGGTGCCGTTTTGCGGAATGCGTGCGGGGTCAACCAGGCCTGCGTGGATGGCGAAAGCGCCCGCCGCTGTGGACAGGTTGCCGCAGTTGCCCGACCAGTCCACGAAGGGCTTGTCGATCGAAACCTGTCCGTAAAGATAGTCCACATCGTGATCGGGTACGCTGGACTTGGACAGGATCACGCACTTGGACGTGGACGAGGTGGCCCCGCCCATGCCGTCGATGTGGGCGGCATAGGGGTCGGGGCTGCCGATGACGCGCAGGAACAGCTTGTCACGGGCGTTGCCCGGCTGTTGGCAGGCCGCAGGCAGGTCTTGCAGGCGAAAGAACACGCCCTTGCTGGTGCCGCCACGCATGTAGGTGGCAGGGATTTTGATTTGCGCCGGGTGAGCCATGGTCATGGTTTCTGTTTCAAGGGTGGGGCGGTTGCGGCCAGAAGCCGGACACGGGCGGCGTTGACAGCTTGAACTCTGCTGTGATTTTGACCTGTTTGAGGTCTCAAGTGGGCGGCCTCACAGCGGCTCAAGTTTGGCACCGCGCAGACCTACGAGCAGGGCTCGCCCGCTCGCCTCGACGCGGAACTCTCCGAACCGCGCGCCAGCCCACCGTTCGGCCTCACCCTCCTTGAAGTGGAAGGCATCGGTTACCAGCAGCCAGTTGCCGCGTTTGCGGGCCATGCGCATGATCAGTTCGTCCGTCTGGAGCGTTTCACCCCGGTATTGGCGCACTGCGGTGGCCACGCCCTGGGCGTCTATCTTGAACACCAGGTGCACCGGGGCCGCTTCGTGTGCCGGGTTCAGCTCCAACTGGTTGATGTGAAAACGCAAGGCCATGTAATCACCCTGCATCAGCGAGCGTGGATCAACAGGGGCCAGGGCAACGAACACCGGGCGACCATCGCGGATGAGGGTTTCGTTTTTCCAGATGGCACCGTTGGCCACAAGCAAGGCAGCCAGGGTACTCAGGGCCAGGGCCAGGGTGCGTCCGCGCAAGGGGGCGGCATCCTTGTTCGGAGAGGTCCCTTGGGCTGTGGGCCAGTCCTTCTTCAGCCCCCAGACGGCCAGCCCACCCAGCGTCACGCCGGCGACAGCCAGCACGGCCGCCTTGGTGGTCAGTGTCCAGGCGAGCTGGTAGTAGAACGCGCCGATCACCCACACAGCAGCCAGTGCAGCCCACACGGCCATGTGTCGGCGATCGGTGATCAGGCAGGCTGAGGCGACCAGCAAGACCCCTCCCAGCGTCGGCATGAAGGCCGAAAGCGCACATGCGACCAAGGCCAGTCCGGCGCACCAGGTCTGACGCAAACCTGGCCAACGCCATGCCAGGCCGAGCATGGCCAGCAGCGCAGCCACGGTCGATCCCAGGTCGATGCCCTGGTAGGCGAACCACACCAGGCTGCGGCCGGTCTGAGAGGGGTGTCCCGGGAGCAGCGGCTCGCTGAGCAAAAAGGTGGAGCCAGACCATACGGCCAACGCCAACAGCATCGAGGCAACCCAGCCATTCCCGGCGTCGGCGATGGCCCGCAGCGACGCGGTACTGCCGCTTTGCATGCGCTCCAGTGCGATCGAGCCCAGCCAGAGAACCACCAGCAAGTGCATTGCCACCCAGGGGCTCAACCACGACCGCTCGCCGTGCAACCAGGTGTCCGGACTGAGGGCCAACAGGGCGAACTGTGCGGCGATGGCACCCAGCAAGGTACGGATCCAGGTCTGGGGCAGCGCCAGGGCCAGCCCCAGAGAGATCAGGCTCAGGGCACCGCTTGCGCCTCGCCATGCCAGGGGTTCGTTGAGGCCCCAGGCGACCAGGCCCAGGCCTGCCAGCAGCACGGGCAAGCCCAGGTTCTCGACGAACAGCGAGTGGTGTGGCGCACGCAGGATGGTGACGGCTCCGCCCAGCATGACCAGGCCCATGATCAGGGCTGCCTCGGGTTGATTCAGGATGTTGCCCAGCAGCAAGGCTGCCACCGCAAAGAAGGGAATGGCTGCAAGCCATGCGCCCAGGGCAGTCAGCAGGACGACAGGCCAGGGACGCGGGCTCATGCGACACCTCCGTGCTGGCGCGCCAACTGCATCACCATCTTCACGGTCCAGCCAAGCAGTGCGGCTGCCATCAAGCCCAACAGCAGCCAGACAAGCAACATATCGCCTCGGGCACCGTCCAGCAGAAGCTGACCCAGGCCACTTACCAGGCACACATTGATGCCCAAGGCGCACCCACTCAGCCCGTAGAGATCAAAATAATCGCGGCGGGACAGCAGCACTGCACCCGCACCAAGCGCCAGCAGAGCCAGCACATACAGCAATGAACCATCGCTGGCCAGCAGGTTGGAGACAGCCGTGCAGGTGATGGCCACCACGGTCAGTGTCAGGGTCAGACGCATGCTCCACAGTCCTGCACCCGTCCAGGGGCGGGCCGGTGCGCTGAGGCCACCCACCGTCAGCAGTGACAAGGCCCAGGCGAAGATGTAGGTCGTAGCATCCTGATCGCGGATGTGCCACCAGCGGGTGGTGTTTGCTGCCACCCACAGGGACAGTGCGGTCATCAGCACCAGTGCCCAGGCCGCCCAGAGGGCGTCATGACGGGCAGCCCAAGCCATGGGCAACCCCAGCAAGGCCCACAGCGCGAACAACTGCCAGGGGTCTGCACCGGTCTGATAGGTCTGGCCCACGTTGGCCAGCAGGCCACCTGTGAGTAAAAACAGCAAGAGGCTCAAGGGAGCTCGCCAGCCTGGGTGCCAGAGTGCGGCCAGCCCGCAAGCCAGCATTGAGACCTGAAGCAGTGCAAACTGCCCAATGCGACCCAGTGTGTCCCAGTTGGCCGCCAGCCAGAAGATCACGCCAAGCCCCGTCAAGGTGGCAGCCAGAATGGCGGTTGCTCTGGCCAGCGAGGCCGTCAACGGCCCATGGTGTTTGTCGGTGACGCTGTTCATGTACCTGTTCAACGACCCGCGCCCGTGGCGCTGGAGGTCGGTCCTCTCTGATGTTGTTGTGAATCTGCGAGGGATCTTACCGCTCATGACAAAGGGGCATCAGGTTGCCCTGATGCCCCTGCCGGTGCCTCAACGCTGTGTTCACGCAGCCTTGTTCGCAGCCAAAAAGTCCTGTGCGAAACGCTGCAGCACGCCACCAGCCTGGTACACCGACACCTCTTCGGCCGTGTCCAGGCGGCCGGTCATCGGCACCTTCACCACTTCGCCGCTCTTGCGGGTGATGACCAGGGTCAGGTCGGCGCGGGGCTTCAGGTCGCCTTCCACGTCGTAGGTCTCGGTGCCGTCCAGGCCCAGGGTCAGGCGGTTGGTGCCCGGCTTGAACTCCAGCGGCATCACGCCCATGCCGATCAGGTTGGTGCGGTGGATGCGCTCGAAGCCTTCGGCGGCAATCGCTTCCACACCCGCCAGGCGCACGCCCTTGGCGGCCCAGTCGCGCGAGGAGCCTTGGCCGTAGTCGGCACCGGCCACGATGATCAGCGGCTGCTTGCGGTCCAGGTAGGTCTCGATGGCTTCCCACATGCGCACGACCTTGCCTTCGGGCTCGACGCGGGCCAGCGAGCCCGGCCTCACCGAGCCGTCTTCCTTGCGGACCATCTCGTTCTTCAGCGTGGGGTTCGCGAAGGTGGCGCGCATGGCGGTCAGGTGGTCACCACGGTGGGTGGCGTAGGAGTTGAAGTCCTCCTCCGGCAGGCCCATCCTGTGCAGGTACTCGCCCGCAGCCGAATCCATCATGATGGCGTTGGACGGCGACAGGTGGTCGGTGGTGATGTTGTCCGGCAAAATGGCCAGTGGGCGCATGCCCTTGAGCGTGCGCGGGTTGGCGGCCAGGGCACCGACCCCTTCTGTGTCCCAGTAGGGTGGGCGACGGATGTAGGTGGACTGGGGACGCCAGTCGTACAGCGGGGTGACCTTCTCGCCCGTGTCGGCTGAAATAGCGAACATGGGCTCGTACACGGCGCGGAACATTTCGGGCTTGACGCTGAATTTGACGATGGCGTCGATCTCTTCGTCCGAAGGCCAGATGTCCTTCAGGCGGATTTCCTTGCCATCGACCACGGCCAGCACGTCGTTTTCGATGTCAAAGCGCACGGTGCCGGCAAGGGCGTAGGCCACGACCAGCGGCGGCGAGGCCAGGAAGGCTTGCTTGGCGTAGGGGTGGATGCGACCGTCGAAGTTGCGGTTGCCCGAGAGCACGGCGGTGGCGTACAGGTCGCGGTCGATGATCTCTTGCTGGATCTTCGGGTCCAGTGCGCCCGACATGCCGTTGCAGGTGGTGCAGGCAAAGGCCACGATGCCAAAGCCGAGCTTTTCCAGGTCGCCCAGCAGATTGGCTTCCTTCAGGTACAGCTCCACAGCCTTCGAGCCAGGGGCCAGCGAGGACTTCACCCAGGGCTTGCGCGTCAGACCCAGCTTGTTGGCGTTGCGAGCCAGCAAGGCGGCCGCGATCACGTTGCGCGGGTTGGAGGTGTTGGTGCACGAGGTGATGGCGGCGATGATCACGGCGCCGTCGGGCATCGTGCCTTCGCTGGCAGCCGGCATTTCCCACTTGCCGGCGATGCCCTTGGCAGCCAGGTCGCTCGTGGCCACGCGGGCGTGCGGGTTCGAGGGGCCGGCCATGTTGCGCACGACGCTTGACAGATCGAATGTCAGGTCGCGCTCATACACGGCGCTCTTGAGCGAATCCGACCACAGCCCGGCTTGCTTGGCATAGGTCTCGACCAGCTTGATCTGCTCAGCCGTGCGGCCGGTCAGGGTCAGGTAGTCCAGGGTCTGCTGGTCGATGCTGAACATGGCGGCGGTGGCACCGTACTCGGGGGCCATGTTCGAGATGGTGGCGCGGTCACCAATGGTCAGTTTCGCTGCGCCTTCGCCGTAGAACTCCAGGTAGGCCCCCACAACCTTGGACTTGCGCAGAAACTCGGTCAGGGCGAGCACCACGTCGGTGGCGGTGATGCCCGGCTGGCGTTGGCCAGTGAGCTTCACACCGACGATTTCAGGCAAGCGCATCCACGAGGCGCGGCCCAGCATCACGTTCTCGGCTTCCAGGCCGCCCACGCCAATGGCGATCACGCCCAACGCGTCCACGTGCGGGGTGTGCGAGTCGGTGCCGACGCAGGTGTCGGGGTACGCCAAGCCGTGGTCGTTGTGGATGACCGGCGACATCTTCTCCAGGTTGATCTGGTGCATGATGCCGTTGCCCGCCGGGATCACGTCCACGTTGGCGAAGGCCTTCTTGGTCCACTCGATGAAGTGGAAGCGGTCTTCGTTGCGGCGCTCTTCGATGTCGCGGTTCTTCTGGAACGCATCGGGGTCGAAGCCCCCGCACTCCACGGCCAGCGAGTGGTCCACGATCAGCTGCACGGGCACGACCGGGTTCACCTTGGCCGGGTCGCCGCCTTCCTTGGCGATGGCGTCACGCAGGCCAGCCAGGTCCACCAGCGCGGTCTGGCCCAGGATGTCGTGGCAGGCCACGCGCGTCGGAAACCAGGGGAAGTCGAGGTCACGCTTGCGTTCGATGATCTGCTTGAGGCAGTCGGTGATGATGCTGGGGTCGGCCTTGCGCACGATGTTCTCGGCGTGCACGCGCGAGGTGTAGGGCAGGGTGGCCCAGGCGCCCGGCTTGATGGCTTCCACGGCGGCTTCGGTGTCGAAGTAATCCAGCGTGGTGCCGGGCAGGTTCTTGCGGTATTGGGTGTTCATGGCGGGCCGACTCACTTGCGCTTTTTCAGCGGCACGAACTTCTGATCTTCGGGGCCGACGTAGTTGGCCGACGGACGGATGATCTTGCCGTCAATGCGTTGCTCGATCACGTGGGCCGACCAGCCACTGGTGCGGGCGATCACGAACAGCGGGGTGAACATCGCGGTGGGCACGCCCATCATGTGATAGCTCACAGCCGAGAACCAGTCCAGGTTCGGGAACATCTTCTTGATTTCCCACATCACCGATTCCAGACGCTCGGCAATGTCGTACATCTTCATGTTCTTCTGTTCCTTGGACAGGTCTTCCGCCACCTTCTTGATGACCACGTTGCGCGGGTCGCTCACGGTGTACACAGGGTGACCGAAGCCGATCACGACTTCCTTCTTCTCGACGCGGGCGCGGATGTCGGCCTCGGCTTCGTTCGGGTTGTCGTAGCGCTTCTGGATTTCAAACGCCACTTCGTTGGCGCCACCGTGCTTGGGTCCACGCAAGGCACCGATGCCGCCGCAGATGGCCGAGAACATGTCCGAGCCCGTGCCGGCCACCACACGCGAGGTGAAGGTCGAGGCGTTGAACTCGTGCTCGGCGTACAGGATCAGCGAGGTGTGCATGGCGCGCACCCAGCTGTCACGGGGCTTCTCGCCATGCAGCAGGTGCAGGAAGTGGCCGCCGATGGAGTCGTCATCGGTTTCCACGTCGATGCGCTTGCCGTTGTGGCTGTAGTGGTACCAATACAGCAGCATCGAGCCCAGGGAGGCCATCAGCTTGTCAGCGATGTCGCGCGCGCCGGGGTGGTTGTGGTCGTCCTTCTCGGGCGAGAGGCAACCCAACACCGACACGCCGGTGCGCATCACGTCCATCGGGTGCGCCGACGGGGGCAGTTGCTCCAGGGCGGTCTTCAGGCTCGCGGGCAGGCCGCGCAGCGCCATCAGCTTGGCCTTGTAGCCAGCCAGCTCGGCCGCGGTGGGCAGCTTGCCGTGCACCAGCAGGTGGGCGATCTCTTCGAATTCGCAGGTGGTGGCAACGTCCAGGATGTCGTAGCCACGGTAGGCCAGATCATTGCCGGTGCGACCCACGGTGCACAGGGCGGTGTTGCCGGCTGCCGTGCCGGACAGGGCGACGGATTTCTTGGGCTTGAAACCAGGGGTGGTCGATTCTGTGGTGGTGGCGGGGGTAGCGCTCATGGGATGTGTCTCCAGATGAGAGATGGCAACAGAGGGATTTACTTCTTGGCGGCAAACAGCGCGTCGAGCTTTTGCTCGAAGGCGTGATAACCAATGCGGTCGTACAGCTCTTCGCGAGTCTGCATCAAGTCCACGACGGCCTTTTGATGACCATCACGTCGGATGGCCGTGTACACGGCTTCAGCGGCCTTGTTCATGGCACGGAAAGCGCTCAGCGGGTACAGCACCATGCCGACGCCCGTGGGGCGCAGCTCGTCCACGCTGAACAGCGGGGTCTTGCCGAACTCGGTGATGTTGGCCAGCACGGGCACGTTCACGGCCTTGCAGAACTTCTCGTAAGTGGGCAGGTCGTAGGCGGCTTCGGCAAAGATGCCGTCGGCGCCAGCTTCCACGCACTGGATGGCGCGCTCGATGGCAGCGTCCACGCCGTGCACCTGGATGGCGTCGGTGCGCGCGATCAGGAAGAAGTCTGGATCGGTCTTGGCATCGGCAGCGGCTTTGACGCGGTCCACCATTTCTTCGGTGGTCACGATTTCCTTGCCAGGACGGTGGCCGCAGCGCTTGGCACCCACCTGGTCTTCGATGTGGCAAGCGGCGGCACCCGCCTTGATCAGGCTCTTGACGGTGCGCTCGATGTTGAAGGCCGAGGGGCCAAAGCCCGTGTCGATGTCAACCAGCAGCGGCGTGTCACACACGTCGGTGATGCGACGCACGTCGATCAGCACGTCGTCCATCGTGTTGATGCCCAGGTCAGGCAAGCCCAGAGAGCCTGCGGCCACACCGCCACCCGACAGGTAGATGGCGCGGTAACCGGCGCGTTGGGCCAGCAGCGCATGGTTGGCGTTGATGGTGCCCATGATCTGCAGCGGCGATTCGTCCTTGAGAGCCTGGCGGAAGCGTGCGCCGGGGGAGGTGAGTGCCATACGGGGTCTCCAGTGAAACGTGTCAGCGGGAATGCCGGTCTAGAACGCAACGTGCGTGCCAGCCCGGGTACTGCGTGTTCAGGATGCCAAAGAAGCTTTGTAAGTCATTGATTCAACATGAGGCAGGCTGGTTTTCACCCTTGCACAGCGCACGCAGCCTGTGCTGATGTTTCGTTTTTGAAATGATGTTTCATTCATTCATGAAACATATGCACAATGCCACACATGTTGACTGAACCTTTGCCCCGCCTCCATCCGAGCCAAGCTCCGCCACGCATTGTGGCCGTCGGCTTTCGCCGCATCAACAAGATGTTGCGGGCCTTGGCCCCTGAATTCGCCGACCGTGCCGCCGTCGAGGTGCTGGACGTCGGGTTTGAAGAAGCCGTGGCCCGCGTGCGAGCCTTGCAGGCGCAGCGGCCGGTGGATGTGGTGGTCGCGGCCGGCTCCAATGGCGGCTACCTGCGCCAGCACCTGGATCTGCCCGTGGTGGTGGTCAAAGTGGGCGGCTTTGACCTCATGCAGGCGCTGGCACGCGCCAAGCGTCAGTCCTCACGCATTGGGTTGATCACCTACGTGGGCGTGGCCCCCGACATCCATCAGTTCGACGACCTGTTCGGCCTGGGTGTTCACCAGCGCAGCTACCGCACCGAAGACGAGGCCCAGGCCGCAGTGCGCGAGTTGCAGCAAGAGGGGGTCGAGGTCATCGTCGGCTCCGGCGTGGCCGCCGACATGGCCGACCAGATCGGCCTCACCGGCATCTTCCTGTACTCGATGGACGCCGTGCGTGAGGCGCTCGAAGACGCCGT
>JAGOKC010000136.1 GCA_017994835.1 Aquabacterium sp. | reverse complement strand
ATCCATGGCCGCGCCAAAAGAGGCAAAACCCCAGGCTGCCAACATCAGCACCGCAGCGGCAAACAGCCAATCCATGACAGAGCGGTCCATCACCCCCTCAGGTGCCAGGGCTGTATCACCCGAACTCGACGTCGTCATGAGATCACATCCCCTTGGCAATTGACGCAATCTGCGCCTCACCCAACACCATCTGGCGCAGGCCTTCAAATTCACGATCGGTGTCCAGCGTCTGCCGTGTGGACGACAGCGCCATCTGCACCCGTGTGCCGCCTGCCGAATCCTGCTGCAACCACACCCACACACGCCGGTCACGGGTGTAGAGCATCGCAAAGACCCCGATGATCAGCAGCACGCACCCCAGATACACCACGTTGCGACCGGGGGTACGGGTCACCTGAAACACACTGGCCTGACGCTGCTCGAAACTGTCCAGCATGAGCACCACCGGCACTGGGTACAGCACCGCATCCGACAGCGACAACACCGCGCGACTCATGAAGGCCTGCACCTTCGGGTCTTCAATCGACTGCACCGGCAAACCCGCCTGACTGCGACTCAGGTTGTACAACTCGAACAACGCGCCATTGAGGATGCGGATCAGCGTGCCCGAAGTCTGTTCGCGTTGCGCGGGCGGCACCACCTGCTCGATGAAGCGCGACAGCGCCATCAGCCCACCATTTGGCACACCTGCCGCCACTTGCCCTGTGGCCGCATCCAGCGCCACCGCCCCGGAAAACAGATCCAACGTCCGCTGCGCCGAAGCTGCCAACTGCGCGCGCATCTCGGGCCGGTCTGCGGGTGCGGCCACATCGCCAAAGCGCCGTGCTGCCTCATCACGCAAGGACTTGTCCTTGAGCGCATGGCGCAATTGCAGCCACCCTTGCAGACTCATCGCCTGATCGGCCGGCACCCGCAGGTAACGGAACCCTTCAGCCGGCGTATCCCTCACACCCAGCAGAAACATCGGGTGATCATCCAGGGTCACCGGCACCATGAAATTCTGATATTCGCGCGCCTGCCCCGCTGCATCCCGCAGCTTGTAGGCCACTGAAGGCCCGATGTTGACCAGCGCCTTGTCGCCCACAGGCTTGGCACCCGAACCCAGGTGCTTGCTCAAATCCGCCAGATTCACCCCACGCACGTCGGTGGCGTCGGACGCGGGCGTGGCACCTTGCGCCTCGGCCAGGTTCTCCACGTTGATCACGCGCAGCCCTGTCACCTCCAATTGCAAAGGCGTGGACCCGTCAGTCAACCAGTCTGCAGGCAAGGCACCCGATTCGCCCACGGTGGCATCGAGCACATCAGGCCCTTTGCGCGCGCCCACTTGATCCAGGTACACAGGCCGCAACTTGATCCGCGACCCCCCGTCCTCAAAGCTGGACTGGAAAATGGTCACCCCGTCATACACCACCGGGTGGTTCACCTCGACCGTGAAGGCCTTCGACAACTTGACCCGAGCGTCATGGATCACGATGTCGCTCGCAAAACGCTTCGGCATCCCCGTGTCGTAGTACTCGACCACAAACTTCTTGAGCTCGATCTCGAAAGGCAGCGGTTGCACCAGCATGCCTTGTTCAACGTTGATCACCGACGCATTGGTCCGCTGCCCCTCCGCCACAAACAACTGCGCCCGATAAGCCGGGTTGCGCTCACTCAAGCGACTGTTGGCCAACTCCGAACCACCGCGAAAAGGCTGCAGATCCTGCGCCCACGCCTGCGCCTTGATGACCAGATCTCCATCGAACAAACCGCCCAGGCACACCAGCACGATGGCCGTGTGCGCAGCGATGTAGCCGATCTTGTTGGCCTTGCCCAATCGCGCAGCGATCATCACCCCCGCTTCACCTTGTGAAGAGGCTTCTCGCTTTTGAGTTTTGATGGCCCAGCCCTGGGCCTGGAGCACCTGCAACACCCGCCCCTCGACCTCTGCCACGGGTGCGGTCAAGACACCGCTTGCCTTGTGGTGGAAGGCCAGCAGGGCCCGCGCACGGATGTCTTCCTTGTAGGTCCGCCAGTCCGCCAGAATCTTGGGTGTGTTGCGCGCAATGCACAAGCTCGTCGAAACCACCAGAAAGGCCAGGATCACGAGAAACCAGGCAGTGCTGTAGATCCGATACAAGCCCAGCGCGCCAAAAACCTCTGCCCAGAAAGGCCCGAACTGGTCCACGTAATTGACCATCGGCTCAGCCTGCCTGATCACCGTCCCGATGGCCGAGGCAATGCAAATCACCGTCAGCAGCGCGATCGCAAAGCGCATCGACGCCAACAGATCGAGCAACTCACGACGTCGTGAACGGCGCACAGGCACGTGAGAAAGGGGAGCGTCAGCAGTCATAAATCAGACAGAACCACGGGGGCCAGAAGGCGGACGCCTCATCGCGGGCAACCGCCTGGCAACATCAATGCGCAACCCATCACACCGGGCGCTACACGGCCCCACACGCCGCCAGCGCCATCGCGCATCTCAGCGCAATCCGGCGATGTAATCAGACAGCGCCTCGATTTCCTTGTCGCTCAAGTTGGCGGCAATGGCTGTCATCTGCGCATTGTTCGTGCGCGCCCCCTGACGGAAGGCCGTCAACTGAGTCTTGGTGTAATCGGCATGCTGCCCACCCAGACGCGGATACTGCACCGGCATGCCAGCCCCATTCGGGCTGTGGCAACTGGCGCACGCTGCAATCGCCTTCTTGGCAATCCCACCGCGATAAATCTTTTCACCGATGGCGACCAGATCCTTGTTCTTGGCCGTGCCGACCGGAGCCTTCTTGCTGGCATAGAAAGCCGCCACATCGCGCACGTCTTCTGCCGTCA
This sequence comes from Aquabacterium sp., assembly GCA_017994835.1. Lineage (GTDB taxonomy): Bacteria > Pseudomonadota > Gammaproteobacteria > Burkholderiales > Burkholderiaceae_C > Aquabacterium. The sequence goes on along the minus strand of JAGOKC010000136.1, from coordinate 892 downwards.
AGGCTGCTGCCATGCCCGACATCACCGGATCCTTGCGCTTGCCCTGCTGAAACTCGAGCAACTGCTTGACGAGGTACTCAGGATGCTGCCCCTGCAAGATCGGATAGGCAGACATGCCAGCCGAACCATCGGCCGTGTGACAGGCTGTGCACATGGCCGTGGCCTTGGCTTCCCCTGCCGCCACATTGGGTTTGGCAACTTTGGTGTCAGCCCCATGGGCGAAACCAGACAAGGACAAGGCCACCGTGGCAAGGGCAATCAGGTTCGAGAAGCGCTTCATGGCGTAGGGGCGAAGAGTAGGCTATGGGGTTGAACCGGCGGCTGCCGCCCCGCTCTCTGAATTTCAAGGAGATCGAGGGCCCAGCTTTTGGCACTTGGACGCAGAGATTTTACAATGCCCCATGACCCGTCACACACCCAATCGCCCTGGCTCGGCCAAACAAGCCCACAATAAGACGGCATCAGGCCCGCAAAAGGCCGCCACACCGGCCCGTGTGCCCACCCACGATCTGGCTCGCCACCCCGCCAAAGACGCCCTCGCCTGGGCCCACACGGCCCGTTTCTACATCACGGCAGCTCAACTGCATCAGGTGCCCGTGAGCGAGTTGCCCGAGGTCGCTTTTGTCGGGCGCTCCAACGCCGGCAAGTCCACCGCCATCAACACCCTGGCCCAACAGCGCCAGCTCGCCTACGCCTCCAAAACCCCGGGGCGCACGCAGCACATCAACCTGTTCCACCTGGGCCCCAAGGCCGCACCCAACCAGCTCTGGACCGACCTGCCCGGCTATGGCTACGCCGCCGTCGAGCGCTCGGCCAAGCTGCGCTGGCAAGAGGTCATGGCCAGCTACCTCGAAGTGCGCCGCAACCTGAGCGCCGTCGTCCAGATGGTGGA